>NZ_JBXAFK010000024.1:0-106472 GCF_058793055.1 Pseudomonas sp. MPR-R2A5
GGATAGATTTAAGCAAGCCAACCACATCGCCCGTTAATCAGTATTGCAAAAATGGGGGGGACCATAGATTTTTTACGCCTGGTAAACCCGCTTAAAGCCTTCGCGGATTTTGTCTTCCGGCAACTCATCGGCAATAAACACAATCACACTCTCCCGCGCCTCACCCTCGGCCCATTCGGTGTCCCAATCGAACCCGTAGAGCTTGAGCACACCCTGGAACACCATGCGCCGGTCCTCCCCGGCGATGTTGAGCACGCCCTTGTAGCGCAGCAGTTGCTTGCCATGGTCTTCCAGCAGTTCGTTCATGAACTCACTGAGGCGGTCGATATCCAGCGGCTGGTCAGTACGCAGTACCAGGCTGGAAATACGGTCGCTGGACGGCGCCTTGCTCACCGGGCGCAAGCTCATGCCGGCGTTAAGGTTGAAGCCGCGCACATCGAGCAGTTCGGCTAACTCAATCTTGCCGTGCTCGACCACACGGATCGGCGCGCGGCGGTTGATGCGTGTGAGGCGTTCACTGAGAGCCTCGAAGGTGGCGTCGTCCACCAGGTCACGCTTGCTCACCAGCAGGCGGTCAGCGAAACCGATCTGCGCCTGGGCGATGGTCTGGGTCAGGTGGTGCTCGGCGTGGGCCGCGTCCACGAGGGTGATGATGCCGTCAAGGATGTAGCGCTCGCGCAGTTCCTCATCGATGAAAAAGGTTTGGGCCACCGGCGCAGGGTCGGCGAGGCCGGTGCACTCGATCACCAGGCGGTCGAAGGCGATCTCGCCGCTGTCCAGGCGTTCGAGCAGCAGGTAGAGGGCCTTGGTCAGGTCGGTGTGGATAGTGCAGCACACGCAGCCGTTGGACAGGGTCATGACTTGCACCGGTTCTTCGCCCAACAGCTGGGTGTCGATACCGGCATCGCTGAATTCATTTTCGATCACGGCGATTTTCAAGCCGTGCTCGGCCTTGAGCAGGTGGCGCAGCAAGGTGGTCTTGCCGGCGCCGAGGAAGCCGCTGAGGACGGTCACTGGAATGGGAGAGGACAAAAAATTCTCCTTGAAGGAACACTGAAACAAATGTGGGAGGGGGCTCGCCCCCGATAGCAGTGTGTCAGGCACTTATCTGTCACTGACGCACCACTATCGGGGGCAAGCCCCCTCCCACAGGAGAGTTACGTTAAATCAACAGCACTTGGGCCCACCCTTGCCACCGTAACGGGCTTCCTGGCGCTCTCGGAAGAACGCCTTGTAGTCCATCATCGGTTTGTCCGGGTGTTTGGTTTGCATATGCTCGACGTAGGTGTCGTAGTCGGGCATGCCGACCATCAGGCGCGCGGCCTGACCGAGGTATTTACCGAGGCGACTGATGTCATTGAACATGGCTGCAATCCTCGATCAAGCGTCCGGTACAGCCTGGAACGGGGCTTCTTTATCCGTACGTTCTTTGTTGCCCCAAGCGACGACACCGACCTTGAGCGCATAGAACAGGATGCTGAACACCACGAACAGGAACAGCGCCGTCAGCGTTGCGTTGGTGTAGGCGTTCCAGATCACGTGTTGCATCTGGTCGATGCTCTTGGCCGGGGCCAGGATCTGGCCGTTGGCCAGGGCATCGCTGTATTTCTTCGCCAGCGACAGGAAGCCGATCGCCGGGTTGGCGTCGAACAGCTTGATGAAGCCTGCGGTGGTGGTGCAGATCAGCAGCCAGACAGCCGGCAGCATGGTCACCCAGATGTAGCGTTGGCGTTTCATTTTGATCAGCACAACGGTCGCCAGCATCAGCGCGATACCCGCCAGCATCTGGTTGGAGATACCAAACAGCGGCCACAAGGTGTTGATCCCGCCCAGTGGGTCGATCACGCCTTGGTACAGCAGGTAGCCCCACATGGCCACGCAACCGGCAGTCGCGATCAGGTTGGCGGTCCACGATTCGGTGCGTTTGAGCGCCGGTACGAAGGAGCCCAGCAAGTCTTGCAGCATGAAGCGCCCGGCACGGGTGCCGGCGTCGACAGCAGTCAGGATGAACAGCGCTTCGAACAGGATCGCAAAGTGGTACCAGAACGCCATGGTGTTTTCACCTGGCAGCACACTGTGCAGGATCTGTGCGATCCCCACCGCGAGAGTCGGCGCACCACCGGCACGGGCCAGGATGGTGGTTTCACCGATGTCATGGGCGACGGCCGACAACGCCTCGGGGGTAATTGCAAAGCCCCAGCTGCTGACGGTTTGCGCCACGGTGACCACGTCGGTGCCGACAATCGCCGCCGGGCTGTTCATGGCGAAATACACGCCAGGCTCGATCACCGAAGCGGCAACCATCGCCATGATGGCCACGAACGACTCCATCAACATGCCGCCATAACCGATGTAGCGGGCGTGGCTTTCACTGGCAAGCAGCTTGGGCGTAGTGCCCGAGGAGATCAGCGCGTGGAAGCCGGAAACCGCACCGCAGGCAATGGTGATGAACAGGAACGGGAACAGGCCGCCCTTCCATACCGGGCCGGTGCCATCGATGAACTGGGTCAGCGCGGGCATTTTCAGGTCGGGCATGGTCACCAGAATGCCGATCGCCAGGGCGATAATGGTGCCGATTTTCAGGAAGGTGGAGAGGTAGTCACGTGGCGCCAGGATCAGCCACACCGGCAGTACCGCGGCGACGAAACCGTAGCCGATCAGCATCCAGGTGATCTGGATCCCGGTGAAGGTGAAGGCCTTGGCCCAGACCGGGTCAGCGGCAATCTGCCCGCCCAGCCAGATCGAACCCAGCAGCAGCAACACGCCAAGGATCGAAATTTCACCGATGCGGCCCGGGCGGATGTAGCGCATGTAGATGCCCATGAACATCGCGATCGGGATGGTCGCCATCACCGTGAAGATACCCCACGGGCTCTCGGCCAGGGCCTTGACCACGATCAGCGCCAGCACCGCGAGGATGATGATCATGATCAGGAAGCAGCCGAACAGCGCGATGGTCCCGGGAATGCGGCCCATCTCTTCGCGAACCATATCTCCCAGGGAACGGCCGTTGCGACGGGTGGACAGGAACAGGACCATGAAGTCCTGCACCGCACCGGCCAGCACCACACCGGCAATCAGCCACAAGGTGCCAGGCAGGTAGCCCATTTGCGCCGCCAATACCGGACCGACCAACGGGCCTGCACCGGCAATCGCCGCAAAGTGGTGACCGAAAAGGATGTGTTTGTTGGTCGGCACATAGTCCAGACCGTCGTTGTTGACCACTGCGGGGGTGGCCCGCCGAGGATCGAGCTGCATCACATTGTTAGCGATGAACAGACTGTAGTAACGGTAAGCAACCAGATAAATGGCCACAGCGGCGACCACGATCCACAAGGCGTTTATCGCCTCGCCGCGGCGCAAGGCCACTACGCCCAGGGCGCACGCTCCTACGATTGCCAGCACCAGCCAGGGTAAGTGGCGTAGCAGGCTATTATTATTTTTCATTTTTATATTCCAGCCAGGGTGGACAGAAAGGACAGCCACCCGGAGTTTAGCGCTACTGGCCTTAAAGGCCACCCCCCTACGTTGGTCTAGAGCCTTCCCAAGGCAAAAAAGCAGAAAAAACAGCCCAGTGATGGCGTACGGCTACAATCCTTCTATCCACAGAGGGTTTCACCATGACCGAGCAAGCGTCTGATCGCCGCCGTTTTCGCCGGATCGCCTTTGATGCCAAGACCAAACTTCAGCAAAACGGCCATGAATGGCCGGTGCAATTGGTGGATCTGTCGCTAAAGGGCCTGTTGGCGCAACGGCCTGAAGATTGGAAGGGAAATATAAAGCTGCCGTTCACCGTCGACATACGCCTGGATCCCGAGGCTCATATAAAGATGCAAGTACAGCTGACCCACGAAGCAAATGGCCAACTGGGATTTGTGTGCACAAACATCGACCTGGACTCGATCAAACACTTGCGGCGGCTGATCGAGCTGAACCTGGGCGACCAGGAAGAACTTGAGCGGGAGCTGGGCGCGTTGCTGGAAGTGTGATGGCTCAGGGAAACGCTGTACGTGCGGGAAATGCGCTTTCCATGTCCCAGTAGCCCTTTTTCTGACTTGAGGCGCCGTGCCACTGTCCGTCAACAAACCGATAAGTCTGATAACGCGTGGCAAAGTCATCCTCACCGTCGCCATCCATGAAGGACGACACCTGCAGCAGTTCATCCGCGCCGCCACTGGCTGGCGTCGCTATCATCCACGCAGCCTTGCCCGTCTGTGCCAGGGTCAACGCCTGGGCTTTGCCGTCGGTGCCCTGGTAACTCAGCGGTTTGAGTTGCTGTTTGTCAGGCAGCAACAGTTGCGTGGAAGGCCCGCTGTAACTGCCCATGGGGGCGGTCTGATCGATGGTCAAAAAATACACAGGTCCGGGCAGCCCTTTGAGCGGGGCTTTCTCGACCTGGGCCAACGGGTAGCCGAGGTCTTCGTGAGCTATCACCTCGCCAGAGGCTGATACCAACCGCACCTGGGCTTCGCGCAGCGGGCTGTCGACCAAATCGCCAGGCTCGTCGAACGAGTCTTCATCCAACCCATTGCCCCAACTGTCGCTGTGCAGTTGGGCGCTGATGCGCTGGTCTTCCAGCACCTGCAGCACACTGCCGTCGGGTGTCACCAGCTTCTGCGCCAGCCGATAACCGGTTGGCAGCTCAGCCCACGCCATGGCGGACGAGCCGGCCAGGGCGATAAACAGGGCGACCGCGCCCCAGCGATTCGATCGTTGCATGGCGTCCATCCCTGAGTTATTCGAAAAGTGCATCCAATGCCTGTTCCAGGCGCGTTACCCCGATCACCTGCAACCCTGGCGGCGCTTCCTTTGGCGCATTGCCCTTCGGCACAATCGCGCGTTTGAAGCCGTGCTTGGCGGCTTCCTTGAGGCGCTCCTGGCCACTGGGCACCGGGCGCACTTCGCCCGACAGGCCGACTTCGCCAAACACCAGCAAGTCATGGGGCAGCGGCCGGTTGCGCAGGCTGGACATCACCGCCGCCATCAACGCCAGGTCGGATGCGGTTTCCAGCACCTTGACCCCGCCCACCACGTTGAGGAACACGTCCTGGTCATGGGTCGGAATGCCACCATGGCGGTGCAATACCGCCAGCAACATCGCCAGGCGGTTCTGATCCAGGCCCAGGGTGACTCGACGGGGGTTGGCCAAATGGCTGTCATCCACCAGCGCCTGGACTTCCACCAGCATCGGCCGAGTGCCTTCCCACGTCGCCATCACCACACTGCCGGGGACTTCTTCCTGGGCACGGGTGAGAAAAATCGCCGATGGATTGGAGACTTCTTTCAGCCCCCGGTCGGTCATGGCGAACACACCCAGCTCGTTCACCGCGCCAAAGCGGTTCTTCACCGCGCGCAGCAAACGCAGGCGGCCATCGGATTCGCCTTCGAAATACAGCACGGTGTCGACCATATGCTCCAGCACGCGTGGCCCGGCCAATGCACCTTCCTTGGTCACGTGGCCAACCAGGAAGATCGCCGTGCCACTCTGCTTGGCATAACGCACCAGCAGCGCCGCACTTTCGCGCACCTGGGACACGCCACCCGGCGCCGATTGCAGTTGTTCGGTGAAAATCGTCTGGATCGAGTCGATCACCATGACCTTGGGTTTTTCGATGCGGGCCGTGGCGATGATGCTTTCGATGCAGGTTTCCGTCATGACCCGCAGTTGATCCTGGGGCAGGCCCAAGCGACGGGCGCGCATGGCCACTTGCTGCTGGGATTCTTCACCCGTGACGTACAGCGCCGGCATGCGGCTGGCGATGCTGCACAGGGTTTGCAGCAGGATCGTCGACTTGCCGATGCCCGGGTCGCCGCCGATCAGCACCACCGAACCATCCACCAGGCCGCCGCCGAGCACACGGTCCAGCTCGCCGGACGCGGTGGAGAAGCGCGGAATCTCTTCGACACTGACTTCAGCCAGGGTCTTGATCTGCGCCTGTTGCCCGGTCCAGCCGGCGCGGCCGGTAGGGGCCGAGGCGCCGCCACTTTCGATCATGGTTTCCGTGAGGGTATTCCACGCACCGCACTCGGTGCATTGGCCGGCCCACTTGGGAAAGGTCGCGCCGCACTCCGTGCAGCCGTACATGCGCTTGGCCTTTGCCATTCGAGAACCTCCAACCGAAAAACCGCGATGATAGCTCAGCGCGACGCCGGGGTCCGGATTTCACCGCTGGCCAACCGTGAAGCACTGTTGCCGACCGGGTCTTCGGCGTTGAGATCGGCGCCCTTGGCTTTGAGTGCGTCGAGCAACTCGATCCGTTTGAACAGGCCGGCGTACATGGCTGCCGTCTGCCCGGCGCCGTTACGTTGGTCGGGGTTGCAGTCGGTGGCCAGCAGGCGCTGGGCGATTTTCAGTTCACCCTTGAAGATCGCCCCCATCAACGCGGTGTTGCCGCGCTTGTCCTGCACACAGGCGTCGGCGCCGGCGGCGAGCAAACGCTCCACGTAGGCGCTCTCGCCATGGTAGGCGGCGAGGATCAACGCGGTGTAGCCCTTGTCGTCCTGGGTGTTGAGGGGGAAACCGGCGTCGATAAAGGTGTTGAGCATGTCGAGGTCGCCACGGCGAGCGGCGTCGAAGTAGTAATCCTGAAGCTGTGCCTTGAGCGCGACCGGGTCGGGGGACTCGGCATGGGCGAAAAAGGCCAGCATGGCCATCAGTAAGCCGATAGAAACACGCATGGGTTCTCTCCTGCCAGAGGTCGACGCCCACAAGGACGTCGACCGAAACCAACGTCAGTCGGTGAGTTTTTCGGCCAGCGCCTTCACGCGAGCCAGGTCACCCTTGGCGACCTTGGCCACGCCGGTACCATATTCCGGGTCGGCTTTGTAGAGGAACGACAGGATGATGTGCTTGCTCTCGTCATCGGTAGTGGCCAGGGAGCCGCCGAAGTTGTCGATCAAGTCCTGACGCTCTTTCTTGCTGTAGGAGCGATACAGGTCACCCGCTTGTTTGAAGTTCTGCTCACGCTGGATCTTCGCCTGCTGGGTGCTGCCCGACAGTGCCGTCTGGCTGTAGCGCGCGGTTTGCGGCTCTTCACGGTTTTCCAGGCGGCTTGGCTGGTAGTTCACGCCGCTGGTGGTTTTGCCGAAGTTCAGCGCGCCGTCCTGGTTCCCGTTGTTGACGGTGACCCGTGGGGCGTTGATCGGCAATTGCAGCGCATTAGCGCCCAGGCGATACATTTGCGTGTCCGCATACGAGAACACCCGGCCTTGCAGCAGGCGGTCTTCCGACGGTTCGATACCCGGTACCAGGTTGGCCGGGGCCATGGCGACTTGCTCGGTTTCCTGGAAGACATTCGCCGGGTTGCGGTTCAGTACCATCTGCCCGACTTTACGCTCGGGCACATTCGGCCAGATCTTGGTGGCGTCCAGTGGGTCGAAATCAAACTTGGCCAACTCTTCCGGCTTGAGTACCTGCACATACAGGTCCCACTTGGGGAAATCGCCCTTATTGATGTGGGTAACCAAGTCATTGGTCATATGACTGTAGTCACGCCCCTGCACCTCGGTAACTTGCTTGGGATCGAGGTTCTTAATGCCCTGCAGGCTCTTCCAGTGGAACTTGACGTAGTGCACTTCGCCCTTGGCGTTAATCAACTTGTAGGCATGTACGCCATTGCCATCCATTTCCCGATAACTTGCCGGGGTACCGGAGTCGGAATACAACTCGGTGAGTGTACGAGTGGCCTCGGGAACATGGGAGAAGAAGTCGAAACGACGGGAGTCATCGTCCAGGTTAGTGCGTGGGTCCGGCTTGAAGGCGTGGACCATGTCGGGGAACTTGATGGCGTCGCGGATAAAGAACGTCGGGAAGTTGTTGCCCACCAGGTCCCAGTTGCCATCAGCGGTGTAGAACTTGGTGGCGAAACCGCGCGGGTCACGCAAGGTTTCCGGGGAGTGGTTGCCGTGCACCACGGCCGAGAAGCGCACGAACACCGGGGTGGCTTCGCCTGCCGCAAAGACCTTGGCCTTGGTCAGGTCGCTGAGGGTGTCGGTGACGGTAAACGTGCCGTGGGCACCAGTGCCACGGGCATGCACCACGCGCTCCGGGATGCGCTCTCGATCGAAACGCTGCAGCTTCTGGATCAATTGCACGTCTTGCAGCAGCACTGGGCCATTGGCACCCGCGGTTTGCGAGTTCTGGTTGTCGCCGACGGCAGCGCCGTTATCGCGGGTCAGGTTGGCGGCTTGCACAGAAAGGGAAAGCAGGCTGGCGGTCGCCAGTACCACTGCATGTCGCGCCAGGCCTGGGCCGCGCTTAATGGGGTTCTTCATCGAGGTTTCCTCTGGTTTTTTTAGCGCACATTCAGTTGTGCTTGCCAGAGGCTAGTGACCCGCGAGTCAGAAGATAAATAGAAAAACACCACTAGGGCGATTAAGAAATTAATGTGGTAAGCCACTGAAATGGCGCGTATTTCGCGCGCGACTGGTGGCACTTTGCAAACTATTTGCGTTTTAATGTGTCGATAAAAACCAAGAGTGTGAACAGTTGTGTCAGGCAATCCCTCCACGACTGACTTACACTGAGCAGCACCCTTCTAATCTGTAACAAGGAATAACCTATGGGCGTGATCAGTGAGTTCAAGGCCTTCGCGGTCAAAGGTAATGTGGTCGACATGGCCGTCGGTATCATCATCGGCGCCGCCTTCGGCAAAATTGTTTCCTCGTTCGTAGGCGACGTGGTGATGCCGCCCATTGGTCTGTTGATCGGTGGCGTAGACTTCGGCGACCTGGCGATAACGCTCAAAGCCGCGCAGGGTGACGTGCCCGCGGTTGTGCTGGCGTACGGCAAGTTCATCCAGAGCGTGATCGACTTTGTGATCGTCGCGTTTGCGATCTTCATGGGTGTGAAGGCCATCAACCGCCTCAAGCGCGAAGAAGCCGTGGCGCCGAGCCTGCCACCGACGCCAACCAAGGAAGAAGTGTTGCTGGGTGAGATCCGTGATCTGCTCAAGGCACAGAACGACAAGCCGCTGTAACCCCATCGACTTGCAGAAAGGCGCCTCGAGGGGCGCCTTTTTTGTTACCAGTAATTCTCCACGGCCACCTGGCCAGGGCGCCGGGACAGGCTCAATTGCATGTCGCGCTGTTTGAGCAATTGGCGGGTGTCGTCGATCATCTGGGGGTTGCCGCAAATCATCACGCGCGAATGCTCCGGGCTCAGCTCGACGCCGGCCGCGCGCTCCAACTCGCCATTCTCGATCAAGGTGGTGATACGCCCATTCAACGCGCCCGGATGCTGCTCACGCGTGACGAGCGGCAGGTAGGTCAGTTTGTGCGCATATTCAGCCAGGTACTCGCGCTCGCCCAAGCCCTGGATAAGCGACTGATAGGCCAGCTCCCTGGCTTCCCGCGCGCTGTACACCAGGATGATGCGCTCGAATTTTTCCCACACCTCGAAGTCCTGCAGGATCGACAGGAACGGCGCCACCCCGGTGCCAGTGCCCAGCAGCCAAAGGTCGCGGCCATCGACGAAACGGTTGAGGGTGAGGAACCCCGTAGCCTGGCGCTCGACCAACAGCGTGTCGCCCACACGCAGGCGACTCAGTTCGCTGGTGAACTCGCCGCCGGGCACAACAATCGAGAAAAAATCCAAGTGCTCATCGAACGGTGAAGACACCACAGAGTAAGCGCGCCATACGGTGCTGCCATCCGCCTTGGTGACCCCCAGGCGCACGAACTGGCCGGCGACAAACCGAAAGCCGGGGTCGCGGGTGGTCCGCAAGGTGAAGAGGCTGGGGGTCAGCGATTGCACGTCGAGCAAGGTCTGGCGGGTAAATTTCTCAGCACTGGCCGTCATGGGGAACTCCGTTCTACAGGTGCCCTAGTGTCCCTCAAAGTCACGCGCGGAAACACCTGCAGTCGGTAGTGACATCCTGAATGCCCCTTGGGGGACCAAAGCTAATGGCACTTTAATTGCTCGTCTAATTATTTCGCTATAACACAACACCGCGCCATTACATTGAAGCGCGGCCCATTTGTTAGTTGGGTGTTACAGGTAGTGCACTGCCCTCGTGAAATGGAAGGGGCAACCTCCATCGAACGCTTAATGGCAAATTAATATTACTGCTGAAACTATCTTTCCCCTCTCCCTACCAAGAAAGAAATTTCCGACATTGATGTAGATCATGTCCTACACTCATTTGCGTGCAGCACTGGGGCTCAGGATGTACCCATGCCGCCGACACGTTATGGAGAGTTACCAATGGTTAACTGGCGAAATACACGGATTCCCAAACTGGAAGGCGAGGACAAGATCACCAGCGTATTTGAAATGGTTATCAACAGAACCCTTGAACTCGGCTTCCAATTCTGTTCCTTCACCATGAGTTCTCAACTACCGACAAACTCAACCAAACCGATTCATCTCAACAACTATCCGAATGAATGGAACCTGCAGTATGACCAGGCCCACTACTTCGAAGTAGACCCGGTCGTCAACCATTGCAAACATTGCGTATTACCCATTGTCAGGGAGGAAAAACTCTTCACCGCCGTGCCAAGCCTGTGGGAACTGGCCCGGTCACAGGGTGTGCATCTGGGGTGGACCCAATCGGTCCACGACTTCCAGGGTGTGTTCAGCATGCTGTCCCTGGGACGCAGCGAGGGCGCAGTCAGCCCGGAAGAACTGTATGAAAAGGCCGGCCATGTCTTGTGGCTCTGCCATGCGATGCACGCGGTTGTCGCACAAAAATTTGCCGACAACCCAAGCATTACCCCGCCCTGCAAATTGACCGAGCGGGAAACGGAAGTCCTCAGATGGTCAGCCCTGGGCAAGACCGCCGCCGACATTGCCGGCATCCTCTGCCTGTCGGAGCGTACGGTGGGTTTTCATATCAGCCGTACGTTCAAGAAACTGGGGGTCAATAACAAGATTGCCGCTGTACTGAGGGCATCAAAAGCCGGGCTGTTTTAACCGCCCCGGAAACGCTGCATGTAATCCTTGCAAAAAATAAGTAACATTTACGACCAACTCTGAGTGTTGATGCCGCCGCCAAGGCGCCGCCTCGCAGTTCACTCAGACGGTTCGACCAGCGCGCCTCACGCCCCCTGCCGAACACCCATCGATTACCCAGAGCCTCCCCTGCCATGCCCCTGCTCGACAGTCCATTCGCCCAGCTCGATCTGATCCGCCAGCCAGAGCAACACAATGATCCGCTGCAGGCCTTCGACGCCGCCGACGAGTACCTGCTCAGTCACTTGGCTGAGCAACAGCCGGGCGCAACGACCCGCGTGCTGGTACTCAACGACAGTTTTGGCGCCCTGGCGGCCAGCCTCGAAGGCCGGGTGCAGGTGACGTCCAGTGGTGATTCGTTTCTTGCCGCCCAGGGCCTGGAGAAAAACCTGGTGCGCAACGGCAAGACGTTCGACGCAGTGAGTTTTGTACCGGCCAGCCAGGTGCCCATCGGGCCATTCGACCGGGTGCTGATACGCGTCCCGAAAACCCTGGCCTTGCTGGAAGAACAGCTGATTCGCCTGCAAGGCCAACTGGCCCCGGGCGCCGAAGTGGTCGCGGGGGCGATGATCAAGCATCTGCCACGGGCCGCCGGTGAGTTGCTGGAACGCTATATCGGACCGATGCACGCTTCATTGGCGGTAAAAAAGGCACGTTTGCTGATCGCAACATTGGCAGACCGCCCGGCAGCGGTGTCGCCCTACCCGACACGCTATACCCTGGAAACACCGCCCATCGAGCTGCTCAACCACGCCAACGTGTTCTGCCGCGAAGGACTGGACATCGGCACCCGTGCGTTCCTGCCCCACTTGCCCAAGGGCCTGGGCGCCGCGCGCGTCGCGGACCTTGGATGCGGCAACGGCGTATTGGCGATTGCCAGCGCCCTGCAAAACCCGCAGGCGCAGTACACCTTGGTGGACGAGTCCTACATGGCCGTGCAATCAGCCGCCGAGAATTGGCAAGCGGCCCTCGGCGCGCGCGCGGTGAGTGTCCATGCCGGCGACGGCCTGGCAGGCCAGGCGCCGGAGTCCCTCGACGTGGTGCTGTGCAACCCGCCGTTCCACCAGCAACAGGTGGTCGGCGACTTCCTCGCCTGGCGCATGTTCCAACAGGCGCGCGAGGCCTTGGTGGCAGGCGGCGCCCTCTATATCGTCGGCAACCGCCATCTGGGCTATCACAGCAAGTTGGCGCGGCTGTTCCGAGGCGTCGAGCAAGTCGCCGCCACACCGAAGTTCGTGATCCTCAAAGCGCGCAAATAAAAAAAGACCCCGCCCCTCCAAAGAGGGAACAGGGTCAAAAAACCGTGCCGCAAGGCAACGGGATGGGATGTCAGTGAGTGGTCAGGCCGGCCGCGCTCATGAACATGCGCATCAGGCTGGCCACGATGAACAGGGCCAGCACGCTGGCGCTCCAGATCATCGCCAACCACCCCAGGCGCCGCCACAACGGCTGCTTCTCGGCCTGTTCAATCTCGTGCAACGAAGGTTTGCCAGACATGGAACGACCCTCCTAGTGATAGCCGTCTTCGTGGGTGACCTTGCCGCGGAACACGTAGTAGCTCCAGAAGGTGTAGCCCAGGATGAACGGAATGATGAACAGCGTACCCACCAGCATGAAGCCCTGGCTTTGCGGCGGTGCAGCCGCATCCCAGATCGATACCGAGGGCGGGATGATATTGGGCCACAGGCTGATCCCCAGGCCGCTGTAGCCAAGGAAGATCAGCACCAGCGTCAGCAGGAACGGCGTGTAGTGCGCATTACGCGCCACGGCGCGGATCAACCCGTACATGGTCACCAGCACCAGGATCGGTACCGGCAGGAACCAGAACAGGTTCGGCAGGGTGAACCAGCGCGAGGCGATTTCCGGGTGCGCCAGCGGCGTCCACAGGCTGACGATCCCAATCACCGCCAGCACCACAAAGGCCAATGGCTGCGCCAGGTTGTGCATCTTCTCCTGCAACGGGCCTTCGGTTTTCATGATCAGCCAGGTGCAGCCGAGCAACGCATAGGCCACGATCAGCGCCACCCCGCAGAACATCGTGAACGGCGTGAGCCAATCCAGCGAGCCGCCGGCAAATTGGCGATTGACCACCGGGATGCCGTCGATAAACGCCCCCAGCGCCACGCCCTGGAAGAAGGTCGCCGCCAGTGAGCCGCCGATAAACGCCTTGTCCCACAGGTGACGCTTGTGGTCCTTGGCCTTGAAGCGAAACTCGAAGGCCACGCCGCGAAAGATCAGCCCGATCAGCATCAGCATCAACGGCAGGTACAGGGCCGACAACACCACCGAGTAGGCCAGCGGGAAGGCGCCGAACAACGCCGCGCCCCCCAGCACCAGCCAGGTTTCGTTACCGTCCCAGACCGGGGCGACGGTGTTCATCATCACGTCACGGTCGGTCTTGCCCGGAATAAACGGGAAGAGGATGCCGATGCCCAGGTCGAAGCCGTCCATGACCACGTACATCATGATGCCGAAGATGATGATCACGGCCCAGATCAGCGGAAGATCAATACCCATCTCAATTCCCCTTGTGCTGGATGTGGGCGTGGTCGTCATCGCCGCCATCATCGGCGGCGGACAATGGACGGGCCGGTGTGCGTTTCTGGCCAGGGCCACCGTGGGTCGGCTCGGTGCTTTCGTGGGTCACAGGGCCTTTGCGTACCAGGCGCATCATGTAGCCCAGACCTGCGCCGAACAGCGCGAAGTACACCACCACGAACAACACCAGGGTGATGGTCATCTGCGCCAGGCTATGCCCGGAGGACGCATCCGCCGTGCGCATCAACCCGTAGACGACCCACGGCTGGCGACCGATTTCGGTGGTGAACCAGCCCGCGAGGATCGCGATCAGGCCGGACGGGCCCATCCACAGGGCCAGGTACAGGAACGGCCTGGAGGTGTACATCTTGCCGCCCCGGCGCAGCCAGAGGCTGAACAGCCCGGTGAAGATCATCAGCAAGCCCAGGCCGACCATGACCCGGAACGACCAGAACACGATGGTCGAGTTGGGGCGGTCTTCAGGCGCAAACTCCTTGAGCGCCGGCACCTGTTTGTCCAGGGAGTGGGTCAGGATCAGGCTGCCCAGGTAGGGAATTTCCACCGCGTATTTGGTTTTTTCGGCTTTCATGTCCGGCCAGCCAAACAGGATCAACGGCGTCGGCTCATTGCCGATATTTTCCCAGTGGCCTTCAATCGCGGCGATTTTCGCCGGCTGATGCTTGAGCGTGTTGAGGCCGTGGAAGTCACCGATCACCGCCTGGATAGGCGCCACGATCAGGGCCATCCACATCGCCATCGACAACATGGTGCGGATCGCGGGGGTGTCCTTGCCACGCAACAAATGCCAGGCCGCCGAGGAGCCGACGAAGAAGGCCGTGGCGACAAACGCGGCCGTGGCCATGTGCATCAGGCGGTAGGGGAACGACGGGTTGAAGATCACCGCCAGCCAGTCGGTGGGAATCACGCGGCCGTCGATGATTTCAAAGCCCTGGGGCGTCTGCATCCAGCTGTTGGACGCCAGGATCCAGAAGGTGGAGATCAACGTACCGACCGCCACCATTACCGTGGCGAAGAAGTGCAGCTTGCGCCCCACCTTGTTCCAGCCGAACAGCATCACGCCGAGGAAACCGGCCTCGAGGAAGAAGGCCGTGAGCACTTCGTACGTGAGCAGCGGCCCGGTGACGGAGCCGGCGAAGTCCGAGAAGCGGCTCCAGTTGGTGCCGAACTGGTAGGCCATGACCAAGCCGGAGACCACGCCCATGCCGAAGTTGACGGCAAAGATCTTCGACCAGAAGTGGTAGAGGTCACGGTAGGTGTCGTTATGGGTCTTGAGCCACAGACCTTCCAGCACCGCAAGGTAACTGGCCAGGCCAATGGTGATCGCCGGGAACAGGATGTGAAACGAGATGGTGAACGCAAATTGAATTCGGGCGAGATCTAGCGCCTCCAAACCGAACATAAGTCTTCCTCTGTCAGGTAATACCGAATGCTGGCTGGAGGCCGCATCCACTGCCCCCACGGATATGGAGTGTGGCGAATTTCAATTCGTTTCTTTTTTTAACCAACCACGCAGGGATCCTGGCCGTGCGGCCGCCAGAACAAATTCTGAAATGACTTTGATCTGGATCAATCACAGTCAAAAGAGTAGTCCCATTTTCGCGATTGGCCTGTGTGGTCTTTTGCCGCGTGACAGCTTGCCTCAGCCCTCTTCTCGCAACTAATTGTTACAGCTTGATGCTAATCTCACCCTTCCCTCCGGCCTTGACCAGAATTTCCGATGCCCAGTGAACCCGCGTTGCTGTTACGTCACCACCGCCCTTTCATCGCGTTCTGGCTGGCGCGGATCTTCACCGCCAGCGGCTTCCAGATGCTTACCGTGGCCATCGGCTGGAACCTCTACCAACTGACCGGCAACGTACTCGACCTGGGCCTGGTCGGCCTGGTGGAATTCGTCCCACGCGTGCTGTTCATGCTGCACACGGGGCATGTGGCCGACCGCTATGAGCGGCGTAAAGTCGCGGCCATCTGCCAGACCGTGCAGGCGCTGATCGCCTTGTCCCTGGCCATCGGTGGCCTGACTGGCAACGTAACCCGCGAGATGATCTTTATCCTCGCCTTCGTGCTGGGTGCCGCGCGATCCTTCGAGATGCCCACCACCCAGGCGCTGCTGCCGAGCATCGTGCCCAGCGCGCTGTTCCCGCGCGCCGTGGCTTCGTCACAATCGGCCCAGCAACTGGCGACTATCGTCGCGCCGGCCCTCGGGGGGTTGCTCTACGCCTTTGGCAGCGTGTGGGTATATGGCCCGACCGTGGTGCTGTACCTGATTGCCTGTGTCTTGACCCTCAACCTGCCCGCCCGCCAGACCCCGCTCAATACAGGCAAGGCAACGTTGGATTCGCTGCTCGCCGGCATCCGCTTTATCCGCAGCCGCCCGGACATCCTCGGCGCGATTTCCCTCGACCTGTTCGCCGTGCTGCTCGGCGGCGCCACTGCGTTGCTGCCGGTGTTTGCCAAGGACATCCTGCTGACCGGCGCCTGGGGCCTGGGCCTGCTACGCTCGGCACCCGCTGTCGGTGCCTTGCTGATGTCACTGTGGTTGGCACGGTTTGCGGTGGACCGACAGGTCGGCCGGGTCATGTTTACCGCCGTCGGGGTGTTTGGCGTGGCGACCATTGCCTTCGGCCTCTCCACTTCGTTCTGGTTTTCCCTGGCCGTGCTGGTGGTGCTGGGCGCGGCGGACATGATCAGCATGGTGATCCGCGCCTCCTTTGTGCAACTGGAAACCCCGGATGAAATGCGCGGGCGGGTCAGTGCGGTCAATGGCCTGTTTATTGGCGCCTCGAATCAATTGGGCGAGTTCGAATCCGGGATTACCGCCCACTGGTTCGGCACTGTGCCGGCGGTGGTGATGGGCGGTATCGGCACGTTGGTGGTGACGGGGGTGTGGATCAAACTGTTCCCGACCCTGGCCAATCGCGACCGTATGCATGTGCCGGTGGAAGAGCCCGCTCAAAAAACTACCGCATAACCCATGTGGGAGGGGGCATGGGTATCTACACAACGTTGGCTCAATACTGAGCACCCGACAGACAGGGCAGTTGTGGGTGATTTGTCAGGGGCTGAACAGTCGTGCAGATACCCATGGCTGCCGGGGGCAAGCCCCCTGCCACATCTGGATCGCCATGGGTTTGAAAGAACCGCGTTAGAGCACCTTATCCAGGGTGATCGGAAACTCCCGCACCCGCTTGCCGGTGGCGTGATAAATCGCATTGGCCACTGCCGCCGCCACTCCGACAATGCCAATCTCGCCCACGCCCTTGGACCCGAGGGCGTTGACGATCTCGTCGTGCTCTTCGACAAACAGCACGTCAATCTCGCCAATATCGGCATTCACCGGGATGTGGTACTCCGCCAGGCTGTGGTTCATGCCGCGCCCCAGTTGATGGTCGACCTGGGTCTCTTCATGCAGGGCCATGCCGATGCCCCATACCACCCCGCCGAGGATCTGGCTGCGCGCCATCTTCGGATTGACCACACGCCCAGCGGCAATCGCGCTGACGACACGGCTGACCTTGATCGTGCCCAGGTCCTCATCCACACGCACTTCAACGAACACCGCTGAATGGGTGGCGGTAGCGTAGCCCTCACGTTTTTTATCCGGTTCGCTGTCGACCTGCACCTCCAATGCGTCTTCGCCGCTGTCCTTGACCAACTGCGCCAACGTCACACTCACGTCACCGGTGTGCAACTGGCCGTCTTCAAAGCGTACGGATTCGGCCTCCTTGAATACCGGATAAGTCTGCCGGGCAATGCTCAGCAACTTGCTCGTCAACGCTTCGCAGGCCTGCTGCACGGCGGTGCCGACGGACGAGACGGTAAACGAGCCGCCCTGCAATGGCGCGGTGGGTAACGAAGAGTCGCCGAGCAGAAAACGCACATCCTCCACCGCCACACCGCTGGCCTGCGCCGCGATCTGGGTCATCACTGTGTAAGTCCCGGTGCCGATATCGGTGGTGGCACTGCTCACGGTCAGCTTGCCATCGGCGTCGATCCGCGCTTTGGCGCTGGCCTTCATCTGCATGGCTTCCCATACCCCGCCGGCCATGCCCCAGCCGATCAATTGACGGCCGTCGCGCATGCTGCGCGGTTCCGGGTTGCGCTCGCGCCAGCCGAAGCGCTCGGCGCCGTCGCGGTAGCACTCGCGCAGGGCTTTGCTCGACCAGGGTTTGTCTTCGTTCTGGTTGCGCTCGGCGTAGTTGATCAAGCGCAGTTGCACCGGGTCCATGCCTAAGGCGCAGGCGAGTTCGTCCATGGCGCACTCCAGGCCGATCACGCCGAGGGCAGCGCCCGGTGCGCGCATGTCCAAGGGGGTGAACACGTCCAGGGGCACCAATTGGTAGGTCAGTTGGACGTTGTCGCAGTGGTAGAGCATGCCGCTCCACTCCACCACATGCTCGCTGAAGTCCTCGAAGCGCGAGGTCTGGCCAATCGCGGTGTGCCCCAGGGCCAGCAGGCGACCGTTGGCCGCGGCGCCCATCTGCAAACGCTGCAAGGTGCGCGGGCGGTAACCGAAGGTGAACATCTGTTGCCGGGTCAGGGTGACACGTACCGAACGCTTGAGCGCCAGGGAGGCCATCACCGCCAACGGCAATTGGTATTGCGGGCGCAGGCCCGAGCCGAAAGCACCGCCGACGAAGGCGGCAAAGATGCGCACCTGGCTTTTATCCAAGCCGAACACTTTTTGCACATAGGCTTGGCAGTTCTGCGGTCCCTGGGTCTTGTCATGGATATGCAGGGTGCCATCCGGCTGATACAGCACGGTACTGGCGTGGGGCTCCATGGGGTTGTGGTGTTCGATGGGAGTGCTGTAGTGCAGGTCGAGGCTGACGGCGGCGGCGCTCCATTGGGCCTGAAAGTTGCCGCGCGGCTCGGGCGGGGTCTGCGGCGAAGGATAAGCGTGTTCCTGCCGGGCCAACAGGTCGGTGTCGAAGGGTTCGGTTTCGTACTCGATTTCGACCAGGGAACCGGCATGCCGCGCCAGTTCCAGGTTGTCGGCGATCACCAGGGCCAGGGGCTGGCCGTTGTAGAGCACGCGGTCGTTGTACAGCGGGCGAAACGGCGAGCCATCCGCCGCGTCGGCATCGGCGAAGGCGTCATCGTAGCTGGCGATTGTCGGCCGGTTGAGGTGATCGAGCACCCTGACCACGCCCGGCAGCGCCAGGGCTTTGGTCGCATCGATCTTGATGACGCGCCCTTTGGCGATGGTGCTGGAGACCACGCTGCCATGAAGCAGGCCGTCCTCGGGAAACTCACCGGCATATCGTGCCTGGCCGGTGACTTTGAGCAGACCGTCGACACGGTCCAGGGGTTTGCCGATAGCCGTCATGGGCGTTCTCCTGCGACAGCGGCATCACTCAGTGCGCGAATGATTGCGCGGCGCGCCAGTTTGATCTTGAAGCCGTTGTGTTGCAGCGGCTCGGCGTCTTGCAGCAAGGCGTCGGCGGCGTTGCTGAAGGTTTCGCGGCTGACCGCCTGGCCGATCAGCGCGGTTTCTACTGCGCGATCACGCCAGGGTTTATGGGCCACGCCGCCCAGGGCCAGGCGGGCGTCGACGATGCGATCGCCGTCCAGTTCCAAGGCCGCAGCGACGGAGACCAGGGCAAAGGCGTACGACGCGCGGTCGCGAATTTTCAGGTAGTGGCTGTGGCGTGCCAGGTGGTCGGCGGGCAACTCGATAGCGGTGATCAGTTCATCGTCGGCCAGCAGGTGGTCGCGCTGCGGCGTATCGCCGGGCAAACGATGGAAGTCGGCAAACTCGATGACGCGTGCGCCGCCGCGCCCTTGCACATGCACCCGCGCCGCCAGGGCGGCGAGGGCCACGCACATGTCCGACGGATGGGTGGCCACGCATTGCTCGCTGGCACCGAGGATCGCATGGATGCGGTTCAACCCGGTGCGCGCCGGGCAACCGCTGCCGGGCAGTCGTTTATTGCAGGGCACGGCGGCGTCATAGAAGTAGTAGCAACGGGTGCGCTGCAACAGGTTGCCGCCGGTGCTGGCCATATTGCGCAATTGCGGCGAAGCGCCGGCGAGGATGGCCTGGGACAGCAGCGGGTAGCGCTGCTCGATCAAAGGGTGCCAGGCCAGGTCGGCATTGCTGACCAGCGCACCGATCCGCACGCCACCCTCGGCCGTTTCTTCAACCGCGTGCAGCGGCAGCCCGGTGATATCGATCAGGTGCTCGGGCCGGCTGATGTTTTCTTTCATCAGGTCGAGCAGGTTGGTACCACCGGCAATAAAGCGCGACGCCGCGCTGCTCAGGTGCACCGCCTCATGCACATTGGCCGGCTTGCTGTAGTGGAAGGGATTCATCGCTGACCTCCCCGGGCACGGCAGGCCGGCAGTGCGTCTTCGATGGCTGCGCGGATGTTGGTATAGGCACCGCAACGGCACAGGTTGCCGCTCATCAGCTCCTGGATCTGCGCG
This sequence comes from Pseudomonas sp. MPR-R2A5, assembly GCF_058793055.1. Classification (NCBI taxonomy): domain Bacteria; kingdom Pseudomonadati; phylum Pseudomonadota; class Gammaproteobacteria; order Pseudomonadales; family Pseudomonadaceae; genus Pseudomonas; species Pseudomonas sp. MPR-R2A5. The sequence goes on from NZ_JBXAFK010000024.1 coordinate 19,940, forward strand.
CTGTCGTGGGCGCGGCCTTCATTGGCCAGGCCAACTGCGGAACAAATCTGGCCAGGGGTGCAGTAACCGCACTGGAAGGCATCGTGGGTGATAAAGGCTTGCTGCATCGGGTGCAGTTGCTCCCCGTCGGCCAGGCCCTCGATGGTGGTCAGCTCGGCGCCGTCGCACATCACGGCCAGGGTCAGGCAGGCGTTGACGCGTTTGCCGTCGCGCAACACCGTGCAGGCGCCGCATTGGCCGTGGTCGCAGCCTTTTTTGCTGCCGACCAGGTCCAGTTGTTCGCGCAGCAGGTCCAGCAGCGTGGTCCAGGGCAACACGTCCAGTTGGCGAGCCTGGCCGTTCAGGGTCAAGCGTATCGAGTGGGCGACGAACGGTTGGGTCGCCGCGCCATTGGGGGTCGCGCTCATAAACACCTCACGGGTTGGTGGACATCCGCGGCGTTCAGGAAAGTCGCCGTCTCAGGGGTACGACTTCCCGGGGTTTTGAGCGTTCAAGCTGATTGATCAGCGGATATTGAGCTGTGTCTTCAAGGTGTTCTGCGGGCCGTTGATCGAGGAGTTGCTGTATTCGAACCAGCCTTGGGCTTCGACATTCAGGTCAAATACATAGATGTAGCCCATCAGGGTGCCTGCCCCGTTGCAGGCTTGGCTGATGTTGCCGACCTGGCACACGGGCGTACGTTGCCCGTTCAGCTCGGCACCATTGAAGCGGCCCATGGGGTTGTGGCCCAGGCCGACTTCCATCACCGACACCTTGGTAGGCCCGCGATGCGTGCACATCTGCGTACTTTGCGCGCGTTCCGGGATGGTTTCGCTGCAACCCGCCGACTCAACCTTGAACACGCGCACCTCGCTCAAGGGCGGTGCAGTCGCGCCCCACACCGGTGCCGCGCCCAACCACAGGCCGAGACAAGTGATCAGGGCTAGACTCCACGCGTTGGCTTTTTTCATGCTGTCGATGACCCGCTATTGAACGTCGCCGCAGTATGCCTCAAGGCCATGCGCCACACAGCCTCGGCTGCTGGTATGATGCGCCGCTTTTTCCGATCCTCTCTGGAACCACAGGCGCTTGGCGCAGTTTGTGCTTTGACTTAGAGGTCAACAAATAACGACGCAACATAGCGTCACAGGGAGCAGGCATGCTGGAAAAGCTGTTTCAACTCAAGGCACACAACACCAACGTGCGCACCGAGATTCTCGCGGGCATCACGACATTCCTGGCCATGGCCTACATCTTGTTCGTGAACCCGAGCATCCTCGGCGAGACCGGCATGGACAAGGGCGCCGTCTTCGTCGCGACCTGCCTGGCCGCCGCCATCGGTTCGACCGTCATGGGCCTGATCGCCAACTACCCGATCGCCCTGGCGCCGGGCATGGGCCTCAACGCCTTCTTCACCTACACCGTGGTCCTGCACATGGGCCATACCTGGCAAGTGGCGCTGGGTGCGGTGTTTATTTCGGCGGTGTTGTTCTTCCTGCTGTCGATCTTCCGCATCCGTGAATGGATCATCAACAGCATCCCTCTGCCCCTGCGCTCGGCGATTGCCGCCGGTATCGGCCTGTTCCTGGCCTTGATCGCCCTGCACAACGCCGGGATCGTGGTCAGCAACCCGGCCACCATGGTGGGCCTGGGCGACTTGAAACAACCGGCACCGATTCTCGCCACCCTCGGTTTCGTGCTGATCGTGGCCCTTGAAGCCCTGGCCGTGCGCGGCGCGGTGCTGATCGGCATCCTGGCGGTGACCGTCGTCTCCATCCTGCTGGGTGTCACGCCCTTTGGCGGCGTAACGTCGATGCCACCGTCCCTGGCACCGACCTTCCTGCAACTGGATATCAAGGGCGCGCTGGATATCGGCCTGGTCAGCGTGATCTTCGCCTTCCTGTTCGTCGACCTGTTCGACAACTCCGGCACCCTGATCGGCGTGGCCAAGCGCGCTGGCCTGATGGGCAAGGACGGCCACATGCCGAAAATGGGCCGTGCGCTGATCGCCGACAGCACCGCGGCAATGGCCGGTTCGCTGCTCGGCACCTCGACCACCACCAGCTACATCGAATCCGCCGCCGGCGTGAGTGCCGGTGGCCGTACCGGCTTGACCGCCATCGTGGTGGCGATCCTGTTCCTGCTGGCGCTGTTCTTCTCGCCACTGGCCGCCAGCGTTCCGGCCTTCGCCACCGCACCGGCGCTGCTGTTCGTCGCGGTGCTGATGACATCGGGCCTGGCGGAAATCGACTGGGAAGACATTACTGTTGCAGCGCCAGTGGTGATTACCGCCCTGGCGATGCCCTTCACTTACTCCATCGCCAACGGCATTGCCTTCGGTTTCATCGCCTGGACCGCCATCAAGCTGCTTTCGGGCCGCTACCGTGAGCTGAACCCGGCGCTGGTGATTCTGTCGATTCTGTTTGTGATCAAGCTGGGCTGGTTCAACGCATGACTTTTGATGCCGCACGCTACACCGTTCAACTGCAAGACAAGGTCACGCGCTTGCGTGACCTGCTGGCACCGTTCGACGCCCCCGAGCCGCAGGTCTTCGACTCGCCGCTGCAGCACTTTCGCCTGCGCGCGGAGTTTCGCCTGTGGCGCGAGGGTGGCGAGCGCCACTATGCGATGTTCTCCCAGGATGACAAACGCACGCCGATCCTGATCGAAGAATTTCCCATCGCCAGCCAACGCATCAACCAGCTGATGCCCCAGCTCAAGGCCGCCTGGCAAGCCAGCGCCGCCCTGAGCCACAAGCTGTTCCAGGTGGAATTCCTCACCACCCTGGCGGGCGACGCGATGATCACCCTGTGCTATCACCGCCCGCTGGACGAGCATTGGCACACGGCCGCGAACCAACTGGCTGCGGATCTGAACGTGAGCATCATCGGCCGCTCCAAGGGCAAGCGCGATGTGATCGGCCATGACTACGTGGTGGAAAAACTCGACGTCGGCGGCCGCACGTTCAGCTACCGCCAACCCGAAGGTGCGTTCACCCAACCCAACGGCACGGTGAACCAGAAGATGCTCAATTGGGCGTACGAAGCCCTGGGCGATCGCGCCGATGATTTGCTGGAGCTGTATTGCGGCAACGGCAACTTCACCCTGCCGCTGGCTACCCGCGTGCGTAAAGTGCTGGCTACCGAGATCAGCAAGACCTCGGTGAATGCCGCGTTGAGCAACCTCGATGAAAACGCGGTGGATAACGTCACCCTGGTGCGCCTCTCCGCCGAAGAACTCACCGAAGCGCTGAACGAAGTGCGCCCGTTCCGTCGCTTGCAGGGCATCGACCTGAAAAGCTACGAATTCGGCAGCGTCTTCGTCGACCCGCCCCGCGCCGGCATGGACCCGGACACCTGCGAACTGACCCGGCGCTTCGAGAACATCCTGTACATCTCCTGCAACCCGGAGACGCTGGCGGCGAACATTGCGCAACTGCATGACACGCACCGCATTACACAGTGCGCGATGTTTGATCAGTTTCCATGGACCCATCATATGGAGTCCGGGGTGTTGCTGACCCGGCGATAAATCTGCCAGACACCACAGATTCCCTGTAGGAGCTGGCTTGCCAGCGATGACGGTGCATCAGTCAGCACATGTGTTAACTGAACCACCACCCTCGCCGCTAAGCCGCCCCCTACGGGGGCCTGTGTATTGGCAAAGACCCTACTCATGCCGACGGCTGGAAATACCGCGCCAACGCGCGCAAATCCTGCTCGCTCAGCACCCCCGCGTAATACTTCAACTGAATCCTCGCCAGCAGATACGCATGCCGCGCATTCGCCAGGTCGCGGCGAGCGGTGAACAGTTGTTGCTCGGCGTCGAGCACGTCGAGGTTGACCCGCTCACCGCCGGCAACACTTTTTTTCGTCGCAGTAACCAGCGCAGTGGCAGAGCTGACCGCCATTTCATAAGCACGCACTTTGGCCGCGCCGCTGGTATTGAGGTTGAACTGCTTACGCAACTCCACCAGCGTGGCCGAGGTTTGCGCATCCAGTTCGTATTGGGCCTGGGACAGTTGATTGGCCGCCTGGCGCGTAGAGGCCGATACTCCGCCGCCAGCGAACAGCGGCAGGCTGACCTGGATGCCGACCGTGTTGGTGTCGTACTTCTGGTTGTAGCTGCTTTCCGAGTCGGAGTTGGTCTGGCGGCTGGTGGCGTACAGGCTGACCTTGGGCATGTGCCCGGCGCGCTTGCGCTCCACTTCATAGGACGCCACGTCCAAGGCATGGTGCTGGGACTGGAGCTCCGGGTTGTTGGCCATGGCCAGTTCGCGCCAGGTTTCGAAACGGTTGGGTTCCAGCGGCGGGATCTCGAATTGGCGCGTCAACGGCGCCAGTTCTTCGATCTGCAGCGGTTGGCCGACGATGGCTTCCAACTCACGCAGGGCGCTGTCCTGGGCATCCAGGGATTCGATTTCTTCGGCCTGGGCCAGACTCAGGCGTGCCTGGGTTTCCAGCACATCGGTGCGCGTGCCTTCGCCACCTTTGAGCAGGCGATCATTGAGTTGCAGGCGCTCGGCGTACGCACGTTTCTGCGCACGGCTCAGCTCGATGCGCTCTTGGGCCAACAAGGCCTGGCTGTAGGCGTTGAGAACCCGCACCGCCAGTTCCTGGCTCTTGCCGCGAAAGCGTTCATCGGCCATCAAGGCCTGGGCAGTGCCCTGGCGAAAGCGCGCGTAGGCTTCATAATCCAGCAGCGGTTGTTGCAAGGTCAGGGTCGACGCATAACTGCGGTAGTCACGGTTGCTGGTGACATCACCCGCCGTCACTTCGGACTCATTGCGCGAGTTGTTGTAACTCCACGACAAGTTCGGCAACAACGCCGCTCGGCCGATCAGGCGGTTTTCTTCACCGCCTTCACGCGCCTGAATGGCTGCCTGAAAGGTCGGATCATTGCGCAGGGCCAAGTCGTAGGCATCCAGCAAACCCAAGGCCTGGGCCGCCGAGGAACACGCGAAACACAGGGTAAACAACAGCGCCTTCATTCTTCCACCAGGGCCATGTGGGTGCGATCCATCAGGGGTTTGAACAGGTAGTTGAGCATTGAGCGCTCACCGGTCTTGACGAAGGTTTCCACCGGCATGCCTGGGCGGATCTGCACGCCGTCCAGTTGCTGCACGCCCGCCGCACTGACCTGGGCACGCAGCGTGTAATACGGCTCGTCGGTGCGCTCATCGACCTGGCGGTCCGCCGAGACCAGCGTCACCTCGCCGGCGACCCGTGGCGTGGTGGATTGGTTGAACGCCGAGAACATCAATTCCACCGGCAAGCCCGGGTGCACTTTGTCGACCATCTGCACCGGGACCCGCGCTTCAACCAGCAAGGGCTCGCCCTGAGGCACGATATCCATCAACGCCTGGCCGGGCTTGATGACGCCGCCTTCGGTGTACACGTCCAGCCCCACCACCACGCCCGACACCGGCGCTCGCACCAGGCTATTGGCCAGTTCGAACTCGGCCGAGGCCAGCCGATTGCGCAGGTCGTCGCTGCGGGTGCGGGTCTCTGCCAACTGGCCGCGCAGGTCTGTCTGGAAATCTTCGCCAAGCTGGCGGATGCGCAGGCGCAGTTCGAGAACCTGGCGCTGCAATTGGCCGATGCGGCCGTAGTCCTCGGCGATGGCGCCGTCGATCTGTGAATACAGGCGCTCGCTGTCGAGCAGGCGATTGCGCGGGATGTAACCGTCACGAGCCAACTCGCGCAGGCCTTGCAGTTGCTCATTCAACGCCGCGCGCTGCTGGACTTTGCTCGCTTGCGAATCCCGTGTGCCACGCAACTGCGCCTCGGCCCCGGCGATGGTTTCGCGCAGGCCTTGTTGCTCCGTGGCCAGTGCCTGGGCGCGACTCTTGAACAATTGCCGTTGCAGGTCCAGGGTGCCCGCCGCCTCAGGATCGTTGAGCAGTTCAGGACCGAAGTTGATCACCGCTAAACCTTCGCTTTCGGCGCTCAAGCGCGCCTCGCTGGCCAGGGACGCCAGGTACTGGCTGCGCAGGGACTGCATCTGCCCGCGCAACGGGGTTTCCTTCAAGCGCAGCAGCACCTGGCCGGCGTTGACCACATCACCGTCGCGCACCTCGATACGCTCGACGATGCCCCCGGCCGGGTGCTGCACGGTCTTGCGATGGCCCGAGACCATGACCTTGCCCGGCACCGCCACGCCCTTGTCCAGTGGCGCCAACGCTGCCCAGCCGAGGAACCCGGCAAAGCCACCGAGCACCAACAGCCAGCCCAGGCGCGAATACTTTTTGTCATCCAGCGCCAGCACATTGTTCGGCGCATCACTGATCAGCACGGGTTTGCTCTGGCTCATGCCTGTTTTCCTTCACCGAGGCGGTAACTCATGCTCATGGTCGATACCGGCTTGGCCGCAGCCGGTTTCTGCCGCGCTTCCAACACGCGCGCGGTTGGGCCGAAGGCCTGCAACTGGCCTTCCCTGAGGATCAGCAGTTGGTCAGTCAGGGTCAGCAGATTGGGCTTGTGGGTGATCAGGATCACCGTGCGGCGCTGTTGCTTGAGCTGGGTGATGGCCTGGAGCAGAGCCTGCTCGCCCACTTCATCGAGGTTGGCGTTGGGCTCATCCAGCACGATCAGCGCGGGCACGCCGTACAGCGCACGCGCCAGGGCGACACGCTGTTTCTGGCCGCCGGACAACCCGGCGCCGCCCTCCCCCAACTGCGTGTCGTAGCCCTGGGGCAGTTGCAGGATCAACTCATGGACGCCGGCCATTTGTGCGGCGGCGAGGACTTTGTCCGCGTCGACCTCGACAAACCGTGCGATGTTATCCGCGATGCTGCCGGCGAACAGTTGAATGTCTTGCGGCAGGTAGCCGATGTGTGGGCCCAATTGCTGTTTGTCCCACAGGGCCAGGTCGGCACCGTCCAGCCGCACCTTGCCGGCCAAGGGCGCCCAGGCACCTACCAGTATTCGAGCCAGGGTGGATTTGCCGCAGCCCGACGGCCCGATCACCCCCAGCACCTCACCCGCGGCCAGAGTAAACCCAAGGTTGGCCAGCGCCGGCCGACGGCTGCCGGGAGCACAGGCACTGATTTGCTCGACGCTCAGTTGGCCTTTGGGCACCGGCAGGCTCATCCTTTCGGGCCGCGCCGGGTTGGCCTCCAGCATCTGTGACAAGCGATCAAACGCCAGGCGCGCCGAGCCCCACTGTTTCCACACACCGATCAACTGGTCGATCGGGCTGAGCACGCGGCCCATGAGGATCGAGCCGGCAATCATCATCCCCGGCGTGATATCGCCCTGCACCGCGAGTAACGCACCCAGGCCCAGCACCAGCGACTGCAACGCCAGGCGCACACCCTTGGACCAGGCGGTGACGGTCGCAGTCTTTTCACTCGCCAGGTTCTGCTGTGCCAGAAAGGCCTGGTGCTGGCCGAACCAACGCGCACGCAAGGTGGCGAGCATGCCCATGGCTTCGATGGCGTCGGCATTGCGCAGGTTGGCCGTGGCCTGCTGGCTGGCGCTGATGGACAGTTGGCTGGCCAGGGACATCGGGACCTGGCTGACGTGATGGTTGACCCACGCCAGCACGATCAGCAGCACTGCGCCAATCAGGGCCAGCAGCCCGAGCCAAGGGTGGAACAGGAAGATCACTAACAGGTACACCGGAAACCATGGCGCGTCGAAGAACGCGAACAACGCCTGCCCGGTGGCGAACTGGCGCAGGGTGGTCAGGTCATGCAGTGCCTGGCCGGCCGCCTGGATGCCGCCCTTGAGTTGCGCTTCGAACGCAGCGTCGTACACCCGCTGGTTCAGGCGCATGTCCATCTGCGTGCCGAGGCGGATCACCACCTGGCTGCGCACCCACTCCAATGCCCCCATCAGGCCGAACAGGCCGAGGATCATCAGCGTCAGCATGAGCAGGGTCATCTGGTTGCCCGAGGCCAGCACCCGGTCGTACACCTGCAGCATGTACAGCGCCGGGGCCAGCATCAGCAGGTTGATCACCGCCGAGAACAGGCCGATGTTGAAGAAGCCACTTTTATAAGCCGTGAGGGCGGCCAGGGTTTCGTTGCCGGCGTGGCGCATCTGGGGATTCTCAAAGGGTTGAGCGGGCAGCGTCGTTGCGTTGACAGGCTGTACGACGCTGCGCAGAATTCGGCACCGCCGTCGCTGAAGAAGTAGAAGGCTTGGGCGACGGCGGTGTGTCACGCGGCGAATGGGAGAGCGATCTTCCATTCGCTTTTTTGCTTAGGCGGCCAGGGCGAAGTCCTGGGGCACGTCTTGCACGCCAACCAGCGCCACATCGGAGGCTGCGACCGAAGCCGAGTCCACATGCGCCACACCGGCAGCGGCCAGTTGGTCGAACGTCGAGTTGATCGACAGGCTTGGGTCAATGTCCTTGAGCAAGGAGTCGATCGCCGAAGCCAGCGCCGAGCTGTCGCCACTCATCAAGCCGTAGACGATTTTGTGCACCTGGCCGTCGCGGCCTTCGGACTGCAGGCTCGACAGGCCCAGGTTGGTGAAGCTGACTTCCTGGCTGGCAATGGTGTAGCCACCGCTGGCTGCGCCACCGGCAAGGGTATCGCCAAAGGTCAGTGCGTCGAGCGAACCCCAGAGCGTATGCGAAGGCGGATTGAACAAGGTGTAATGCAAGCTGCCCTCGGCCACTACCGCTGCATCGCTGACGGTGCTTGATACGCCATATTGAGTGCCGTCGAACGGCCCAGGATTGAAACCACCGGTGTTCACACCCTCTTTGACCGACCCTTCACGGTGGTTCAGGTCACCAAAGTAAGCCGACCAGTCGCTCAAGTACTGGGCAACGGTGTTCGTGGCGTAGCTCGTGCTGTATGAAATAGAAATGCTCATGCAAAACTCCAAGTCATGGGGTGGTAACTCCGCAGCAAGCCGGTGCCCGCTGTGGTTTTGCCCGTCACTGGGCAAAATCGGTCAGAACTGATATTCAACGGTGCCCTGCAAGGTGCGCCCACGGCCCAGGGTGAAGGCCAGCACATCGCCCAGGGGCACCAGGTAGGCGCGGTCGGTGACGTTCTCCATGGCCAGGCGCAAGGTCAATTGGTCGGTAGCGCGGTAGCTGCTGTACAGGTCATAGACGGTGTAAGGCTTCCAGTCGGCGGGGTAGACGCCGGTCTGTGAAGTGGTCACGCCGACGCCGCCTTTCACGTAATAACCAGCGCTATAACGGGCGCGAACCCCCACATCCAACTTGCGCTCGAAGAAACGCGCCCCCAGGGTCGCGGTGCCGCGATCCATCGGCATGTGCTCGGAGGAACCGAGGATGGCATTGCAGCCCACGGCGGCATTGGCCGCGTCGTCCGGCACCATCGCGTCCACCGGCGTGCGGTTGCCCGGCCGCTTCTGGGTCTTGGTAACGCCCCCCAACCACGCAGTCTTGCTGCAGAACTTGTTGCTGCCGAGCATGCGCGTGTAGTTGACCTGGCCGTAGGCGAAACCCGCGTCGTAATCCAACTGGTATTCGAGGCCGCGAAAACGCGTGGTCTCCAGGTTGTTGACGTAAGCCGCATTGCCGATATTGGCAATGCCATAACCGGGTGGCTGCACGCCCAGGGCCATGTAGGAAAAATCATCGACGCGGGTATTGAAGTAGGACACCTTCATGCCCGCCCGGTCTTCGGCGAACAGCAGGTCTTCCTTGAGCACATTGAAGCCAACTTCCCACGCCGTGGACGTCTCGGGTTTCAAGTAGGGGTTAGGAAGAATCGACTCCGAACCGCCTCCATGGGGCCGGCCGCTGACCAGGCTTTCGGTGACTGCCGGCGGTCGCCAGCCCTTGCCGTACGTGGCGAACAGTTGCAGCCAATCCACGCCTGGCTTGACCGACAGACCGAAGGTGGGCGAGAAATGCCCTTCTTCCCGATCCACGTCATAGGTCATGGGCAAGCCGATTTGCCGCGTAGTGCCGATGATGAAGGTGCGCGTGTTCAAGCCCGTTTCGCCGCGTAGCCGATAGCGGTCGTAGCGCAACCCGGCATTGAGGTTCAGCCAGTTGTCGTAGTCGTAATCCAGGCGCGCGAACAGGCTGCCCATCGCCCGATCCCCCCTGGGCGTGATGCTTTCCGCCGCCGAGGCCGTCACCGCCGAATCGGCGGCCACCATCTGGTTGGAGTCCGGCCGCACCTTGTCGTAGAAAAACTCCAGCCCATAGTTGGCCTTGATCACGGACAGCTCGCTCAAGGCAAAGGTCGAGATGTTCTGCGCCTGGAAACCATAGGTGTTGGTCTGATAGGTAACGTCGTAGCCCTTGCTGCTGCCACGGGTCAGCGTGGTTTGGTCATTGCGGGTATCGACGTAGTAAAGCTTGGCCTTGAAATCGATCAGCGGGTTGTCCGGCGTGTAGCTGTAGTCCAGTGCGAAGTTCTGCGCCGTGACGTTGCTGCTGCCGAGTTTTTCCCATAGCTGGGCTTTTTCGGCGGTCATCATGTTGACGTCGTCGTAGTCGACTTCGGTGGTCAGGTAGCTCAGTTGCAGACGCTGATCCACCGGCAGGTTGATACCGAGCTTGAGCAGGCGCGAGCGCATCACCGAGCCGGTGTACTCGACGGTGGAGTTCTTGATCCGATCCTCGCTGGCCGGCAGGAAGGAACTGCCGGTGCGCAGTTCACCGATGCTGCCTTTAGTCCCGGGTTTGTAATCACCGAGATGACGCTCACTGGCGGCCACCAGCATGTCCCACACGTCCGTCCCCACGGCAAACGCCGAACTGCCAATAAAATGCGTGCCGTTGCTGCGCCCGCCCAGCCCCGTGGTCAAGCGGATGCGCCCGCCGATTTCCTTACCGCCCTTGAGCAGGTCGGCCGCTTCCACGGTGCGAAAGTTGGCCACCCCGCCGATCACCCCGGCGCCGCCCATCGTGGAAGTGGCGCCCTTCTCGATCACCACCTCCGACAGCAATTCCGGGTCGACATACAGCGTGCCATTGCGTTGCTGGTGACCACTTTGCTGGTAGTTCTGGCGCATGCCGTCCACCGACATATTGACCCGGCCGTAGTCCTGGATACCGCGAATATTCACCGACAGCCCAGGGTCTTGCTGGCTGACCGCCGAGTAGACGCCCGGCGCCTCCTCGAGCATCTCAGCGGCATGCCGTGGCGGGTTGCGATCCAATTGCTCACGCCCCACCACACTCACCGAACGTGGCGATGAATACACCCAGTCGTTGGGGTGCAGGCCGGTGATTGTGGTGGTCGCCAGCGCCAAAGCGGCGCCGCTCTGCTCTACGCGGGTCAGGGTGACTTGGCGCTCGCCATTGAAGCGATACTCCACGGGCGCATTCCCCAGCAAATACGCCAGGCCTTCCTGCACGCCGTACTGCCCCTTCACCGTAGTGCTTTGCAAACCCGCCAGGCGCTGGCTGTCGAATAGCACTTGCAGACCGGCCTGGTCGGCGAACGCCAGCACCGCACTGCCCAGGGATTGTGCAGGGATATCCAGCATCAGCACCGCCGGTTGCGCAGCACTCGCCTGAGACTGAGCGGCGAATACTGGAGCCACTGCGGCGAACAGGCCCACGTGGATGGCCAGGGCTAACCGGCTTGCGGTGATACGCCCCTTGTTGAGTGCTGACATTTCTGTTGTTCCCTGCGCTGAGCGTTTTTGTTTATGCGAATGCTTCTCACCTAGCAAGACGTGCGACGCGCAGGAAGTCAGTAAGACTTTTTCAAAAGTTTCTAAAGGGCGGGTTTCAAGGCGAGGTATGTGTAGGAGCCGGCTTGCGGGCGATGACGTCAGAAAGACCACCGCACATCGCTCGGCAAACCGGCTCCTACAGGGCAATCAATAGATCAGGCTGAGGCCTGCCAGGTCAAAGCGTTGCACTTGAAGTTCCTGGGTGAGGGTGCCGAGGGCGGTGTCGAGCATGTCGAGGCGGAACACGCCGCTGACTTCGCGATCGCCCAGTGCCGAGTCTGTCAACACCACACGCCCGGGGCGGTAGAGGTTGAGTTGCTCGATGACTTTGGCCAGGGGCTGGTGATCGAAGATCAGTACGCCGCGTCGCCAGCTGGTGGCGCGTTCCACATCGAAGGGGTCCATGGCCACGATGCCTTCCTGGAGGTTGTAGCGTGCGGCCAGGCCTTCCTTGACCACCCTGTCGGCCGGGCCTTTTATCGGGATGGCTTGCAGGGAAACCTCGACACTGTGCTCCAGCACGCCGACCCACGCCTGGCTGTCGCTCTCGCGTGCCACCACAAACCGCGTGCCCAGCGCCCGGGTTTGCCCCCCGGCGCTCTGCACCACAAAAGGCCGGGTTTCCTCGCCCACCATCGGCGCCACGTCGAAGATCGCCGAGCCCTGGAGCAGGCGGATACGGCGTTGCACACCGTCGTAATCCAGGCGAATGGCACTGCCGGAGTCCAGCTCGACCTTGCTGCCATCGGCCAGTTGCACGGTGCGCACCTCGCCTTTCTCGGTGAGGTAATCCGCTTGCATGCGCAGCAACACCTCTGGCCCGCGCACCCAGCCGACACCGGCCACCACCACGACCAGCGCGACGGCCGCCGCACGTTGCCAAGACCTGCGCCGTTTGGCCCGGCGCACGGGCATCGTCGTCGCTGATGAGCGCTGGCGGTTCACCGGCGGTTCCTTGTACACGTCGCCCAGTGCCGCCCACGTCTGTTCGGCAAAGCGCAATGCCGCTTCATGACGGCTGTCGCAGGCAATCCAATGCTGCAGTTCGGCCTGCTCCTGATCGGTCAGGGCACCGGCGTGCAGGCGCACCGCCCACTCGGCGGCCGCCTCGGTAATGCTGTGCTGTTGCGGACCCTGGCTATTCACGTGTGAATCTCGAATTTTTCGTTATGTAACGCTGTGACGTCTGACGTGGCGCATTTCGGTAACTCATTCGTCGGATGGCGCCCTCTCGCCTTCCTGCAAGCGTTGCATCACGTAGGCCAACGCTTTGGCCAGGTGCTTTTGTACGGAACTGTCAGAGATGTCCAGGTGCCTCGCGACCTGAGCGTGGGTCATGCCTTCGATGCGGTTGAGACGGAAAATCTGCTGGGTGCGCTCCGGCAACTCCGCCAGTGCCTGCTTCAATGCCTGTCGCTGTTGCTGCGCCATTGCCTGAGCCTCCAACCCGGCCACTTCATCTTCAATCTCGGCCAACGCCTCATGGGGCACGGAGTCTGTCTTGCGCCGCGCTTCCTGGCGAATATGGTCGATCAGCAGATTGCTCGCCGTTCGATAGAGATAGCCCTGGGAGTTGTCGATGCGCTCGCCGGCCGGCTTTTCCGCCAGGCGCAGGAAGCTCTCCTGCACCAGATCTGCGGCCAACTGCGGGTCCCGTACCTTGCGCGCCAGATACCCGCGCAAGGTATCGGCATGCTTGAGAAACAGGCCTTTGAGATCCACGTCCGACAAACCGACTCCCTGGAATGTTAAGGAAACAGGCAAGCATCTTAAGCGTTGTCGAGAATGATTTTCAATTGATATCTAATCTGATCCAGCCAGGTGAAGGGTCGGATTAACTGTTCGATAATCGAACACATCCTCTGCCGCCAATTGACCAAATTAACCATTCAGTACATTTTATCTCCACAACCAACAATAACTGTGGAGAGACCCTTATGCCGCCCATCGTGCTGGTGCTCAACGGCCCCAACCTCAACCTGCTCGGCACCCGCGAGCCCGCGACCTACGGCCATGAAACCCTGGCCGACGTGGCCGCCCTGTGTGGTCGCAGCGCCGAGCAACTGGGGTTGAAAATCGAGTTTCGCCAGACCAACCACGAAGGTGAATTGCTCGACTGGATCCACGGCGCCCGCACCCGTTGCGCCGGTATCGTGATCAACCCGGCGGCCTGGACCCACACTTCAGTGGCGATTCGTGACGCTCTGGTGGCCAGTGAAGTGCCGGTGATCGAAGTGCACCTCTCCAACGTGCATGGCCGTGAAGCCTTCCGCCATCATTCCTTTGTGTCGCCCATCGCCAAGGCGGTGCTCGCGGGTTTCGGCAGCCATGGCTATCACCTGGCCCTGGAACATTTCAGCCAGTTGCTCAAGGGGGCGGCTCGATGAAACCGCGCGTCCTCGCTGGCCTGATCGGCGCCGGTATCCAGGCTTCCCGCACGCCAGCCCTGCATGAACAGGAAGGCGATGCCCAGGGCTTGCGCTACCTCTACCGACTGATCGATCTGGAACCGCTGCAACTGACTCTCGACGCCCTGCCCGACCTGCTGGACGCCGCCGAGCGGATGCACTTCACCGGTTTGAACATTACCTACCCGTGCAAGCAAGCGATCCTGCCGCTGCTTGATGAATTGTCTGACGAAGCGCGGGGCATTGGCGCAGTCAATACCGTGGTGTTCAAGGGTGGCAAACGTATTGGCCACAACACGGATTGCCTGGGGTTTGCCGAGGGCTTTCGCCGTAACCTCAACGATGTGCCGCGTCAGCGCGTGGTGCAGATGGGCGCCGGTGGCGCTGGCGCAGCAGTGGCGCACGCGTTGCTGGCCGAGGGTGTCGAGCAATTGAGTGTGTTCGATGTGGACGCCAGCCGCGCCCGGGACCTTGTGGATAACCTGGCGCAACATTTTGGCAGCGGTCGCGCCCAGGTGGGCAGTGACCTGCAAAACGCCATGGCCGAGGCCGACGGCTTGGTCAACACCACGCCAATGGGCATGGCCAAGCTGCCCGGCACGCCGGTGCCCGCTGCCCTGCTGAGAGCCGAACTGTGGGTGGCTGAAATCGTGTATTTCCCGCTGGAAACCGAACTGCTGCGTGATGCCCGCGCCTTGGGCTGCCGCACCCTGGATGGCGGCAATATGGCGGTGTTTCAGGCGGTAAAAGCGTTTGAGCTGTTCAGTGGCGAGGTGGCGGATGCGCAGCGGATGCTGGCGCACTTCCAAAGCATGAATGGCTCAATGAGTGGACTGAACTAACCCCTGTAGGAGCGAGCTTGCTCGCGAAAAACGTCAACGATAACGCGTGCTTCCTGAATCAATGCGGCGCCCGTGAGTTCTTCGCGAGCAAGCTCGCTCCTACAAAAAAAAAGCCTTAACTGAACGGCATTAGGGCAAGCCACAACGATTTCTGCGCTGACTTCAGGCCTGCAGGTAACGCAGCACCGAATCACAAATCATGTCCCGATGCCGCTGCTTAACCGCCTCATCCGACAGGTCGATCTGAAAAATCTCACTGAACGTATGGCGGTTGGACACCCGGTAAAAGCTGAATGAGTTGATCAGCAGGTGCACGTCCAGCGGCTCCAACCCGGCCCGGAACACCCCCATCTCAGCCCCACGGCGCAACGTCGCACCCAGCGCTTCCAGGATGTTGCTGTTCATCGCCTTGATCGAGTCGGAACGCTTCACGTACTCGGCATTGTGGATATTTTCGATGCTGACGATGCGCACGAAATCCACGTTCTGGTCATGGTGATCAAAGGTGAACTCCACCAGCCGCCGGATCGCCTCACGGGGTTCCAGGGCGGTGAGGTTCATGCGGGTTTCGGTGTTGCGGATATCGCCGTAGAGCTTCTCCAGCACCTCGACGTACAACTGCTCCTTGCTGCCGAAGTAGTAATAGATCATGCGCTTGGAGGTATGGATGCGCTCGGCGATGGCATCCACGCGAGCGCCGGACAGACCCTGCTGAACAAACTCGACAACGGCTTCCTGGAGAATGTTCTCGCGGGTCTTTTCCGGATTGTTCTTGCGACTCTTGCGCGGTGCATCTGACACAGCGGAGAGATCGGGAGTCAGGGTCATGGTGCGCTCACGGCCGGTTTTATTGTGCAGGCCGCGATTATGGGCCGAGGCGCTCCCCGAAGGAAGCACCTGGCCACCGGTTACAACCGAGCCTGGCGTACCGCGCCGCTGCGCGACTTGGCCATCGCCGCCAGGCGCACCGCCACGTTGGCCGCACCGTAGCCGGCATAGCCGTTCTTACGCTGGATGATTTCGAAGAAGAACCGCCCTTCGAACGGCTCGGTGTACACATGAAACAGCTCACCGCCCTGGGCATCGCGGTCATACAGCACGTTGTAGTACGCCAACTCGCTGAGGAACTCATCGTCGAAGTCGAAGCGCGCCGCCAGGTCGTCGTAGTAGTTGAGCGGGATATCCAGCAACGGCACGCCCGCCTCCTTGGCGCGGCGTACCTCGGCGAAAATATCCGCGCAGTCGAAGGCAATGTGATGCACACCCGAGCCGCGATAGCTCGACAGTGCGTGGGAAATGGCGGTGTTGCGATTCTCGGAGATATTGAGCGGTAGGCGAATCGAGCTGCAGCGGCTGCGCAACGCGCGGCTTTTCACCAGGCCGTAAGGGTCGGGCAACACCACTTCATCATCGGCTTCGAAATCCAGCAGGCTCTTGTAGAACAGCACCCAGCTGTCGAGGCTGTCGGCGGGCAAAGCCATGGCCATGTGGTCGATACGCAGCAGGCCACCGCTGGAGGCGCTGACCGGTTGCAGGTTGAAATCGGTGTCGTACAACCCGCCTTCGCTGGGGTCTACCAGGTAGATCAGGCTGCCGTCCGGCGCACGGACAGCCGCCAGTTCCAGCTCATTGGGGCCCACCAGGCCGCGATAAGGTTGCCCCTTGTAGGCCACCGCGCGCTGCAATGCCTTGGCGCTGTCCTTGACCCGAATCGCGGTGGCGCACAACGACGGGCCATGGGCCTCGAAGAAGTTGTGGGCAAAGGAATAGGGTTCGCAATTGAGGATCAGGTTGATATCGCCCTGGCGCAACAGGCTGACGCTCTTGGAGCGGTGCTGGCCAGCCTTGACGAAGCCCAGGCGCTCCAGCCATTGGGTCAGCTTGGCGCCGAGGCTTTCATCCACCGCAAATTCGAGGAACTCGATACCGTCGTACTCGCTGGCGGCAGGGGTTTCGAACAAGATATCGACCGGCGCGGCGGGTTGTTCCCGCGCCAGGCGCTGGCGGGTTTTCTCCTCCAGGTACAGCAACGAGCGCAGGCCATCGGCAGCATTCGCCCGGGTCGGTGCCGCGCGGAATCCGTCGTTGAAAATCTCCAGGGACAGCGGCCCGGTGTAGCCGCTCTGGATGATCGGTGCCAGAAAACCCGCCAGGTCGAATTCACCCTGGCCGGGGAAGCAGCGAAAATGCCGGCTCCACTCCAGCACATCCATGGCCAGGATCGGCGCGTCGGCCATTTGCACAAAGAAGATCTTGTCGCCGGGAATCTCGGCGATGCCGCTGGGGTCGCCCTTGAGCGACAAGGTGTGGAAACTGTCGAGCAGCACGCCGAGACTCGGATGATCGACCTGACGCACCAGGTTCCATACCTGCTGCCAGGTGTTCACGTGCTTGCCCCAGGCCAGCGCTTCATAACCGATACGCAGGCCACGGCGGCCGGCGTGCTCGGCCAGAAGGCTCAGGTCGTCCAGCAGAATCCGTTCATCGCCTACGCAGTCGGCCGAGGCATTGCTGCACACCAGCACCAGGTCGGTGCCCAGTTCCTGCATGAGGTCAAACTTACGCTCGGCGCGCTCCAGGTTGCGGGCCAGGCGGTCACGGCGGCAACCTTCAAAGTCACGAAACGGCTGAAACAAGGTGATGGCAATGCCCAGGTCGGCACACATTTGCCTGACTTCTCGCGGGCTGCCGTCGTAATACAGCAGATCGTTTTCGAAGATTTCAACGCCATCAAACCCGGCAGCCGCGATGGCTTCGAGTTTTTCCGGCAGGGTTCCGCTCAAGGAAACAGTGGCAATAGAGCGTTGCATGGGGCGACTCCCGGCATTTGAGGCTCGTCTTATTTAGGGCAAATTATTGGCTGCTAAACTGCTCACAGCAATTGAAATGTACGAACCGGTTAGTTTTTAGGGCGATTATCGAACACAATGGTGGTTGGCGAATTGACGATTTTTTAGCCACTGCGCACCATCGATCACGCAACAAGACCCAGACCACACCATAAAAATTTCAAAAAAAACGGGTACTCCCTCATGCCTTCGCAAAACTCCGTCCTGGCCGCGCGCCCGGCCACCCCGCACGCCGGTATCGGCGATAAGATCCGCGGCGCACTGGCCGTCGGTAAAACCCGCTGGGGCATGCTGGCCCTGGTGTTCTTCGCCACCACCCTGAACTACATCGACCGCGCCGCCCTCGGCGTGATGCAACCGATCCTGGCCAAAGAGATGAGCTGGACGGCGATGGACTACGCCAACATCAACTTCTGGTTCCAGGTCGGTTATGCGATTGGCTTTGTGCTGCAAGGCCGTCTGATCGACCGCGTAGGCGTCAAGCGCGTGTTCTTCTGCGCGGTACTGTTGTGGAGCCTGGCCACCGGTGCCCACGGCCTGGCCACCTCGGCGCTGGGCTTTATGGTCTGCCGCTTTATCCTCGGGCTGACCGAAGCCGCCAACTACCCGGCCTGCGTCAAGACCACCCGCCTGTGGTTCCCGGCCGGCGAACGCGCAGTAGCCACCGGCATCTTCAACGCCGGCACCAACGTCGGCGCGATGATGACGCCAATGTTGCTGCCATTGATCCTGCACGTGTGGGGCTGGCAGGCGGCGTTCCTGTGCATGTCGGCACTGGGCGCCATCTGGCTGCTGTTCTGGGGCTTGAAGTACTTCAACCCGGAAGACCATCCAACGGTCAAGCAATCCGAATTGGACTACGTGCAACAGGAAGTCGAACCGGAACAACCCCGCGTGCCCTTCAGCCGTATCCTGCGCATGCGCGGCACCTGGGCCTTCGCCCTCGCCTACGCGCTGACGGCGCCGGTGTTCTGGTTCTACTTGTATTGGCTGCCGCCGTTCTTGAACCAGCAATACAACCTGGGCATCAACGTGACCCAGATGGGCATTCCGCTGATCATCATCTACCTGACCGCCGACTTCGGCAGCGTAGGGGGCGGGATTCTGTCGTCGTTCCTGATCGGCCGTGGGATGAACTCGATCAAGGCGCGGCTGCTGTCGATGCTGCTGTTTGCCTGCTGCATCGTCGGCGTGATCATGGCGGCCGGTTCCAGCCAGCTGTGGGTCGCGGTGTTCGCCATCTCCCTGGCCATCGGCGCGCACCAGGCCTGGACCGCGAATATCTGGAGCCTGGTGATGGACTACACGCCCAAGCACATGATGAGCACGGTGTTCGGTTTCGGCGGCATGTGCGCGGCCATCGGCGGTATGTTCATGACCCAGATCGTCGGCCACATCCTGACTGTGACCAACAACAACTACACCGTGTTGTTCACCCTGATCCCGGCGATGTACTTCATCGCGCTGACCTGGATGTACTTCATGGCACCGCGCAAGATTCCTACCGTCGCCGTGTAATCAACGCCGCCGCTGCTGCCAGGCAGCGGCCAACCCGCTCATGCAGATCACCCCGATGCCGACCACCGTGGTCATATCGGGGGTATGGTTGAACACCAGCCACCCCAACAACCCCGCGAAGACGATCTGGCAATAGCCGAACGGCGCCAGCAAGGCCGGTGCCGCAAAGCGGAACGCCTGGGTCAGCATCAAGTGTGCAGTCATCCCGCAGGTACCCAGTGCCAGCATCAACGCGCCGTGCCACAGGCTCGGCACCTGCCAGAAGAACGGCACCATCGCACTCATCACCAAGGTATTGCACAGCCCGGCGAAGAAGTTGCTGGTGGTCGGCGTGTCGTATTGGCTGAGAATGCGCGTCAGCAGTTGGTAGAAACAGAAGAACAGCGCCGAGCACAACGGCAGCAGCACCGCAGGCGTGAACAACTCACCGCCGGGGTGGATGATCACCAGCACGCCGACAAACCCGCAGACCACCGCCAGCCATTGGCCGCGGGTCACGTGTTCACCCAGCAGCGGCACCGAGAGCGCGGTCACCAGGATCGGCGCGAGGAAGTTCACGGCCGTGGCTTCGGCCAATGGGATGAAATGCAGCGCCGAGGTGAAAAACAGGCTGGTGCCCAGCAGGCACAAGGCCCTGACGACCTGCATCCCCGGGCGTTTACTGCGCAGCACGCGTAGCCCCGATTGCGGCAGGAAAATCCCGGCCATCAGCAAGGTGTGCACCAGGTAGCGCGCCCACACCACCATCACGATCGGGTAGAACCCGGCCAGGTATTTGGACAGGGCGTCATGGCTGGAGAACAGAAACGTCGCCAGCACAATCAGCAGGATGCCTTTGAAGGGATGGTTGACGCCGGAAAGCGGGGTACTGACAGTCATTGAATTCTCTGGCTTGGCGAGCGGAACGCTGAGCACTGAACGAAGTGGCGCTCAACCCGGTAATCTAGCAGCCGGGCGGGAGTCTGCCCCAAGAGCATAACCAAACAACGTGCGAACAGCGCACTAAATCACGGGAATCGAGTCCAACCCTGCACGCTCGCTCCCGCGTTGCACACTTTTTAACCAAGGCCCTGCCGTCATGAAAAAAACCCTCTTTCTTCTCTGCGCCGTTGCGCTGCTCGCCGCTTGCAACCAGGAAGCCAAGGACGCCCCCAAACCTGCCCCGGCCTCCGTGCAGGCCACCCTGGTGCCGCAAACCCCGCCCACTGACCAGTGGGTCGGCAAGTGGATCGGGGTGGAAGGCTTGAACCTGACCATCGCCAAAGACGACAGCATCGGCCGAGGCCACTACGTTCTAACCATGCAATACGGCCTTGACGCTGGCGACTCCGGCACCTTTAAAGGGGAAGCGGCCGACGGCGGTATTGCCTTCACCCGCCCGGACGGCCCACAACTGCTGCGCGCCGGAAATGGCGAAGCGACCGGGCTGAAATGGCTGGCGGATAAAAATGACTGCCTGATCGTCGCCACCGGCGAAGGCTATTGCCGTTAATACCGACCATAATCAGACACTAAATTAGTGTAGGAGCGAGCTTGCTCGCGAAATTCGTTAACGATAACGCGGGCAATCTGGTTAAACGCGGTGTTTGTGCGTTTTTCGCGAGCAAGCTCGCGCCTACAGCAGGTTTATCAAGAGGATTGCTCCCATGCTATGGAAAAAAGGCCGACGCAGCGACAACGTGGTGGACGCCCGCGACGACAGTGGCGGCGGCGGTGGTGGGGGCATGCGTTTTGGC
Source organism: Pseudomonas sp. MPR-R2A5 (assembly GCF_058793055.1). Classification (NCBI taxonomy): domain Bacteria; kingdom Pseudomonadati; phylum Pseudomonadota; class Gammaproteobacteria; order Pseudomonadales; family Pseudomonadaceae; genus Pseudomonas; species Pseudomonas sp. MPR-R2A5. The sequence continues at coordinate 40,899 of NZ_JBXAFK010000024.1, forward strand.
GGCGGCAAGGGCCTGAGCCTCACGGCGATTGTGCTGATCGTCGGCATCGGTTGGCTGACCGGCCAGGACCCGCTGCAGATCCTTGGCCAGTTGACCGGCCAAATGGACCAGGCCCCCTCGGTGAGTACACAGTCGCGCCAGGCGCCACCGGCCAATGACGAGCAAGCCGATTTTGTAAGGGCCGTACTGGGCGATACCGAAGACACCTGGGGCCAGGTGTTCCAGGAAAACGGCCTGGCCTACAAGAACCCGAAATTGATTCTGTTCCGTGGCCGGGTCAATTCCGCCTGCGGTGGGGCGACCTCGGCCAGCGGCCCGTTCTATTGCCCGGCCGACCAGCAGGTGTACCTCGACCTCGACTTCTTCCGGGAGATGTCGCAACGCTTCCAGGCCGCGGGTGATTTCGCCCAGGCCTATGTGATTGCCCATGAAGTCGGGCACCACGTGCAGACCTTGCTCGGCATCTCGGCGAAGATCCAGGCTGCACGCCAGCAAGGCCGACAGATGCAAGGCGACGGTGGCCTGCTGGTTCGCCAGGAACTGCAAGCCGACTGCTTTGCCGGGGTATGGGCCAACCGTGCGCAAAAGCGCCTGAACTGGTTGGAGCCCGGCGATATTGAAGAAGCATTGAATGCGGCCAACGCCATCGGCGATGACCGTTTGCAGCAACAGGGTCAAGGGCGCGTGGTGCCGGACTCGTTTACCCACGGCACCTCGGCACAGCGGGTTCGCTGGTTCAAGACCGGCTTTGCCCAGGGCCAGATCACTCAATGCGACACGTTTACGGCCAAGAGTCTTTAGATGAATAACCGATTGGGATTGCTGCTGGGCGTATGGCTGACATGCTCCACCACCACTTGGGCGGCCGAGAAAGAGCATGGCGTCAAGGTGGTCAGTCCCGATCGTTTTCACCTGCCGGCCGGCGACCTCAGCCTGGGCCTGAGCCAGGACTGGGCCAGCCCCCTGCCCCAGGTCACCCGAGCCCTGATCATCGTGCATGGTCGGCTGCGCAATGCGCAGACCTACCTGCAAAGTGGCGAAGACGCCGCTGAACACGCCGGGGTTGGAGCCACGACGCTGGTGATCGCGCCGCAGTTTCTCAATGATTCAGACGTAAAACGCAACCATCTGGACAATCAGGTCCTGCGCTGGAGGGGCAACGACTGGATGGCTGGCGAGCCCTCGGTGGGGCCGGGCGCTGTCAGCTCCTTCGGCGCCCTGGACCAGATCATCAAGCACCTGGGCAACCGCACACTGTTCCCGGCGCTCAAAGAGATCGTGGTAGCCGGCCATTCCGGCGGAGGCCAGGTGGTGCAGCGCTTCGCCCTCACCGGCCACGACCACCCGGCCCTGCACACCGAAGGCATCCGCCTGCGGTATGTGGTGGCTAACCCGTCGTCCTACGCCTACTTCAGCCCGCAACGCCCGGTGAAATTCAACGTGGCCGACTGCCCTGGATTCAACGACTGGAAATACGGCATGCAACACCTGCCCGCCTATGCTGAAGGCCAAGGCGTCGAGCAGCTTGAGCGGGCCTACGTGTCACGCGACATTACCTACCTGTTAGGCCAGCAGGACACCGACCCGAACCACCCGGCACTGGATAAAAGCTGCGAAGCCGAGACCCAGGGCGCGTATCGGCTGATTCGTGGGCACAACTATTTTGACTACCTCAAGCAACGCCATCCGCAGTTGAGCCAGACGCTGGTGGAAGTGCCGGGGGTTGGGCATGACGGGGATGGGATGTTTACTTCGCCAGAAGGCCAGAAAGTACTGTTTGCCCAGTAATTACTGAAGAAATCGGCCCAACATGTGGGAGGGGGCTTGCCCCCGATAGCAGTGTGTCAGTCTCAGCATCTGTAACTAATCCACCGCTATCGGGGGCAAGTCGAATCGTCGCACCGCCCCTCCCACATTTGATATTCGTCGCTTGGGCTAGATCATCCGGCGCAATGCCGCACAATCCTGCGCATGCCAATCCGCCAACGCGGGCCACGGGTTCTCCAGCAGGTTGACCAACACCGTTCGGGTCCCCGCCGCTCGGCCGCAGTCGAGGTCGAAGCGGTAATCCCCGACCATCACCATCTCGCTCGGCGATACATCCCACGCCGCCGCCAATTTCAATAACCCACCCGGATCCGGCTTGGGCGGCGCATCGTCACGTCCCAGCACATCCTCGACCGCAAAGCAGTCCGCCAGGCCAATAGCCTCCAGGGTGATATGCGCCAACTCCCGCGCATTGCGGGTCAGGATCCCCAGGCGATAACCCCGCCCGGCCAGCTCGCGCACCAGCTCCACCGCACCGTCCGCCGCGACGGAACCCAGCGCCAGCTCGCGCTCATGTTCCAGCAACCAGGCATGTTTGGCCGCGGCGATGTCCGCCGGCAAAGCGGCGAGGTGGGTGAGGATGTCATCCTCGGGTGGAATCTCCAGGGCCACGCGAATAGCCGCAAAGTCATGCACGGCCACCGTGAGGGTGCCGTCCATGTCGAACACCCAATGCTTAACGTCGGCCAGGCTCATGCCCAGTCCTTGCGGTGGCGAATCAGGCCTTCCTGGGTCACCGACGCCACCAGTTGCCCGGCGCGGTTGTACACACTGCCCCGGGAGAAACCACGGGAGTTGCCGGCCCATGGGCTGTCCATGGCGTAGAGCAACCAGTCATCGGCGCGCAGGTCGGCGTGGAACCACAGCGCATGGTCAAGGCTGGCGACCTGCATGTCTTTCTGCCACACCGTCTTGCCATGGGGCAGCAGCGAGGTGGTCAGCAGGCCGAAGTCCGACGCGTAGGCCAGCAGGTATTTATGCAGCGCCGGCGCGTCGGCGAGTGCCCCGTCGGCGCGGAACCACACGTACTTGACCGGGTCCGACGGCTGCGGGTTGAACGGGTCTTTTTCGGTCACCGGGCGCACTTCGATCGGTTTGGGGCACAACAACTTTTCGCGCATGTGTTCCGGGATCAGGTGCGCACGCTGCTTGGTCAGCTCCAGCTCCGACGGCAAGTTCTCCGGGCCGACCACCACCGGCATGGTGGTCTGGTGCTCGAAGCCTTCTTCGTCGTACTGGAACGAAGCGCTGCAGGTGAAAATCGGGTGGCCCTTCTGGATCGCCGTGACCCGACGCGTGCTGAAACTGCCGCCATCACGCACGCGGTCCACCGAATACACCACCGGCAAGGCCGCGTCGCCAGGGCGCAGGAAATAACCGTGCAGGGAATGCACGTGGCGCGCTTCTTCTACGGTCTGGCTGGCGGCCGACAGCGACTGGCCGAGCACCTGGCCACCGAACAGTTGGCGAAAACCCAGGTCCTGGCTGCGGCCGCGAAAGAGGTTTTCCTCGATCGGTTCCAGGGTCAGCAAGTCCACCAGATCTTCCAATACTTGGCTCATTCAAACTCTCCTCAGAGCAAAACGGTATCTACCTGTAGGCGCAAGCTTGCTCGCGAAGGTGGTTAACGATAACGCCGCGCTTCCGGTCTACCGCAGCGCTCTTGGGTTCTTCGCGAGCAAGCTCGCGCCTACAGGGGGTCTATTGGGCATTCCGGGCTGCTTATCCGTGCAGCGTGTCCAACCATTGGGCGCGGGTGATGCGGTACAAAACATGATGGCGCAGCGTGTTATCGGCTGCGACCTTGGGGTGTTCGAAATCCGCCTGGGGATCGTAATGCATCCCGATGGCCTGCATGACTTTTTGTGATGGCAGATTGGCTTCGGTGGTGAACGCGACGATTTCATCCAGCTGCAAGCGGTCGAAACCACAGCGCAGCGCCGTCCAGGCCGCTTCACTGGCGTAGCCCAGGCCCCAATGCTCGCGGGCCAGGCGCCAGCCGATTTCCACGGTGGGGGTAAAACCGGCTTCGAAACTGACATTCTGCAACCCGGTCAGGCCGATGAATTCGCCACTGTCCTTGCGCTGCAAGGCCCACAGGCCAAAGCCGTATTCAGCGAAATGCCCACGAATCCGGCCGATCAGCGCGGCGCTTTCCAGGCGGTCCAGCAGGCCGGGAAAATAGCGCATCACCTGCGGGTCGGCGCACATTTGCGCAAACGCCGGCAGGTCGCTGTCACGCCATTGGCGCAGCACCAGGCGCGCGCTTTCCAATTCCAGTATCGGCTCCACCGGTCCCCTCCCCTTGCCATGTGCGTGAGTGTACAGCGCTGTTAAGATCCCTCGCAGGTTCCCGTCAGAAAATCCCATGCCTTTGCCATTGATCTACCACGATGACTACAGCCCTGAGTTCCCCGCGGATCACCGCTTTCCCATGGACAAGTTCCGCCTGTTACGCGACCACCTGGTGGCCAGCGGCCTGACCGAAGACCGCCAGTTGCTGCGCCCGCAACTGTGCCCGCCAGAGATTCTGGGCCTGGCCCATGAACCTGGGTATATCGAACGCTACATGAGCGGCAAGTTGTCCCGAGAAGACCAACGGCGACTCGGCCTGCCCTGGAGCGAAGCGCTGGCCCGGCGTACCGTGCGCGCGGTCGGCGGCTCGATACTCGCGGCAGAACAGGCGCTGGAACACGGCCTGGCCTGCCACCTGGCGGGGGGTACCCATCACGCCCATTATGATTATCCGGCCGGCTTTTGCATCTTCAACGACCTGGCGGTGATCAGCCATTACCTGCTGGCCAGCGGGCGGGTCAACCGCGTGCTGATCTTCGACTGCGACGTGCACCAGGGCGACGGCACCGCGCGCATCCTCCACGACACGCCGGACGCAATCACCGTGTCGCTGCACTGCGAGAAGAACTTCCCGGCCCGCAAGGCCCAGAGCGACTGGGATATCCCGCTGCCCATGGGCATGGGCGATGCCGAGTACCTCAAGGTGGTGGACGATGCGCTGAACTACCTTTTGCCGTTGTACCAGCCGGACCTGGTGCTATACGACGCCGGCGTCGATGTACACAAGGACGACGCCCTCGGTTACCTCAAGCTGACCGACGAAGGCGTCGCCGCCCGCGATGAAAGCGTGATGCGCCACTGCCTGGGTCGCGACATCCCGGTGATGGGAGTGATCGGCGGCGGCTACAGCAAGGATCGCCCAGCCCTGGCGCGCCGTCATGGCATCCTGCACCACAGCGCGCAACGGGTGTGGACGTCATCAGGTTGTCATTGAACCCTGGGCGTTACCCACAATGCCTGTGGAACGGGCTGTGGATAACTTGAGCGTAAGGGGCTGAAAGCGAGTAGCCGCATGGCCTGTAGGAAAGTGTACGTTTTTTGATCAGGCAGCCACGCTGTCGTCGGGTAGAATGCTCGGCCTATTCAAGCGACCGTAGCCCTGCCCATGCCTCAGACCTCTCCTCAACACGTCACCATCATCGGCGGCGGCCCCGCCGGGCTGATGGCCGCTGAAGTCTTGAGCCAGGCAGGGGTGCGGGTCGACCTGTACGACGGCATGCCGTCGGTGGGGCGCAAATTCCTGCTGGCGGGCGTGGGCGGCATGAACATCACCCATTCCGAAGCCTACCCGGCTTTCCTCTCGCGCTATGCCGAACGGGCCCCCCACCTGGCGCCGTTATTGCGGGCATTTGGCGCTGAAGCACTGCGCGAATGGATTCATGGCCTGGGCATCGAGACGTTTGTCGGTACCTCCGGCCGCGTATTCCCCACCGACATGAAAGCCGCCCCGCTGCTGCGTGCCTGGCTCAAGCGCCTGCGCGACCAAGGTGTGGTTATCCACACCCGGCATCGTTGGCAGGGCTGGAATGCGCAGGGGGATTTACTTATCCACAGCCCGGACGGCGAAAAAACCATCCACAGTGCTGCCGTGTTGCTGGCGCTGGGCGGCGGCAGCTGGTCGCGCTTGGGCTCTGACGGCGCCTGGCTCAAATTGCTGGAAGATAAAGGCGTGCCCTGCGCCAGGTTGCAACCGAGCAACTGCGGCTTTGAGGTGTCGGCCTGGAGCCCATTGATGGTCAGCAAATTCGCCGGCGCACCGTTGAAAAATGTCGCCATCGGCCTGGGCGATGACAAACCCCGCCTCGGCGAATGCGTGGTCACCGCCAGCGGTATCGAGGGCAGCTTGATCTACGCGCTGTCGGCGCCGATTCGTGAGGCGATCAACCGGAAGGGTTCGGCCACGGTGCATATCGATTTGCTGCCCAGCAAGCCGTTGGACAAGGTCCATGCCGCGTTGGCCAAGCCACGTGGTTCGCGCTCGATGAGCAAGCACTTGCACAGTCAGTTGGGGTTGGATGGGGTCAAGGCGGCGTTGTTGCGCGAGTTGGCACCCGCCGAACACTTCAATGATCCGGCGCAGTTGGCGGCGGCTATCAAGGCGCTGCCGCTGACCTTGGTGAAGACACGGCCGATGGATGAAGCCATCAGCACGGCCGGTGGTGTGCCGTTTGAAGCGTTGGATGAGCGGTTGATGCTCAAGCAATTGCCAGGGGTGTTTTGTGCGGGGGAGATGCTGGACTGGGAAGCGCCGACCGGCGGGTATTTGCTGACGGGGTGTTTTGCCAGTGGCAGGGCGGCTGGGCGGGGGATGTTGGAGTGGCTCAACCGCTGATATTCGTGGTGAATTCAAAGCCGCCATCGGGGGCAAGCCCCCTCCCACGGTTTGAATGTATTCACAAATCAAAATGTGGGAGGGGGCTTGCCCTAATGCCGTTCAGTTAAGCGTACATCGCCTTCTGTAGGAGCGAGCTTGCTCGCGAAAAACGTCAACGATAACGCGTGTTTCCTGAGTGAACGCGGCGCCTGTGAGTTCTTCGCGAGCAAGCTCGCTCCTACAAAAAAGCCTTAATTGAACGGCATTAGGGCTTGCCCCCGATGAGGCCATCAGCCGCACCGCAAAATCACTTTTTCTTACGCGGCCCAGTATTAAACACCGGCACCTTACGCACCGGCTTGATCGAAGGCTCCGACGGCGCCACTTCGCCACTGTCCACCCACTTGCCCAGGTTGCGCTTACCACCGCCACCACCTGACGCCTTGGGCTTCTTCGGTTTTTTCGGTTTCTTCACCACCTGGCCGCTGGCATCGGTGTCGGGCACGCGGTGTTCCGGTTCGAAATCCGGCTCCATCTTGCGGGTCAACGTCTGGCGGGTCAGCATCTCGATGGCCGACAGCATGTTCACTTCATCGGCGCACACCAGGGAAATCGCCTCGCCGGTGTTGCCCGCGCGACCGGTACGGCCGATACGGTGGATGTAGTCCTCGGCCACGATCGGCAGGTCAAAGTTGACCACCAGCGGCAGGTCTTCAATGTCCAGGCCGCGGGCCGCCACGTCGGTGGCCACCAGGATCTGCACATCGCTCGATTTGAAACGATCCAGCGCACGTTGGCGCGTGGCCTGCGGCTTGTCGCCGTGGATGCCATCGGCATTGATGCCCAGGCCCTGCAACTTATCCACCAGCGCATCCACGCCGTTACGGGTCTTGGCGAATACCAGCACCTGCTTCCAGCGGCCCTTGCGCATCAGGTGCACAAACAACTCCGCCTTGCGCTTCTTGTCCACCGGCACCACCCATTGCTTGACGGTGTTGGCGGCCACGTTGCGCGGGCTGACTTCGATGCTCAGCGGGTCGTTGAGCATCTGCTCGGCGAGCAGGCGGATGTCATCGGAGAAGGTCGCGGAGAACAGCAGGGTCTGACGCTTTTTCGGCAGCATGCGGTAGATGTTCGCCAGTTCTTCGGAGAAGCCCAGGTCGAGCATACGGTCGGCCTCATCCAGCACCAGGGTTTGCAGCTGATTGAGTTTCAGCGCGTTCTGGCGGAACAGGTCGATCAGCCGGCCAGGGGTGGCGACCAGCACGTCGACCCCCTTGCGCAGCTTCATCATCTGCGGGTTGATGCTCACGCCGCCGTACACCGCGTAGGTGGTGAGCGGCAGGTTCTGGGCGTATTCGGCAACGCTGGCGTGAACCTGCTCGGCCAGTTCGCGGGTCGGGCACAGGATCAGCGCGCGCACCGAGTTAGCGGCGACTTTCGGTCCTTCCATGGTCAGCAGTTGCAACAGCGGCACGGCGAAACCGGCAGTCTTGCCGGTGCCGGTCTGGGCCGCCGCCATCAGGTCGCGGCCAGCCAGCACCGCCGGAATCGCTTGCGCCTGCACCGGCGTCGGGGTCTGGTAGCCAAGCGTCTCAAGGGCGCGCAGCAAGGGTTCGATCAGGCCAAGGGTGGCGAAAGTCATGTAGTTACCGTAGGAAAAATTCAGCGCAAGGGCGTAATGCGCGGCAGTTTACCTTATTTCCGGCTTGGGCTTGCGCCACTGGGGCAGGCTGATCAATAGCACGGCACTGATGATCACCAACATCGCCAAGGCTTCTTCCAGGCCGATGGTCTCGCCGACGAACACAATCCCCAACAACACCGCCACCGCTGGGTTCACATAGGCATAGCTGGTCGCCGCAGCCGGGCGGACGTGCTTGAGCAGGTACATATAGGCGTTGAAGGCGATGATCGAGCCGAACACCGTCAGGTAGGCCAACGCCAGCCAACCCTCCAGTGGCGGCATGGCCTGCAGGTGCTCACCGGAAAGCGCGCTGCCGATCAACAGGGTCACGCCCGCCACCAGCATTTCCGCAGCACTGGCCATGGCGCCCTGGGGCAGCGACAACTGCCGACTCCACACCGACCCGAATGCCCACGATGCCGCCGCGAACAGCAACAAGGCGGCGCCCACCGGGCTCGATTGCAGGGTGCTGCCCATGTTGAGCATGGCGATGCCGACAATCCCCAGGATCACCCCGGCCCATTCCAGCCGCGTATTGCGCGCGCCCCAGAAATACCCGCACAGCAAGGTGAACAGCGGCACGGTCGCCACCGCCAGGGCAGCCACCCCGGACGACACGCCCGCGTGTTCGGCCAACGTGACGCCGCCATTACCGAAGGTGAGCAGCAAAATGCCGATCATCCCGGCGGCCTTCCATTGTGGCCATGTCGGCGCTGGCACCCCGCGCCATCTGAGGTAGCCATACATCAGCGCACCCGCCGTGCAGAACCGAATCCCCGCCAGCAACAATGGCGGCCAGTAGTCCACGCCGATGCGAATCACCAGGTAGGTAGACCCCCAAATCACATACAGCGCAAAAAAGGCGGCGATCAACGGTAAGGAAAAGCGACGTGGGCCAGGCATTGGGCGGCTCGAAGGCAGATATAAGAGATGCTTATTCTAAAAAGGCATGTGCTTAAACATAAGTTACAAAACCTGTTTAAACCGCCCATACACTTTTCAAAGCATGGTTATGAGGGCTATAAACCATGCTTTCGAAAGCCACCTGGCGTTGGAGCCTTTTCATGGACAAATATGACCGCATGCTCCTCAGCGCCCTGCTCGAAGACGGCCGTGCCTCTTACGCGCAACTGGCCCGCACAGTAAACCTCTCCGCCCCCGCCGTGGCCGAACGCGTGGCCAAGCTTGAGGCCAGCGGCGTGATCACCGGTTATCAGGCCAAGGTAGACCTGTCCAAAGTGGGTTTGCCGATTCAGTGTGTGATCGAACTGCGGCTGACCAACCATGGCAGCCAGAAGGTTTACGACGCCCTGGCGGAAATTCCCGAACTGACCGAGTGCCACCGCGTCACGGGCGATCCGTGCGTGATCATGCAAGCGGCGGTGGGGTCGATGCCGGAGCTGGAGAACCTGATCAACCGGATAGCGAAGTTCGGGTTCAGCAAGACCTCGATTATTTTGTCGAGCGCGATAGAGCGGCGAGTGCCGCTGGCGCAGTTGGAGGGCAAAAACGGTGGTTAAACATAGCCAGGTCGTCAGCCTCAGCCACCCGATCAGCCGGCGTATTCCGCTGTGGCCGGGCGATCCCCCCGTGGTGTTTGAAGACGTCGCGTCGCTGGATAAGGACGGCTATTTCCTGAGGCGTTTCAGCCTGGGCGAACATAGCGCCACCCATATGAATGCGCCGAACAGTTTTTATGCCGGCGGGATGGGAATTGATGGTTATCAACCCGAAGACTTGGTGCGGCCCGCGGTAGTGATCGATGTGCACGGTAAAACCCGGAGCAATCCAGATTACGAAATCAGCCCACAGGATATTGAAGCGTGGGAACGTCAACACGGTCTTATCGAACCTGGCTCGGTGGTGCTGATGTACACCGGCTGGCAACACCTCTGGAACGATCCGATAGCGTTTTTTGGACAGGACGCGCAAGGCTCACACTTCCCTGGGATTGGTGAAGCGGCGATTCGGTTCTTACTCGAACAGCGCCAGATTGCCGGGGTTGGCATTGATACCCACGGGGTTGATCCAGGGCAAAGCACCGCCTTCGCGACAAACCATGCGGTATTGGCCGGAAATGGGATTGTGCTCGAATGCCTGACCCACCTCGACCGGCTTCCGGACAAGGGCGCCACGTTAGTGATAGGGGTACTAGGGCTGGAAGGCGGTTCGGGATCACCCGCATCGGTAATGGCATTTATTCCCTGACTTGCAGGCAGGCCCTGCCGACGCCATCGCAGGCAAGCCAGCTCCCACAATAGACCGCATGCAGTACGGGCTACTCGGTCAACTGTGGGAGGGGGCTTGCTCCCGATAGCGGAGTGTCAGTCACCAGATGTACCGGCTGACCCGCTGCATCGGGGGCAAGCCCCCTCCCACACTTGGAACTTCGGTGTTCTTGGAGTTGTGGCTGGCTCAAAACCCGCGATGCTTCTTCAAATGCTCATTGATCTTCGCCGCCGGCACTTTCTGCAGGGTGCACAGCAGGTCGTGGGACAGTTCGCGCAAGCCATGGGTGCGCCGCAGTTCCTGGGCCAGGTGCGCCGTGAGGTTGGCGGCCATTTCCGCATCCGCCAGCGCTCGGTGAGCCTGGCCGGTGTGGGGCAGTTGGGCGTAGGCGTTGAGGGTGCCGAGCTTGTGGTTGGGCGCAGACGGCATCAGGCGGCGGGCCAGCAGCAGGGAGCAGGCGAATTTTTGCAGGCGGGTGCGGCGGATCAGGCCGAGTTCGAAGTCCCAGAACTTCTGGTCGAACGCAGCGTTGTGCGCCATCAGCGGCGTGGTACCGACGAACTCGTTGACTTCGTTCATCACCCGCTCGGCCGGCGGGGCACTGCGCAGCATGGCGTTGCTGATGCCGGTCAGTTGTTCGATAAAGCCCGGCACTCTGACGCCGGCGTTCATCAGGCTCTGGTAGCGGTCCACGATCTGCCCGCGCTCGAGGATAACCACCGCGATTTCCGTGGCCCGGCAGTGGCTGCTCGGGGTGATGCCAGTGGTTTCAAAGTCGATGACCGCTATACGTTCCAAACCTGTTCCAACTCCGTCTAACTATTCATTTATTGAGCCGCAGCGCTTATTTGAGCAGCAGCGCGCCTTCGATCGGCACGTAGCGGCTGGCGGCGCGTATCAATGAGTTGGCCGTCAGCCCCGGTACGCCGTAGGCCACGGCTTCGACGCCGTGCTTGTGGATAATGCGGTCGAGCAGCATGTCGAAATCACCGTCGCCGGAGGCCAGTACGATTTCGTCGACGTGGTCGGCGGCGTCCATGATGTCGATGGTAATGCCCACGTCCCAGTCGCCCTTGGCCGAGCCGTCGCTACGCTGGATATACGGCTTGAGCTTTACGGTAAAGCCGAGGTTGCGCAGGATCTGCTGGAACTGCTGCTGTTTGCTGTCGCCACGGTCGATGGCATAGGCGTACGCCTCGACAATCTGCCCGCGCGAGCTGATGTCCGCCCACAAGGCGGCGTAGTTGAAGTGGCAGCCGTACGCCTGGCGCACGGTGTAGTAGAGGTTTTGTACATCGGCGAACACTGCAATTTTCTTCACCGCACTTCCCCATGACTGCCACTTGGACCCCGGACCCAAAGGCCCGGAAAGGTTGCCAGTATGCCAGCCACAGGAAAGTTTCCGGGAAAAATCAGACCGGGATGTTCAAGCACCCCGGTCTGGTTGCGTCAGACAAAGGAATCGTCGTCGCCGAAGGAGGAGTCGTCGTCGGAATAATCGTTGTCGGCGAAGCTGTCGGAGTTGCCGCCGCCCCAGCTGTCATTGCCGGCGAACTTCTGGTCATCGTTGCCCCAGTTGCTGTTATCGCTGGCCGGTGCCGGCTCCTCACGGATAATTTCTTCCACGACTTGCGGCTGTTGCGAGTTGTGGTTGAACAGGCTGCTGATCCCTTCGGCCAACATCACACCACCGGCCACGCCTGCGGCGGTTTTCAGCGCGCCACCGAGAAAACCACTGCCAATCGGCGCGGCAGGCTGTTGAGGCTGCTGATAGTTCTGCTGCGGTGCGCCGTAGTTCTGTTGTGGCGCAGGCTGGCCAAACGAAGGCCGTGCCGGTTCACGCCAGCCGCCGCCCGAAGACGCCGGGGCGCTCGGGGCCGGTTGTGCATCCCGGGAACCGCCGCCAAAGATGCTCGACAGGAAGCCACCGCTGCTCGGGGCCGGCTGCGCGGCCTGGGACTTGGCGCGCTGCAACTCATCCTGCAGTTGCTGGATCTGCTGTGCCTGCTGCTTGTTCTGCTCGTCGAGACTCTTGAGTGCGTGTTCCTGTACCAGGATCGACTGGGTCATGTAATACCCGGCGGCCGGTTGGCGAGTCATGTGCTCCTTGATCCGCGCTTCGGCCTGGGCGTCGCGGGGGGCTGAGTCCGTTTCGGCTTGCTGCAACCGTGAAAACAGTCCATCGATCAGGGTTTGCTCTTCGCTATTCATGGCGACCTCGTTAGATTGCCGGTAAAAAACAGGGGCCGGCCTATGATCGGGCCGGTGTATGTCAGTTATGGGGGTGTTACCAGTTGTTTCAATGATCTTTACTCAAGGTTTACGTTTGCTTGCCTACGGCACCTATCGGTTAAAGTGTGCCCCTGCTTTTTTTCGGCCTGTGATGACTCTGATGAATCCGTTAGACGTACTGCGCGACTCTTTCCGTTTTACCCAGCGCAACCTGGGTGCCATCGTCCAACTGTGCCTGCCGTTGGTGATCCTCGAAGCCCTGTTGCAACAGGTACTCGACCACACGCTCGGCCCGGATGCCTTCCCCGGCTATAGCGTGGTGGTGGGGTTACTGGTGTACCCGCTCTACACCGGCGCGCTGATCCTGTTCCTCGACGCCCGCACCCGTGGCGAGTCGCCGCGCACCAAGGATGTATGGGCCATGGCCCTGACCCTGTGGCCGCGCTTCGCCTTGCTGACGGCGATGAGCACCCTGCTGATCTTGCTCGGGCTGTCACTGTATTTCCTGCCGGGCCTGTGGCTGATGGTGGTGCTGGCGTTTGCCGAGTACCTGCTGGTGCTGCGCGGTATGTCGGCGCTGGAGGCGATGAAGGAAAGTTTCCGCCTGACCCGTGGGCATTTCTGGCGAATCCTGGTGTGCCTGCTGTGCGTCATGACGCCACTGTGGCTGCTCAAGGGCGCCAGCGTGGCGGCGTATCCCGAGCCCGCGCCGTTGCTGGGCCTGCTGATCGACAGTGCCCATAGCTTCCTGCAATTGTTTACCAGTGTGGTGCTGTTCCGTTTATTCATGCTGATCGGTGGCGATGCCGACGCGCGGTGATATGCTCCGTGTCACCCCTGAAACGCTATAAGCCGAGCCGATGACCCGTTTATTGCGCATCACCCTGCTGAGCCTGCTGATCCTTGCGGGCCTGCTGACGGCCCTGATCTACAGCCTGACCTGGCGCCCCGCCGACAAGGAAATCCTGCCCGTAAGCTGTGTCGCGCCCCGTGCGCCGACCCTGCTGCCGGGGCAGGCGCTCAAGGTCATGACCTGGAACGTGCAATACCTGGCCGGCAAGAACTACGTGTTCTGGTACGACACCGCTGACGGCAGCGGACCGGACGAGCGCCCCACCGTCGAAGACATGGCTTTCAGCCTCGACGAAGTGGCGCGGGTCATCCGCGACGAGCAACCCGACATCCTGTTGTTGCAGGAACTTGACGAAGGCGCCAAGCCCTCCCACTACCAGGACCAGGTGGCGCTGCTGCAAGAGCGACTCGTCGACCTCTACCCGTGCAGTGCCCAGGCCTTCGACTGGAAAGCCGACTTTATCCCCAACCTGCATATCTTCGGCAGCGTCGGCCGCAAGCTGGTGACATTGAGCCGCTACCAGATCGAACACGCCGAGCGCCTGCAATTGCCGGTACCGCCCGCCAATATCATCAGCCGGCAGTTCCAACCCAAGCCGGCGTTGCTGCTGACCTACCTGCCGCTGAGCGATGGCGGCCAACTGGCGGTACTCAATACCCGCCTGGATGGCGACGCGCCGGGGCGTTCAGCCGTGCTGGAGCAAGTGCAGGCGACGGTGAAGTTGCTGGATAAGTTCGAAAGCCGTGGCACGCCGTGGTTGATTGGTGGGGATTTCAACCTGCTGCCGCTGGGGCAGTTCCTGCGCCTGGACGCCGGCAAGCGCGGCCAGTATTCGCCGGACAGTGAGCTGCATTTGCTGTGGGATAAGTACCCGATGATCCCAAGCAACAGCGAATCCAGCGGGATTGATCGTGAGAAATGGCTGACGCATTTTCCCAATGACCCGAATATCGATGGCCCGGATCGCACCCTGGATTACCTGTTCTACAGCTCGCGGATCAAGCGAGTGGAGGCCAAGGTACGGCAGGAGGATACGTTGCGTATTTCCAACCATCTGCCGGTGATTGCACGGTTCTTGCTGCCGGCCGCGCAATAGTCAATGTGGGGGGGTGGTGCGACGGTTCGCACTTGCCCCCGATGGTGGCGTGTCAGTCAGCTCATCTGTAACCGATCCACCGCTATCGGGGGCAAGCCCCCTCCCACATTTTGATCTTTGGCATTACGACTTTCGGGGTTTGATCCGCGCGGTCGGCTCGGCTATCAGCGGGTCGTCCGGCCAGTAATGCTTGGGATAGCGCCCCTTCAGATCCTTCTTCACGTCGGCGTAGGTACTGCGCCAGAAGTTCGCCAGATCCTGGGTCACCTGCACCGGCCTGCGCGCTGGGGACAATAGGTGCAACTTCACCGCTTGCCGGCCACCGGCGATGCGCGGCGTGTCCGCCAGCCCGAACAGTTCCTGCAAACGCACCGCCAGGATCGGCGGCTGTTCGCTGTAGTCCAAACGCACCGATGAGCCCGACGGCACTTTCACATGCTGCGGCGCCAGTTCGTCCAGGCGTTGGGGTAGCGGCCAAGGCAACAGGTTGTGCAGGTAGCTGGAGATATCCAGGTTGGCGAAATGGCTCAGGCGCGAGACTTTGCCCAGGTAGGGCATGAGCCAGTGCTCCAGGCTGGCCAGCAGGGCGCTGTCGCTGACGTCGGGCCATTCGCTGGTTTTGCCGGCGTCGAGCTGGCGCAGCAACAGGACGCGGGCCTGCCATTGACGCAATTCCGGGGTCCAGGGCAACAGCTCCAGGCCCTTGCGGCGCACCAGGTTGACCAGCGCCTGGTTGCGCGCGGCTTCATCCAGGCCCGTCAGGGGTTCGCGGCTGAGCACCAGCTCGCCGACTTTGCGCTGGCGTTCGGCGCGCAACACGCCTTCGCGCTCATCCCAGTCCAGTTGGTCAACGTTGCGCACTTGCTCGGCGAGCACTGTCTCGAACAGCGCCGGATCAAAGTCGGCCGCCAGGTAGATGCGTTCTTCGCGCTGGCCCTGGCGGCTGCCCAGGTCAGCGATCACCAGCCAGGGTTGTTTCATCAGGCTGTCAGCCTCGGCGAACAAGGCCGCACGGCCGTTGGCCAGGCGGTATTCAGCGCCACCGGGGCGACGTTGTTGGGCGACGCGGTCGGGGTAGGCCAACGCCAGCAAGGCACCGAGCCAACGCGGGTGGTCGGGATCGGCCACCGGTTGGGTCGCCTGGCCACGTAAATAGCCGCGGTATTGCCGAGCCAGTTGCTTGGCGCGCTGCACCCCGCCTTGGGTACCCCGCGCACGTTCTTCGCCAGACATTAATGCCAGGCGACTGTGCAAATCGGCGCCGCCACCGCGCAGGATATCGCGCTCGCCTAACAGCGCGGCGACGTCACACGCAGTGGCCGCCAACCCCAAATCCTGACCGCGCAACAGCAGATGGGCGATCCGTGGGTGGGCGGGCAACTCGGCCATTTTCTGGCCATGGGCGCTCAGTTTTTCGTCATTCAAGGCGCCCAGCCGTTGCAGCAGGTCCTGGGCCTGGGCATAGGCCGCGGACGGCGGCACATCCAGCCACACCAACTGCGTGGGCGTGACGCCCCAGCGCGCCAGTTGCAGAGCCAGGCCAGCGAGGTCGGCCGCGAGGATTTCCGCACTGCCATAGGCGGCCAGGCCGTCGTGCTGGTCTTCGGACCACAAGCGATAGCACACGCCCGGTTCCAGGCGCCCGGCCCGGCCCGCGCGCTGGGTCGCGCTGGCGCGGGAAATGCGCTGGGTATCGAGACGGGTCATGCCGCTGCCGGGGTCAAAGCGTGGGACCCGCGCCAACCCGGCATCGATCACCACGCGCACGCCGTTGATGGTCAGGCTGGTCTCGGCGATGTTGGTGGCCAGCACCACTTTGCGCTTGCCCGTGGGCGCCGGGTCGATGGCCGCGCGTTGGGCGTTGAGGTCGAGTTCGCCATGCAGCGGGCACAGCAGCACGTCACTGCGCTCCCCCAGGGCGTCGGCCAGTTGCTGGTTGACCCGGCGAATCTCCGCCTGCCCCGGCAGAAACACCAGCACGCTGCCGGTTTCGTCATGCAGGGCGTCGAGGATGGTTTGCACCACACGCGGCTCGATAAACTCACCGGCCTGGTACGGCCGCCCCCAGCGCATCTGCACCGGGAACATGCGCCCTTCGCTGCGCAGGATGGGGGCGTTGTCCAACAAGTCGGCCAGGCGCTCGCCTTCGAGGGTCGCGGACATCAGCAGGATTTTCAGCGGCTGCTCGTCGCGAAACAGGTCGCGGCCGTTCAGGCTCAAGGCCAGCGCCAGGTCGGCGTCGAGGCTGCGCTCGTGGAATTCATCGAAGATCAGCAAACCCACGCCGTCCAGCGCAGGGTCGTCCTGCAGGCGGCGGGTGAGGATGCCTTCGGTGACGACTTCAATGCGGGTGTTGGGGCCGACCTTACTGTCGAGACGGATGCGGTAGCCGACCGTTTCGCCGACCTTTTCCCCCAATTCGCTCGCCAGGCGTTCGGCCGCGGCACGGGCCGCGAGGCGCCGAGGTTCGAGCATCAGGATGGTTTGCCCGGCAAGCCACGGCTCATTCAATAAGGCCAAGGGCACGCGGGTGGTTTTACCGGCGCCGGGGGGCGCTTCCAGCACGGCTTCATGGCGATTCGCCAAGGCGTCACGCAGGGCGGGTAAAACATCATCGATCGGCAACGAATTCATACTGGCTCCAAAGCAGAGCGGCGAGTATAACGGCGAACTGCCGGGTGCCGGTGGTGGTCTCCTATAGGCGCGAGCTTGCTCGCGAAAAACCACAGCGCACCACACACATTCACGCAGTACGCGTTATCGTTAACGTCTTTCGCGAGCACGCTCGCGCCTACAGTGACTGACAGGAGATTTTCCATGCGTATCGCTTCCCGTGTTATCGGCGGTGTCCTCGCCGTCACCCTGCTGAGCCAACTGACGGCCTGCGGCTCGATTTTCTACCCCGACCGCCGTGGCCAGATCGACGGCAAGATCGACCCGACCATCGCCGTACTCGATGCCGTGGGCCTGCTGTTCTACGTCATCCCTGGCCTGATCGCCTTCGGCGTCGACTTTGCCACCGGCGCGATCTACTTCGAACCGGGCAAGACCGCCCAGGTTGCCCCGGAAAAACTGCGCGAAGCCATCGGCGCGGACGGCAAGGTCGACAACGCCAAGTTGCAAACCATCATCCAGAAAGAAACCGGCCGCACCCTGCCGCTGGACGACCCGCGCATGATCCAGTTCAAGGGCAGCGTGCAGCAGCTGGCCGCCCTTGGCCTGCAACCGTCCGCCTAAGGATTTGACCCACCTATGACCAGCAATCCCGAACACGCCCGGCTGTTGCGCCTGGCCACCCGCGCCTCCGTCGGCGTGGCCAGTGTGCTGATTATCACCAAGGCTATTGCCTGGTGGCTCAGCGGCTCGGTGAGCATGCTCGCCGGCTTGACCGACTCGTTGCTCGATGGGGTGACCTCGCTGCTCAATTTGCTGGCGGTGCACTACGCCCTGCGCCCGGCCGATGACGATCACCGTTACGGCCACGGCAAGGCGGAGTCCCTGGCGGGCATGGCGCAAGCGTTGTTTATCGCCGGCAGTGCGGTGCTGATTGCGTTGCAGGCATTTGAACGGATCAAGCATCCCGAACCGGTGGGCGCGCCGTGGCTGAGCATCGGGGTGATTATTTTGTCCCTGGCGCTGACCGTGGCCCTGCTGATCCTGCAACACCGCGTGGTGCGGGAGACCGGGTCCAGTGCCGTGCGTGCCGACTCGCTGCACTACCGCTCGGACCTGCTGCTCAATGGCAGCATCTTGATTGCGTTGGTGTTGGCCGGCTTCGGCTTTCATCAGGTCGACGCCTGGTTCGGCCTGGGCATTGCGGCCTACATTCTGTGGAGCGCGATCCAGATCGCTCGGGAAAGCTTTGCGGTGCTGATGGATGAAGAGCTGCCGCCAGATGTCAGCCAGCACATGCTGGAACTGGCCCGTGGCGTGCCCGGTGTGCTGGGCGCCCACGACCTGCGCACACGTATCTCTGGCAACCACTGGTTTGTGCAATTGCACCTGGAGTTACCGGGGGAGTTGACCCTGACCGTGGCCCATGGCATCAGCGACCAGGCCGCCGATGCCATTCACCAGGCCTACCCGCGCGCCGAAGTGCTGGTGCACGCC
The DNA here is from genome assembly GCF_058793055.1 of Pseudomonas sp. MPR-R2A5. Classification (NCBI taxonomy): domain Bacteria; kingdom Pseudomonadati; phylum Pseudomonadota; class Gammaproteobacteria; order Pseudomonadales; family Pseudomonadaceae; genus Pseudomonas; species Pseudomonas sp. MPR-R2A5. The sequence goes on from NZ_JBXAFK010000024.1 coordinate 59,602, forward strand.
GACCCGCTGGAAGTGGTGACCGGCGCCAAGGCCTAGTACTGCACCTGGTAGCCGCGACTGCTCAGGCAGTTGCCCTGGGCCTGGCGGTAGGTCTGCACCACCGCCGGGTCGGGGGCGTACGTAACGGCTTGCGGATCGAAACCGCTTTGTTGCACCGCCCAGCGATAACAGTCGTAGCCGTCCTGTTGCACTTGGGCCGGCGACTGCCCGTTCGCCGGGTAAGCCACCACGTCATAGCCATTACCCTGCGGTGCCGGTGGAGGCGTGGGCACGGCGGTCGGCGGTTCCACCACCACGTACTGCTGGGTGCTGGTTTCGTAGGTGTAGTAGGCACCGGCAGCGAGGAAGAACAGCGCGCCGCCCACCCACACTTCCCGTGCGTAATCCGGCAGGTAATGCACGCGGATGCCGTACGGCGGCGTCACCACGACGTAGCGTGGGCCTTGCGGGCGGTACCAGTAGCCACCCGAAAAGAAGTAGTCCTGGCCACGGTAAGGCACGCGGTAGTTGCGGTCGGGGAAACGGTCAACGGTGTAGCCGGGGCGGTACTGTGGGCCCGGGCCCCAACCATTGCCGTGCCCATCGGGACGGCCCGGCCAGCGGATGTCATTGGGATGGCCATTATTGAAGCCACCGCCCGGACGTGGGCCGGGACCATTGCCGGCCTGCCAGTGCGGATTGCCATCGTTGCGGCGTGGGATGTCCTGATAATAGCCTTGGCGCGGTTCCTGGGTCTGGCGGACGGTGTCCGGACGGCCCTGGATCGGCAGGTTATTCGCCGGCTGCGGCTGCGGTGCTGGCCGAGGCTGTTCAGCCCCTTGTGGGCGACCTTGCCACTGCCCACCACCGTGCTGCTGTTGCTCGGCGCGATCAAAATGCTGGTTCTGTGGACGGGGTTGATTGTTTTCTGGCCGAGGCTGGTTGTTTTCCGGCCGTGGTTGATTGTTCTGCGGGCGCGGTTGGTTATTTTGCGGGCGCGGCTGTTCATTACCTTGCCGTCCGCCCTCAGGCCCTCTTTCATGCTGGCCGCCGCCTTCGGGACGCGGGTCTTCTGCCATTACTTGCGTGCCGACGGTCACCATCAGCAAACCTACACCTGCCATACGCCAGATGCGCTTCATGCTATTCCTCACTGCGGATAAGGGCCTGGAACGTGCGGCCTCATAGATAAGACTGGAAAAGCCTCGCCCGGTTCTGAGACAGGTTATCAGTCACGAGAACAATTTTCGCAGACAAAGAAAAAGGGGCGACCCGTCGGCCACCCCTTGAGAATTTCGTCCTGGCTCAACGCTTATGACGTTGGCTCACCTCACGCCGTCTTGTGGACAGTGTGCAGCCTGGAGGCCGGCTCAACCCTGCTGGGGTGGCGGCCGCAACGGGCCTGATTGGGCTCGCTGCAGTGGACTGTTGTCCAGGCGGTGATTCTGTTGGTAATCATAGGCGCGCTGCCCCGACAGATGATTGCGAAGATTGCGTCAATAAACAGTGCTTGCGCAATTTTTAACCCTTCATGGATAATTCACCGCAATAGTTACGACAAAGGCTAACCCAATGAGCAAGCTTGACCGATACGACCTGAGTATTTTGGCGGAATTGCAGCGCGACGCGAGGATCTCCAACCAGGAGTTGGCCGAGCGTATCGGCCTGTCGCCTTCGCCCTGCTCACGCCGGGTCAAGCAATTGGAAGATGACGGCTACATCGCCCGCCAGGTCGCCTTGCTCGACCGCAAGATGCTGGGCCTGAGCCTCACGGCGTATGTGCTGATCGGCATGGATCGCCACACCCCTGAGCGTTTCGAGAACTTCGAAGCGGCGATCCGCACCCTGCCACAGGTATTGGAATGCAGCCTGGTCACCGGGATGGATGCGGACTATCAGTTGAAAGTGGTGGTGCCTGACATGGACCACTATCAGAAACTGCTGCTGGGCCACCTCACCCGTATCGAAGGCGTGACCAGCGTGCGGTCGAGCTTTGTGCTCAACCAGGTGCTCAACAGCACCGAATTGCCGCTGACCCACCTGCGTACTTAAGATCAATGAAGGTCAACTGTGGGAGGGGGCTTGCCCCCGATAGCAGTGTGTCAGCCACAGATTAGCTGACTGACCCACCGCCATCGGAGGCAAGCCCCTTCCTACATGGGGTCTGTGTTTCACCCACGAAGTCTGCCTGCGACGCACCGACGCAGGTCAATGTTGCGCCTGTGGCACTGCCGTATACTTGCCGCCTGCCCCCGTCGGAAGAATCCATGAACAACATCGACCCCGCCCTCTTTGAAGAATGGATGATGACCGGCCTGGTCACCCTCCTGATTATTTTCATGGGCTTTATCGTCTGGGACCTGGCGAAGAAGTCCAAGGCTGGGCGCTTTGGCTCGTTCATCCTGTTTTTCGTGCTCGGCCTGGGCGTGGCCGCGTTCATCATCAAGAGCGTGGTGATCGGCCTGATCGAGTCCGGCGCCTTATAAGCGCGCCGGCACTTCCTTCCATTGGCCCTGGTCCAGGCCATCGATCGACCACTCGCCAATGCGCACACGCACCAGGCGTAAGGTGGGCAGCCCCACCGCCGCGGTCATGCGCCGCACCTGGCGGTTTCGCCCCTCACGAATGACCAGCTCCAGCCAGTAAGTCGGCACGCTCTTGCGAAAGCGGACCGGCGGGTTACGCGGCCACAGCTCGGGCTCGTCCAGTTGCCGCGCTTGGGCCGGCAAGGTCTTGCCGTCGTTCAGTTCGACACCCTCACGCAGACGTTGCAGCAGCTCTTCAGTCGGTTCGCCTTCCACCTGTACCCAATAGGTCTTCGCCAGCTTGTGCTTGGGGTCGGCAATTCGCGCCTGCAACTGGCCATCGTTGGTCAGCAGCAACAAGCCTTCGCTGTCGCGATCAAGGCGGCCTGCCGGGTAGATGCCGGGAATGTCGATAAAATCCTTGAGCGTCGCCCGCCCGCCTTCGTCGCTGAACTGGGTCAGCACATCGAAGGGTTTATTGAACAGGATCAACTTCGGCTCGGCCGGTGGCGCCTTGGCAACACGGCGCGCGGCAGAATACGGAGGTTTCACGCCAGGGCGACGCGAATCGGGACGGTTGGGACGGGACATGGCGAAGGAACATCTAACGGTCAGGACCGACAATGCTAGTGGCCTGACCGCCAAATGACCATCCCAACCGCTTAGCGGAACGGCGGCTCGTCGAAGCTGCGCAGTTTGCGCGAGTGCAGCGAGTTGAGTTCGGTGCGCAACAGGTCGACCGCCTCGATGCCGATCTTCAAGTGCTGGCTGACCGCACGCTCATAGAACGCATTGGCCGAACCCGGCAACTTGATTTCGCTGTGCAGGGGCTTGTCCGACACGCACAGCAAGGTGCCGTACGGCACACGCAAGCGATAGCCCTGGGCGGCGATGGTGCCGCTCTCCATGTCCACGGCCACGGCGCGGGACAGGTTGATCAGCGGGCGCTCCTGGGCCCAGCGCAGCTCCCAGTTGCGGTCGTCGTAGGTCAGCACGGTGCCGGTGCGCAGGCGTTTTTTCAGCTCTTCGCCCTTTTCGCCGGTGACGTTGGCCGCCGCCTGCTGCAAGGCCATCTGCACTTCGGCCAGGGCTGGAATCGGAATGTTTGGCGGCACTACACGGTCGAGAATCCCGTCGCGACGCATATAAGCGTGGGCCAGTACGTAGTCGCCGATGGTCTGGGATTGGCGCAGGCCGCCACAGTGGCCAATCATCAGCCAGCAATGCGGGCGCAGCACGGCCAAGTGGTCGGTGATGTTCTTGGCGTTGGACGGGCCGACGCCGATGTTGACCAAGGTCACGCCGTGGCCGTCGCTGGCCTGCAGGTGATAGGCCGGCATCTGGTAACGGTGCCAGACCACGCCTGCGGCAATTGCCGACGCTTCGCCGTGGTCCATGCTCTTGTCGATGATCACGTTGCCCGGCAGCACCATGCGGATAAAGCGCGGGTCGCTGCGCAATTGCTCCAGGCCATGCAGGATGAACTGGTCAACGTAGCGGTGGTAGTTGGTCAGCAGGATCCACGGCTGCACATGACGCCAGTCGCTGCCGGTGTAGTGCACCAGGCGGCGCAAGGAAAAGTCCACGCGGGCCGCGTCGAACAAGGCCAGGGGCAACGGGTCGGTGTTTTCCCAATCATAGAGGCCGTCGGCGATACCATCGGTGGCGGCCGACAGGTCGGTGCTGGGGAACACACGGGCCAGGGTCGCGGCGGTCACGCCGGAGCCGGCCAGCTCGTCGCCCTGCTCCACCACGTATGGGTACGGGATGTTCTGTTGGCTGACGCCGACTTCGACCGTCACGGTGAAGTCGTGCATCAACGGCACCAGCTGCTCCAGCAAATACTTACGGAAGGCGGCGGGATGGGTGACGGTCACGCTGTAGGTCCCTGGCAACTGGACCTTGGCATACGCCCGGGTGGTCTGTGGGACTTCGCCGTGGCAGTGGTAGGTCAGGCGCAGTTCCGGGTAGCGAAACAGGGCACGTTGCTCGGCGTCCGGTTCGACGCGGTCCTTGAGGTATTGCTTGAGGGCTTGGTTGAGCGCGCCGGTAGCACGCTCATGCAGAGCCGCCAGCCGGTCCACGGCTTCTTCGGCGGTTTGAACGACAACAAAAGCTTCGGTCACGGTAAGCATCCTGTGTGCTGACTTGCAGGCCTTTATCTTGCCTGTATCCCGGCCTCACTGAAACAGTGGAGTTGGAATGCACTCAATAATGTGGGAGGCCCCCCTACCTCTTCGACGTAGTGCTGTCGCACATCAAACTGGAACCCCTGTGGCAAGCGGGCTTGTTGTGGCGAGCGGGCTTGCCCCGCGTTGGGCTGCGAAGCAGCCCCAATCAATCGGAATGCGGAGTATCAGGCACTCCTCTGCGGCTGGTTCTGGGGCTGCTGCGCAGCCCAACGCGGGGCAAGCCCGCTCGCCACAACAAGCTCGCTCGCCAACAAAAATCCGGCCGCTTAATAAAAATTAAATACCTATAAATCAATAAGTTATTTAATTTTTTGGGGCTTAGCCCTCCCACACCTGGACCGCGTTTACAGAGATGAATGAGGGCTTGAGCGAGCGACGATCACTCCGACATCCACCCCACGCGGCAAGGTGCCATACACCCGACCGGACGACTCACCCAACCGGCTGGCGATAAACCCATCGCTGACCGCCGCATTGCCGGCTTCCAGCAGCAACTTGGCCTGCAACGCCACGGCGATGTCCTCGGTCAGTTGCCGCGCGCGGTATTGAATATCCTGGGTATCCATAAACGCCGACTTCAACTGTTCGATATGCCGCGCCAACTGCCGGTCGCCATGCCCATCGCCCAATTCGACAAACAGCGTCTCGAGCACACCCGGCTCCTTCGACAGGGCGCGCAGCACGTCCAGGCACTGCACGTTGCCGGAACCTTCCCACGTCGAATTCACCGGTGCCTCACGGTATAGACGCGGCAGGATGCTGTCCTCCACGTAGCCGGCACCGCCCATGCACTCGGCGGCTTCGTTGATCATCGCTGGGGCACGCTTGCAGATCCAATACTTGCCCACCGCCGTCACCAGCCGTGCGAACTTGGCTTCGTGCTCATCGCCCAGATGGTCCAGGGCGCGGCCCATACGCAGGCTCAGCGCCAACGAGGCTTCGCTTTCCAGGGCCAGGTCGGCCAGGACGTTTTGCATCAGCGGCTGTTCGCTGAGCACGCGCCCCCCCACCAGTCGGTGGGCGCAGTGATGGCTGGCCTGGGTCAGCGCCTGGCGCATCAAGGCGCTGGAACCAACCATGCAGTCGAAGCGGGTCATGGCGACCATTTCGATGATGGTCGGGACGCCACGGCCTTCTTCGCCGACCATCCAGGCGAGGGCGCCACGAAACTCGACTTCGCTGGACGCGTTGGAGCAGTTGCCCAGCTTGTTTTTCAAGCGCTGGATATAGAACTCATTGCGCGTGTCATCCGGGCGATGCCGGGGTAGCAGGAAACAGGTGAGGCCCTTGTCGGTCTGGGCCAGCGTGAGGAAGGCGTCGCACATCGGCGCCGAACAGAACCACTTATGCCCGACCAACTCATAGGCTTGCCCAGGGCCACCGGCCCCTACGGGGTAAGCGCGGGTGGTGTTGGCGCGCACGTCAGTGCCGCCCTGTTTCTCGGTCATGGCCATGCCGATGGTGGCGCCGGCCTTGTGGGCGATGCCGACGTTGCGGGGGTCGTATTGGGTGTTGAGGATTTTTGGCAGCCAGGCCTGCGCCAGGTCCGGTTGCAGGCGCAAGGCGGGCACACAGGCGAAGGTCATGGTCAGCGGACAACCCGTGCCCGCTTCGGCCTGGCTGTGCAGGTAAGTCATGGCCGCACGGGCCACATGCGCGCCAGCTTGCGGATGAGCCCAAGGCAGCGAGGGCAGGCCGTGTTCGACGGCGGTGCGCATCAGTTCGTGGTAGGCCGGGTGAAACTCCACTAGGTCGATGCGATGGCCATAACGGTCATGGCTGTTGAACACCGGCTTGTTCTGGTTCGCCAGGAACCCGGCCTCCATCAGCGGCCCACCGGCCAACGCGCCGTAGGCATCGATGCGCGCCTCTGCCCAGCCCGCGTCAAAGCGACGCGACCAGTCTTGCAGGGGCAGGTCGATGCGATACAGGTTGGCACCGTCCAGGGACGGGGGCTGGTTGGTGACGTCGTGGGTTTCGGCGAACTGATGCAGGTTCATGGTGGCCTCCAGGAAAAAGGCCACGTCGATTGTTGCTGTTTGTAGGTGGGCTTGCTCGCGAAGAACGTCAACGATAACGCGTGCATCCTGGATAAACGCGTTGCTCTCAGGTTTTTCGCGAGCAAGCTCGCTCCTACAGGGTACGAATCGATTGAGGCCGGTTTTTTCAGTTAAGCACCGTCAACCGCCTTAAAAAAGTGGCATACGCGCCGAATGTCCGGCGCTTTCGCCCTCTTGCGGGCATAACACGCGACGTTCCAGCACCGCTTGCAACGCCTCGAAACGCACAGGCTTGGCCAGGCGATCAGTGATACCAATGCCATGGCAGCGCTCACGCTCCGACGCATTGAGCGACGAACTCAAGGCGATCACCGGCAACTCACCACAGCCCGGCAACGCCCGTATCTGACAACACAACGAGAACCCACCTTCAGGCACGTCCAGCAAGACCGCGTCGAAGGTGCCCGCCTGCAAGGCCGCCAATGCGGTCGGGCCGCTGTCCACGGTTTTCACCCGATAGCCCAGTTTGAGCAACATGCCGCGTACCACCAACTGGCCGACGCTGTTGTCATCCACCAACAACACCGCACAATCCTGCGGCGCGCGTCGCTGCTCAGGCGCCGGGCTCGTGACTTTGGGCGCGGGCGGTACGGCATCGACGTCCATCTCCAACTGGAAGCGGCTGCCCTTGTGCGGCTCGGAATGGTGGGTGAGACGCCCGCCCAGCAGCTCGATCAATTGCCGGCAAATCGCCAGGCCGATACCCAGGCCGCCGTATTCGCGGGTGGTCGAACCATCAAGTTGGAAGAAGCGCTGGTACAGAGTGGCCTCGTCAAGGAAGGCGAAACCAATGCCCGTGTCAGTGACGATAAAGCTCAGGTGCAGGCCACCGTCGCTGCGGGGCACGCCCACCACGCGCAGGCGCACCGTGCCTTGGTGGGTAAACTTGAAGGCGTTGTCCAGCAGGCAATCCAGGCACTGAAGCAGTTTGTCGGCATCGCCGATCACGCGGTCGGGCAGCTCATCGGCCACGTCGATGGAAAACCCCAGGCCCTTGTTCTGCGCACTGGCGCTGAACTGCTGGCGCAAGGCGTCGAGCACGCTGCGCAGGCTGAACACCTCGGGCTTGGCACTCAGGCGTCCGGCCTGCAACTCGGTGAGGGTGAGGATGCCGTTGACCATGCGCATCATGTCTCGCGCCGAGCCAGCGGCCGTTTGCTGGTACTGCGCCAGGTCGCCGTCCAGAGGCACGGTTTGCATCAGTTCCAGGGAGCCGATCACCCCATTCATCGGGGTGCGCAGTTCGTGGGTCAGGGTGGCGAGGAATTCGTCCTTGAGCCGGTTGCTGCGGGCCAACTGCTGGTTGAGCACTTCCAGCTTCTGGCTGGCGTCGAACAGGATTTGCGCCTGTTGCTCGCGCATGCCGTTGATGCGGTCCGCCAGGGCCAGGGACAACAGCGCCACCTCAATGGCCGAGCCAATCTGGCTGGCGTACATGGTGAGGAATACGTTGGGCAAGTAGCCCAGCACCATCATGGTATTGACCACCCCGCCCAGCAGGAACGCGGTCCAGGCAATGATGAAATACCGCGCCATGCGCTGCCCGCAGCACCAGGCCTTGATGGCGGCGACGAAGATGGTCACGGTGAACACCAGCGCCAGGCCGGTGGCCAGGCGCAAGGCCAGCGCGTAACTGGTCATCAGCGAGAGCAGCATCACCACCGCCCCGCAGGCCACCAGTGCCAGCAACAGACGATTGATCCAGCGACTGTGTTGGGCAGTGTGCAGGAAGCTGCGGGCGAACAGGCTGCCAAACAGCGCCGCCGAGCCAATCAGGAACGGCACCGCCGCGTTGGTCCACCACGGGTTGTCCGGCCACAAATATTCCGCCGCCACCCCATTGACCGACAATTGGTACAGGCCGAACGAGGCGATGTAGAGGATGTAATACAGGTAACTGGTGTCACGCACGCTCAGGTAGATGAACAGGTTGTAGATCAACATCCCCAGCAATACGCCGTAAATCGCCCCCAGTACATACAGGCGCAAGGGCTGTTCTTCCAGGTAGGCGGTGCCGGACCACAGGGTCAACGGGGCCTGGATCGAGCCTTGGCTTTGCAGGCGCAGGTAGAGGGTTTCCTGTTGATTGGGCACAAAATTGAGCTTGAACAGGTAATTGCTCTGGCGCACATCCCGGCTGGAAAAAGGCAGCGCGCTGCCGGTGCGCGCGGTGAGGCGGTAGTTGCCGGTGGGGTCGCGCTGGTACAGGTCCAGGTGGTTCAGTGGCGGGTAGGCCAGTTCCAGGAACCAGGTACGTGGGGAACGCGGGTCTTGGGCCAGGTAATGCAGGTCGACCTTGAGCCAGAACACCGAGCGCGAATAGCCGGCATTGAGGGTGGCTTTGTCATGGGGCTTGAACTGTGCGGCGTAGGCGGGGGAACTCACATCGGCGATGGTCAGGGCGTCGGTCGGGTCTTCGAGCACCTGCATGGCGCGGCCCAGTGGCAAGCTTCGCGTGTCCTGAGTGAACTCGATGGCGCTGGCGAACATAGGCAGTCCGCACAACAATAAAATCAGCAAATAGCGCATAGAGCCCCAGCGTGACCTGTCCGGTTATGTCAAAAAGCCCCCCATTCCTTTTGAGAAGACGAATACCGGCGATACAGTAAGTTGTTTGGATCCACTCTAGCATAGCCGCTAGAGGCCATTAGACACCATTGAAATAATTTTTTGAAAGGCTCTAGGACGCGGCTTACAGAGGGTTTTACAACCCGTAACGGATACTAGCAAACGGCCATAAATACCCCTGTATCCGGGCAAAATTCTGCCAGCGCCAGACGGCCACGCCAAAAGCGTTTGGTGGTAAGCTCGCGCTCCATGAATATCTACAGCTCTCGCCCTGTTGTCCTCTGTCTCTCCGGCCATGATCCCAGTGGGGGCGCCGGCTTGCAGGCAGATATCGAAGCCCTGCTCGCCCAGGGCTGCCATGCGGCTCCGACCGTCACCGCCCTGACCGTGCAGAACACCGTCAATGTCAGCGACTTTCGCGTACTCGATCGCGAGTGGGTAATGGCCCAGGCCAATGCCGTGCTCAGCGACTCCGAAGTCGCGGCGGTCAAGCTGGGCATGCTGGGCTCTACCGCGATGGTCGACACCGTGGTCGAACTGCTGCAGGCGCATCCGCACCTGCCGGTGGTGTGCGACCCGGTGCTGCGTGCCGGCGGCGGTGGCAGCCTGGGCAAGGATGAAGTCGGCTACGCGATGCGCGAGCGGCTGTTTCCACTGTCGCTGATCGCCACACCCAACCTGCCCGAAGCCCGCATCCTTGCAGAGCTGCCCGACGGCACCGCGGACGAATGCGCCGAAAAGCTGCTGCCCTATATCAAGCACCTGCTGATCACGGGCGGCCATGGCGACGAACACGAAGTGCACAACCGCCTGTACAGCCGCGACGGCACGCGCCAGACCTTCACCTGCCAGCGCCTGCCCGGCAACTATCACGGATCGGGTTGCACCCTGGCCAGTGCACTGGCCGGGCGGATCGCCCAGGGCGAGGGCCTGGTGAGCGCCGTACAGTCTGCCCTCAACTACACTTGGCGTACCCTGCGTGACGCCGAACAACTCGGCCAGGGCCAGTTCGTGCCTCGCCGACTGCCGCTGGATTTCTGCTCGTAAGACCAAGAGGCCTGCCCGATGAAATTACGTGGCCTTTACGCCATTACCGACGGCCAACTGTTGGCCGGCAAATTCCTCGCCTATGTCGAAGCGGCATTGGACGGTGGCGTGACCTTGTTGCAGTACCGCGATAAAAGCACCGACGAAGCCCGGCGCCTGCGCGAAGCCGAAAAGTTGCGGGAGCTGTGCTCTCGCTACAAGACCCAATTGATCATCAACGACGATGCCGAATTGGCTGCGCGCCTCGGCGTCGGCGTACACCTGGGCCAGACCGACGGCCCACTGACCCCGGCGCGTGCCTTGCTGGGTTCCAAGGCGATCATCGGCGCCACCTGCCACAGCCAGATCGAACTGGCCGAGCAGGCCGCGAAGGAAGGCGCCAGCTATGTCGCCTTCGGCCGCTTCTTCAATTCCAACACCAAGCCTGGCGCGCCCGCCGCCACTGTCGAGATGCTGGCCCAGGCCCGCAAGCGCCTGCAATTGCCGATCTGCGTGATCGGCGGCATCACTCTGGAGAACGCCGAACCGCTGGTGGCCCACGGTGCTGACCTGCTGGCCGTGGTGCATGGCCTGTTCGGCGCCGAGAGCCCCCAGGAAGTCACGCGCCGCGCCCGCGCCTTTAACGATCTTCTTAAATATTCCGTTTAGAGAGCCCGACCATGTCCCGTTCCGAAAGCCTGTTTGCCAATGCCCAGAAACACATCCCCGGCGGTGTGAACTCCCCCGTGCGTGCGTTCAAGAGCGTCGGCGGCACGCCATTGTTCTTCAAGCATGCCGAAGGCGCCTACGTCACCGACGAAGATGACAAGCGCTACGTCGACTACGTTGGTTCCTGGGGTCCAATGATCCTCGGCCACAGCCATCCTGAAGTCCTCGACGCCGTCCGCCAGCAATTGCAGCACGGCCTGTCCTACGGCGCGCCGACCGCGATGGAAACCGAGATGGCCGACCTGGTCTGCTCGATCGTGCCGTCGATGGAGATGGTGCGCATGGTCAGTTCCGGCACCGAAGCCACCATGAGCGCAATCCGCCTGGCCCGTGGTTTCACCGGCCGCGACAGCATTATCAAATTCGAAGGCTGCTACCACGGCCACTCCGACAGCCTGCTGGTCAAGGCCGGTTCCGGCGCACTGACCCAGGGCGTTCCGAGTTCGGCCGGCGTACCCGCCGCGTTCGCCAAACACACGCTGACCCTGCCGTTCAACGACATTGCCGCGGTCGAGCAGATGCTCAGCGAAGTCGGCCAGGACGTGGCTTGCATCATCGTCGAGCCGGTCGCTGGCAACATGAACTGCGTACCGCCGGCCCCGGGCTTCCTCGAAGGCTTGCGCGAGCAGTGCGACAAACACGGCGTGGTACTGATTTTCGACGAAGTGATGACCGGTTTCCGTGTCGCCCTCGGCGGCGCCCAAGCGCACTATGGCGTCACGCCAGACCTGAGCACCTTTGGCAAGATCATTGGCGGCGGCATGCCGGTGGGCTGCTTTGGCGGCAAGCGTGAAATCATGCAGCAGATCGCGCCGCTGGGCCCGGTGTACCAGGCGGGCACCCTGTCCGGTAACCCACTGGCCATGGCGGCCGGCCTGACCACCCTGCGCCTGATCAGCCGCCCGGGTTTCCACGCCGAGCTGACCGACTACACCACTCGCCTGCTGGACGGCCTGCAACAGCGCGCCGATGCCGCCGGTATCCCGTTTGTCACCACCCAGGCCGGTGGCATGTTCGGCCTGTATTTCAGCGGTGCCGACGATATCGTCACGTTCGAGGACGTGATGGGCAGCGATGCCGACCTCTTCAAGCGCTTCTTCCACCTGATGCTGGAAGGCGGCGTGTACCTGGCGCCGAGCGCCTTCGAGGCGGGCTTCACCTCGATCGCCCACGGCGACGCCGAGCTGAAACTGACCCTTGACGCCGCCGAGCGCGCCTTCGCCGCCCTGAAATAAACAGGTGCACACTCTGATGCTGCCCTCGGCAGCGTCAGATTTTCTACTTTGCCTACAGCGTTTTCCTTATTTTTTCGAGAATTCACCTGCAATCCGGCAGATAACTTGCCCAACCAGCAGAAAAACGAGTAAAGACTTTGTAAGCAGAGGCCTGCTTATTTCATAATGCGCGCTTATTGGACCCCCGAGGGTCCGCGTGCCCCGTCAGAGGTAAGTCGATTCCCATGAAACGCACCGGCCGCACCCTGGTCCTGGGCTGCCTGTTGCTCCTTCAGCCGCTGCTGGCACATGCACAAGCAGGCGGCAACTCGTTGTTAATCCCAGCGATGGGTCGTTGCACCCTCAATACCCAGCCAGACAGCCAGGCCGAAGCCCTGAGCGCGTGCCAGAAACAGGCCGACGGCGGGGATGCGCAGGCGCAATACGAGTTGGGCGAGTTCTTCTACGACAGCAAAAACCCCGCCCGCGACCTCAACAAGGCCTTGAACTACTTCGAGAAAGCCTCGTTGCAGGGCCACGCCCAGGCGCAATTCCAACTGGGCACCATGTTCTTCCACGGTGAAGGCGTGCCGGCCAATAACGTCCAGGCGTATATCGTGCTGAAAATGGCTGCGGTCAATGGCGCCGAAGACGCGCTGGACACCGCCGACGAAGTGGCCGAGCACATGCAGCGCGATGAGCTGGAAGTGGCGACCCAGGTGCTGGGGCAGATTTTCCGCAATTACCTGCAGGAATTGCAGAGTGCCGATGGGCGTTCGCCGTTCTCACCCCTGCCCTGATCGATCTGCGGCGAGGGCGCGTGCTCCTCGCCAGGCTGCGAAGCGGGTTCACAACCCTTCACTGACTTCTATCTGACGCACCTGTAAATTGCATTGGGGCCGCTTCGAGCCCCGGCGGGAGTAAGCGTCCTCGTCCCAAACGCCTTACTTTTCAGGCATCGGCATCGGAAACGGCATGACATTGCTGGTGCCACGGGCTTCGCTGATCTTCGGTGTTCCCAGGCGCTCGACTTCATCGATGCGCACAATCGAATGCATCGGCACAAAACTACGCACCACGCCTTCGAACTGGGCCTTGAGTTTCTCTTCGCCCGGGTCGACGACCAACTGGGTGCGCTCGCCAAAGACGAACTCTTCCACCTCCAGGAAGCCCCACAGATCGCTCTGATAGATCTGCTTGGCGTACATTTCGAACACCTGGCCCTGGTTCAGGAAAATCACCTTGTAGATTGGAGCTTCACGTTTGGTCATGGTGGGCGAACAACACATCGGGGATATAAAAGAGGGCGCGAACTATAGCATGGCACCCGATGCACAACGCTAGGAACCAATGGACATGCCCCCTATAATGCGCGGTTCTTTACCACCAGTTGACGATTCCCATGGCCAAGAAGCTTTATATCGAAACCCACGGTTGCCAGATGAACGAGTACGACAGCTCGCGCATGGTCGATCTGCTGGGTGAACACCAGGCCCTGGAAGTCACCGCCCGCGCCGAAGATGCCGACGTGATCCTGCTCAATACCTGCTCGATCCGCGAACGGGCCCAGGACCGCGTGTACTCGCAACTGGGCCGCTGGCGCGAACTGAAACTGGCCAACCCGGACATGGTGATCGCCGTCGGCGGTTGCGTGGCCAGCCAGGAAGGCGCCGCCATCCGCGACCGCGCGCCCTATGTCGACGTGGTGTTCGGCCCACAGACCCTGCACCGCCTGCCGGAAATGATCGACGCTGCGCGCCTCACCAGGCTGCCCCAGGTCGACGTCTCGTTCCCGGAAATCGAAAAATTCGACCATTTGCCCGAGCCACGCATCGACGGGCCGAGCGCCTATGTGTCGGTGATGGAAGGCTGCAGCAAGTACTGCACCTTCTGCGTGGTGCCTTACACCCGTGGCGAAGAAGTCAGCCGGCCGTTTGACGATGTGCTGTCGGAAATCATCCACCTGGCCGAACACGGCGTGCGCGAAGTGACCCTCCTGGGCCAGAACGTCAACGGCTATCGCGGCCAGACCCACGATGGCCGCCTGGCGGACCTGGCGGAGCTGATCCGCGTGGTCGCCGCCGTCGATGGCATCGAGCGCATTCGCTACACCACCTCGCACCCGTTGGAGTTTTCCGACAGCCTGATCCAGGCCCACGCCGAAGTGCCGGAGCTGGTCAAGCACCTGCATTTGCCGGTGCAGTCGGGCTCGGACCGCATCCTGGCGGCCATGAAGCGCAACCACACCGCCCTGGAATACAAATCCAAACTGCGCAAATTGCGCGCGGCGGTGCCGGGTATCTGCATCAGCTCGGACTTTATCGTCGGTTTTCCCGGCGAAACCGAGAAAGACTTCCAGCAGACCATGAAGCTGATCGAAGACGTCGGTTTTGACTTCTCCTATTCGTTTGTCTACAGCCAGCGTCCGGGCACCCCGGCCGCCGACCTGCTGGACGAAACCCCGGAAGAACTGAAAAAAGAGCGCTTGAACGCCCTGCAACATCGCCTGAACCAGCAGGGTTTCGAGATCAGCCGACAAATGGTCGGGTCCACCCAACGCATCCTGGTCACCGACTACTCGAAAAAAGACCCGGGCGAATTGCAGGGGCGCACCGAGAACAACCGCATCGTCAACTTCCGTTGCGACAATCCGACCTTGATCGGCCAGTTTGCCGATGTGCACATCGATGCGGCGCAACCGCATTCGTTGCGCGGGTCTCTGGTGCAATAACCCTCAAATCACCACGGCTCAAAATGTGGGAGGGGGCTTGCCCCCGATGACGGCGTGTCAGACACAGATGTTTTATCTTCACCTGCGTTATCGGGGGCAAGCCCCCTCCCACATTTGAATTGCATGGCATCAGGGTTAGATAAATGCTTTCGTACCCGAGCCACTGGCGCTATTCTCTCTTTCACCTCCACAGCCAAAGGGCGGCTAAAAGCAACCTTGAACGCACCCATAGCAGAACCCCATCGTTTCCTCCTCGAGCCGTTTGAGGCTCGCCGTTTCGCCAATCTGTGCGGACAGTTCGACGAGCACCTGCGCCTGATCGAACAACGCCTGAGCATCGAGATCCGCAACCGCGGCAATCAATTCGAGCTTATTGGCGAACCCCAGCACACCACGTCTGCAGAAAACCTGCTCCGCCGCCTCTACCGCGAAACCAAGGGTAGTGAGCTGTCGCCGGAAACGGTGCACCTGTACCTGCAGGAATCCGCCGTGGAAGACCTGGCCAACAACCCGGTGGCCGAAGCCAGCGTGGCCCTGCGCACCAAAAAAGGCATGATTCGCCCACGCGGCTTGAATCAGCAGCGCTACGTCAAAGAAATTCTCGGCAACGATATCAACTTCGGCATCGGCCCCGCCGGTACCGGCAAGACCTACCTGGCCGTGGCCTGCGCGGTCGACGCCTTGGAGCGCGAGCAAGTGCGCCGCATCCTGTTGGTGCGCCCAGCGGTCGAGGCGGGTGAAAAACTCGGCTTCCTGCCCGGCGATCTGGCCCAGAAGATCGATCCGTACCTGCGCCCGCTCTACGACGCGCTCTACGAAATGCTCGGCTTTGAATACGTGGCCAAGCTGATCGAACGCCAAGTGATCGAAATCGCCCCGCTGGCCTACATGCGTGGCCGTACGCTGAACAACAGCTTCATCATCCTCGACGAAAGCCAGAACACCACTGTCGAGCAGATGAAGATGTTCCTCACCCGTATCGGTTTCGGCTCCACCGCCGTGATCACCGGTGACGTCACCCAGGTCGACCTGCCCAAGGGCACCAAATCCGGCCTGGCCCAGGTGATCGAGGTGCTCAAGGACGTGCCGGGTATCAGCTTCACGCACTTCATGCCCAAGGACGTGGTCCGCCACCCGCTGGTGCAGCGCATTGTCGAGGCCTACGAGCGCTTCGACCATCGCGACGACGCACCGACCCAGGATGCGCGCCGCGATGCTTGAGCTTGACCTGCAGCTGGCCACCGACGCGCCCGCTCCCAGCGAAGAGCAGTTCCGTCAATGGTGCACCCTGGCCCTGCGCCAGCGCACCGCTGACTCGGAACTGACCATTCGCCTGGTGGACGAGCCCGAGGGCCGCGAACTGAATCACACCTGGCGCCAGAAGGATTACGCGACCAACGTGCTGTCCTTTCCCGCCGACGTACCCGACGAGTTGCTGGATATCCCGCTGCTGGGCGACCTGGTGATCTGCGTCGAAGTGGTCGAACGCGAAGCTCGGGAGCAAGGCAAGGTTCTTGAGGCCCATTGGGCCCATCTGGTCATCCACGGCTGCTTGCATCTGCTGGGCTACGACCATATAGACGATGACGAAGCCGAAGAGATGGAAGCGCTGGAACGAACGTTGCTTGCAGAATTGGGTCATCGCGATCCGTATGCAGACGACGAAAACTGATCGACACTTAACTGAAACAACAAAGGATTTAGAGTAATCGCTATGAGCGAAGACCGATCGAGCAACGGGCAAAAGTCATGGCTGGGTAAACTGACCCAGGCTTTTGCCCACGAGCCGAAAAACCGCCAGGAGCTGCTGGAGCTGCTGCGCGAAGCCCACCAGAACAAGTTGCTGGACAGCGAAGCGCTGGCCATCGTCGAAGGCGCCATCCAGGTGGCTGACCTGCAGGTTCGCGACATCATGGTCCCGCGCTCGCAGATGATCAGCATCAAGGCGACCCAGACCCCACGGGAATTCCTCCCGGCCGTGATCGATTCGGCGCACTCGCGCTACCCGGTGATCGGTGAAAGCCATGACGACGTCATGGGTGTCCTGCTGGCCAAGGACCTGCTGCCGCTGATCCTCAAGGAGAACGGCGACAGCTTCAACATCAAGGACCTGCTGCGTCCCGCCACGTTCGTCCCGGAATCCAAGCGCCTGAATGTGCTGCTGCGTGAATTCCGCGCCAACCACAATCACATGGCCATCGTGATCGACGAATACGGCGGCGTGGCTGGCCTGGTAACCATCGAGGACGTGCTGGAACAAATCGTCGGCGATATCGAAGATGAGCACGACGTCGAAGAAGACAGCTACATCAAGCCACTGCCCAGCGGTGACTTCCTGATCAAGGCGCTGACACCGATCGAGAACTTCAACGAGTTCTTCGACAGCGAGTTCTCCGACGATGAGTTCGATACCGTCGGCGGCCTGGTGATGAGTGCATTTGGTCATTTGCCCAAGCGCAATGAAACCACCGAGATCGGTGCGTATCGCTTCCGCATCCTGAATGCCGACAGCCGTCGCATCCACCTGATCCGTCTGACACCTATTGCCCGCTAAGGACTGACATGCGCCGTTTCATCGCTCCCGGCTGGCCCGGTAACCTGCTGGCCGTGGTGGCCGGCGCCATCACCACCCTGGCGCTGGCGCCGTTCGACCTGTGGCCGTTTGCGCTGCTGGCGGTCGGACTGTTTTATGTCGGGCTGCGGGAATTGTCCCCACGCCAGGCCCTGAGCCGTGGCTGGTGTTTCGGTTTCGGCCTGTTTGGCGCTGGCACCAGTTGGATCTACTACAGCATCCACCACTTCGGCGGCGCCTCGGTGCTGTTGGCCGGGCTGCTGATGCTGGCATTCACCGCCGCCATTGCCCTGTTCTTCGCCTTACCCGCGTGGCTGTGGGCACGCTGGCTGCGCCGCAATGAAGCGCCGCTGGCCGACGCCCTGACCTTTGCCGCATTGTGGGTCGGCCAGGAAGCCTTTCGTGGCTGGTTCCTCACCGGCTTCCCCTGGTTGTACTCCGGTTACAGTCAACTCGACGGCCCCCTCACCGGCCTCGCGCCAGTGGGTGGCATGTGGCTGATTTCCTTCGCGCTGGCGCTGACCGCAGCCTTGCTGTGCAACCTGCCACGCCTGCTCGCAACCCGGCGCAACGCCTTTATCGGCACTGGCCTGCTGTTGCTGGTGGCGCCTTGGGCAATCGGCCTGGCCCTCAAGCATCACGACTGGACCTCGCCTTCCGGCGCACCGTTAAGCGTGGCGGCGATCCAGGGCAACGTCGAACAAAGCATGAAGTGGGACCCCGAGCAGCTCAATGCGCAACTGGCGCTGTACCGCGACATGAGCTTCAGCTCCAAGCGCGTCGACCTGCTGGTATGGCCCGAAACAGCGGTGCCGGTGCTCAAGGAATCGGTCGAGGGTTACCTGGGGATGATGGGCAAGTTCGCCGCCGAGCGGCATACCGCCCTGATCACCGGTGTGCCGATTCGCCAGGAAGTGCATCATCACAAGCGCTACTTCAACGGAATCACCGTAGTGGGTGAAGGGGACGGCACTTACCTGAAGCAGAAACTGGTGCCCTTCGGCGAGTACGTGCCACTGCAGGACATGTTGCGCGGCTTGATTGCCTTCTTCGACCTGCCCATGTCGGACTTCGCCCGTGGCCCGTCCGACCAGGCAATGCTGCAAGCCAAGGGCTATCAGATTGCACCGTTCATTTGCTATGAAGTGGTGTACCCGGAATTCGCCGCTGGCCTGTCGGCCCAGAGCGACCTGCTGCTGACCATCAGCAACGACACCTGGTTCGGCACCTCCATCGGCCCCTTGCAGCATCTGCAAATGGCGCAAATGCGTGCGCTGGAAGCCGGCCGCTGGATGATCCGCGCCACCAACAATGGCGTGACCGGCCTGATCAACCCGTATGGTCAGATCACCGCGCAAATCCCGCAGTTCGAGCGCGGCATTCTCTACGGCGACGTGGTGCCGATGCACAACCTGACACCGTATCTGCAATGGCGCTCATGGCCGTTGATCATCCTGTGCCTGGGGCTGTTTGGCTGGGCACTGCTGGCGGGCCGGATGTCCAAAACCGTCTGACCAGGCAACACCAAACCAATGTGGGAGGGCGCGCGCCCCAATGGCAATTGTTCAGACACAGATGTTTTGACTGAAATGCCGCTATCGGCGCAAGCCCCCTCCCACATTTTGATTTGCGGTGCTATCGATAGAACAACCGATACCCCACCTGCCCCACCGCCTCGTTGAGCAACTGCCCGCTCTGCCACACTGACTTGAACTCCGGCATCCAGCCGCCCAGT
This sequence comes from Pseudomonas sp. MPR-R2A5, assembly GCF_058793055.1. Lineage (NCBI taxonomy): Bacteria > Pseudomonadati > Pseudomonadota > Gammaproteobacteria > Pseudomonadales > Pseudomonadaceae > Pseudomonas > Pseudomonas sp. MPR-R2A5. The sequence continues at coordinate 78,933 of NZ_JBXAFK010000024.1, forward strand.
GGCCGGGCGTTGTCCACGCCCAGGAAACCGACAGGCGCCGGCACCACGGTAAAGCCGGCCTTTTCAAAGCTCCAGACCGAACGCGGCATATGCCAGGCCTGGGTCACCAGCACCACGCGCTTGATGCCCTCGGGTAACAGAACCCCGGCGCTCATCTGCGCGTTTTCCCACGTGGTACGGCTGCGCTCTTCCTTCCAGCGCACCATGACGCCAAAGTCATCTTGCATCGACACCGCCATCAACTCAGCCTCGCTGGGCGGCGTCCCGTAGTGCAAACCACCGCTGGTCAACACCGGCAACCCGGATGCCTTGGCCAAACGCGCGGCATAGCGCTGGCGCTCAAGCCCGATTCCCGTGGGCTGGTCCGAACCCCAGGCCGGATCGCCACGCTCTCGGCCCGAACCCAATATCACAATGGCATCAGCGCGCTCGGCCAGGGTCGACCAGTCCTCGCGGGCCAAGGGCGGTTGCGTCTCCAGGGCCCGCGCGCCCCACTCCACCACGACCGGCAAGCTCATCAGCCACATGCCCCCCAGCCCCAGGGCAAAACAGCATCCCGCCAGGCGCGGACGGCTGCGACGAAACCACCAGGCAAGCGCGAGCAACAGCAAAAGAATGCCAGGCGGCAGTAACAGTTGTTTGATGAAGTAACGAATAGGCATCGGGCATCTCCATAGATGCCCGAAGCCTAAGGTGTAACGGGGGTTGAGCGACACTATTTAAGAGCAAAGCTGTGGTTGCGATGATCAGGCAGCAACAGGAGGGTGCATTACTTGAACCGTACGGCCCGACGTTTTTCCGGGCCGCGACCAGCCAACACATCCTTGAGCCACACCACCTTGGCCGACCGCGGGGGTTCACCGTATGGCGGGGAAGCCACACCGCTCGACACCGCGCGTCCATTCCTTTCCAGGTAAGCCGTGATCAGTTCCAACTCTGCGCGGCTCAAGCCTCGCAGTTCCAACTCCACAGGCCGTTCATCACGCAATCGGTCCGCAGTACTTGCCGCATCCAGTGCCCGACCCAAGCGGTCGATCAGTCCTTGGTATACATCCGATTTAGATAACATTCGCTGCGATTCCACCATCCCCTCACCTCATTGAAGATAAGACTCACTCCCCAATAAACAGCGTAGCCCCCATGGCTGCGCCTGCCCGGTGCCGCGACAGACGGCCTCGGTGGCGCAATCAGGGTTTCCCTCGATAGAGTGGGGTCATGTATGCTACGGCGCTTCCTGTAACTCCACTTCCCGCAGGGTTTGGGCACGGACGCGCCGCTTTTTGGTGTCGATCAACCCGGACAGTGCACCGAAGAGGATTAGGCCACCCCTATCCAGTTCAAAAGTAGCCATGCACGAACAATATCAGCCCCGTGAAATAGAAAATGCCGCCCAAACCTTCTGGGACGAGCAAAAGTCCTTTGAAGTCAGTGAACAGCCAGGCAAGGAGACTTTCTACTGCCTATCGATGTTCCCTTACCCCAGCGGCAAGCTACACATGGGGCATGTGCGTAACTACACCATCGGCGACGTGATTTCCCGCTACCAGCGCATGCAAGGCAAGAACGTCCTGCAACCCATGGGTTGGGACGCCTTCGGCATGCCGGCGGAAAACGCCGCGATGAAAAACAACGTGGCTCCCGCCAAGTGGACCTACGAAAACATCGCCTACATGAAGTCCCAGCTGCGCAGCCTGGGCCTGGCGGTGGACTGGTCTCGCGAAGTGACCACCTGCAAGCCGGACTACTACCGCTGGGAACAATGGCTGTTCACTCGCCTGTTCGAAAAAGGCGTGATCTACAAAAAAAGCGGCACCGTGAACTGGGACCCGATCGACCAGACCGTACTGGCCAACGAGCAGGTCATCGACGGGCGCGGCTGGCGTTCCGGCGCGCTGATCGAAAAGCGCGAAATCCCGATGTACTACTTCAAGATCACCGCCTACGCGGACGAACTCTTGTCGAGCCTCGACGATTTGCCGGGCTGGCCTGAACAGGTCAAGACCATGCAACGCAACTGGATCGGCAAGTCCAAGGGCATGGAAGTTCAGTTCCCGTACAACGTCGACTCCATCGGCGAAGCCGGCGCACTCAAAGTCTTCACCACCCGTCCAGACACCCTGATGGGCGCGACCTACGTCGCCGTGGCTGCCGAGCACCCATTGGCCACCCAGGCTGCCCGCAACAACCCTGAACTGCAGGCGTTCATTGCCGAATGCAAAGGCGGTAGCGTGGCCGAGGCCGACGTCGCCACCCAGGAGAAAAAGGGCCTGCCGACCGGGTTGTTCGTCGAGCACCCGCTGACCGGCGAAAAGCTGCCGGTCTGGGTCGCCAACTACGTGCTGATGCACTACGGCGATGGCGCAGTAATGGCTGTGCCGGCCCACGACGAGCGCGATTTCGAATTCGCTACCAAATACAGCCTGCCGATCAAGTCAGTGGTGCGCACCAGCTCGGGCGACACCAACCCGGCCCCGTGGCAAGACGCCTACGGTGAGCACGGTGAGCTGATCAACTCCGGCGAGTTCGACGGCCTGGACTTCGCCGGCGCCTTCGACGCCATCGAAGTCGCACTGATCAAGAAAAACCTCGGCGCCTCGCGCACCCAGTTCCGCCTGCGCGACTGGGGCATCAGCCGCCAACGCTATTGGGGCTGCCCGATCCCGATCATCCATTGCGAAAGCTGTGGCGACGTGCCGGTGCCGGAAGACCAACTGCCGGTCATCCTGCCGGAAGACGTGGTGCCGGACGGCGCCGGTTCGCCGCTGGCGCGCATGCCCGCGTTCTACGAGTGCAACTGCCCGAAATGCGGCCAGCCTGCCAAGCGTGAAACCGACACCATGGACACCTTCGTCGAGTCCTCGTGGTACTACGCCCGCTACGCCTCGCCGCACTATGAAGGCGGCCTGGTGGAAAAATCCGCGGCCGACCACTGGCTGCCGGTGGATCAGTACATCGGCGGTATCGAACACGCCATTCTCCACCTGCTGTACGCGCGCTTCTTCCACAAGCTGATGCGCGACGAAGGCCTGGTGAGTTCCAATGAACCGTTCAAGAACCTGCTGACCCAGGGCATGGTCGTCGCCGAGACTTACTATCGCCGCGAGGCCAATGGCGCCTACACCTGGTTCAACCCGGCGGACGTCGAACTGGAGCGCGACAGCAAGGCCAAGGTCATCAGCGCCAAGCTGATCGCCGACGGCCTGCCGGTGGAAATCGGCGGCACCGAGAAGATGGCCAAGTCGAAGAACAACGGCGTCGACCCACAGTCGATGATCGACCAGTTCGGCGCAGACACCTGCCGCCTGTTCATGATGTTCGCCTCGCCGCCTGACATGAGCGCCGAATGGTCCGACTCCGGCGTCGAAGGTTCGCACCGTTTCCTCAAGCGCGTCTGGCGCCTGGCCCATGCCCATGTCAGCCAGGGCCTGCCTGGCAAGCTGGATGTAGCGGGCTTGAATGATGAGCAGAAAGCCATTCGCCGCAGCACCCACCTGGCCATCAAGCAAGCGAGCCAGGACGTGGGCCAGCACCACAAGTTCAACACCGCCATCGCCCAGGTGATGACCCTGATGAACGTGCTGGAGAAAGCACCACACGCCACCGAACAGGACCGTGCGCTGGTTCAGGAAGGCCTGGAAACGGTCACCTTGCTGCTGGCCCCGATCACGCCGCACATCAGCCACGAACTGTGGAGCCGCCTGGGCCACAGCGACGCGGTCATTGATGCCCGCTGGCCGGTGCAGGATGACAGCGCGCTGGTACAGGACACGTTGCAACTGGTGATCCAGGTCAACGGTAAACTGCGCGGGCACATCGACATGCCTGCCAGCGCCAGCCGTGAAGACGTCGAAGCGGCCGCCCGCATCAATGAGAACGTGCTGCGCTTTACCGAAGGCCTGACGATCCGCAAAGTGATCGTGGTGCCCGGCAAGCTGGTCAATATCGTCGCGAGCTAAATCGGATCGGGCGCAGGGCTTGGGCCCTGCGCCGAACAAAACCTCCAGGGCCTCGATAAGGCCCACATGGTTTCAAGGGGAGCAACAAAATGATCAAACGCAATTTGCTGGTGATGGGCCTTGCCGTGCTGCTGAGCGCTTGCGGCTTCCAGCTGCGCGGTACTGGCACCAATGAACTGGCGATCAAGGAACTGGACGTCAGCGCCCGCGACGCCTACGGCAATACTGTGACCCAGTTGCGCCAGGTACTGGAAAACAGCGGTGTGCACGTCTACACCGGCGCGCCCTATAAGCTGGTCCTGATAAACGAGAAAGAAACCCAGCGTAACCTCAGTTACGCCAGTGCCGGCCGCGCCTCGGACATCGAACTGAGCAGTGAGCTCAACTTCGAAATCCAGGGCCGCGAACATCTGCCATTGATGGGTGACAAGGTCCAGGTGCAGAAAATCGTCAGCCACGACGGCAACAACCTGGTGGGTTCGGACTCGGAAAGCATCCAGGTGCGCAAGGAAATGCGTCGTGAATTGGTGCAACGCATGGTCGTGCGCCTGCAGATGCTGACCCCACAACAACTCGACACCTTGCAGCAAAACGCCGACAACAAGGCCAAGGCTGACGCCGACGCCCTGAAAGCCGCGCAAGAGTACGAAAACAACACGCCGAAACAATCGCCTGTTGAAGTCCCTGTCGAGTAAGCCAGACGGGGCGCCCCAGGCGCCCCGTTCGCCCAGCCTATGAAACTCGCCCCCGCCCAACTCGCCAAACACCTGCAAGGTGGCCTCGCGCCGGTGTATATCGTCAGCGGTGATGACCCGCTGCTGTGCCAGGAAGCGGCGGACGCCATCCGCACTGCCGCACGCCAGCACGGCTTCGATGAGCGACAGGTGTTCAGCGCCGACGCCAGTTTCGACTGGGGCACGCTGCTGCAAGCCGGCGCCAGCATGTCGCTGTTTGCGGAAAAACGCCTGCTGGAACTGCGCTTGCCGTCGGGCAAGCCCGGAGACAAAGGCGCAGCCGCCTTCATCGAGTACTGTTCACGACCTGCCGAAGACACAGTGCTGCTGATCAGCCTGCCCAAGCTCGACGGCAGTGCGCAGAAAACCAAGTGGGGCAAGGCGCTGGTGGAAGGGGCGCAGACCCAGTTCATCCAGATCTGGCCGGTGGATAGCAGCCAGTTGCCGCAATGGATTCGTCAGCGCCTGTCACAGTCGGGGCTATCGGCGACGCAAGATGCGGTCGAGCTGATCGCCGCCCGGGTCGAAGGCAACTTGCTTGCCGCCGCCCAGGAGATCGAAAAGCTCAAGCTGATGGCTGAAGACGGGCAGATCACCGTCGAGACCGTGCAAGGCGCAGTAGCCGACAGTGCGCGGTTTGACGTGTTCGGGCTGGTGGACGCGATCCTCAATGGCGAACCGGCCCACGCCCTGCGCATGCTCGAAGGGTTACGCGGCGAAGGCGTGGAACCGCCGGTGATCCTCTGGGCCCTGGCCCGGGAACTGCGGGTGCTGGCCAATATCGCGCTGCAATACAGCCAGGGCACGCCGCTCGACAAATGCTTCAGCCAGGCCCGGCCGCCCGTGTGGGACAAACGCAAGCCCCTGATGAGCAAAGCCCTGCAACGGCACTCGGCGCAACGCTGGGCGCAATTGCTGCTGGAAGCGCAGCGCATCGATGCGCAGATCAAGGGCCAGGCTGCCGGTTCGCCGTGGATGAGCTTGAGTCGTTTGTCGCTGCTGATGTCCGGACAGCGCCTGACACTCCCCGCCGAATAGCCCCCTCTTAAAAACACCGCAAAACCAATGTGGGAGGGGGCTTGCCCCCGATAGCGGCGTGTCAGCCACTGCATCTTTGGCTGATCCACCACGATCGGGAGCAAGTCGAATCATCGCACCGCCCTTCCCACATTTTTGACTGCGTTTACAATTCATGGGCTTTACAGCAGCCTGGCTTCGGCAGATGATTTGCACCGCTGCATCCCACCTGAAGAGAGCATCAACCATGAGCAAAAAGCCATCCAAGCATGGCCCCAACAAGGCCAAATCCATCATCGCCCAGCCACTGTTCCGCAGCCGTCAGGAACGCGCCGGCAAGGGCAAAGGCAGCTACCGCCGCGAAGCCTTCCAGTCTAATAGCTGGGAGGCTTCTTACTTTCTGGCTGCCTGAAGGCAAGCGCCCCTCCGGCATGATAAGGTCTGCACCTGATTTGTAATCCCTGGACCTGTGCATGCCCTCTAGTCTTTCCCGTCGTTGGCACCTTCGCCAATTGATCGCTGCCTCCAGCCTCATACTGCTCGTCGCCTGCGCGGAAAAGCCCACCGCCGCAGACGCTCAACCCCTGCCGACATTGCAGACCGCCCCCGTCGCAGCGCCCGCTGTCGTGGCCCCGCTGGCCGTGGACAATCTCGACATCCAGCCCACCCAGACCTTTGCCGAATGGCAGGCCGGTTTCCGCGAGCAAGCCTTGAAGGCCGGGATTACACCCGCCGTCTTCGATAATGCATTTGCCGGTGTTACCCCCGACATGGCGGTGATCCGCGCTGACCGCAGCCAGCCGGAGTTTTCCCGCCCGGTGTGGGAATACCTCGATGGCGCCCTGTCACCGGTGCGCGTGCGTAACGGCCAGTCAATGCTGGTCAAGTACGCCGATATCCTGCAAAGCATCGAGCAACGGTATGGCGTCGACCGCCAGGCACTGGTCTCGGTCTGGGGCATGGAAAGCAACTTCGGCCAGTTCCAAGGCAATAACTCGGTGATCCGCTCCTTGGCGACCCTGGCCTACGAAGGCCGTCGCCCGGCCTTTGCCCAGGCGCAATTGCTCGCCGCACTGCAGATCATCCAGCATGGCGATATCCAGGCCGACCAGATGAAAGGCTCCTGGGCCGGCGCCATGGGCCAGACCCAATTTATCCCGACCACCTACAATACCCACGCAGTGGACTTCGATGGCGACGGTCGCCGCGATATCTGGAACAGCCCGGCCGACGCCCTCGCCTCCACCGCTCACTACCTGCAAAGCTCCGGCTGGCAGAAAGGCCAACCGTGGGGCTTCGAGGTGCAACAACTGCCAGCGAACTTCGATTACGCCCTGGCCGACGGCGGTATACGCAAGACCGTGGCCGAATGGCTGAAACTGGGTATCCAGTTGCCACCGGGGGCCAGCATGCCGGCCAACGTTGGGCAACTGTCCGCCGCGCTGCTGCTGCCAGCCGGCTACCGTGGCCCGGCGTTCCTGGTGCTGGATAATTTCCGCGCGATCCTCAAGTACAACAACTCATCGTCCTACGCGCTGGCCGTGGGCCTGCTGTCGGAACGGTTTGGTGGAGGCGGTGTGATCCGTGGGGATTGGCCGAAGGATGAGCTGCCGCTGAGCCGTTCACAGCGCATCGACCTGCAGACGGCGTTGAGCGCCAATGGTTATGACGCGGGCAACCCGGACGGAATTATCGGCGCGAACACGCGCAAGGCGATTCGGGCGGCGCAGCAATCGTTGGGCTGGCCAGCGGATGGGTATCCGACCGTGAAGTTGCTGGAGTCGTTGCAGAACCGTTAGATCTGCTTATGGCGACGACCACTATCGGGGGCAAGCCCTCGATAGCGGTTTAGCAAACGCCAATAGATTCAGGGCCGGACAACCACATCCTGCTCCAACACCACCCGCTGCTCCCCCGCATCCAACCGCACCAACGCGCCCATCGGCAGCGTCAGGTTCGGATCGCAATGCCCGCTGCGCCAGCCGGCCAGCACCGGTATGCACAACGGCTCGAACGTCTGCTTCAGCAGGCGCTCCAGCGCAACGTTATCCACCCCCGCCACATCCCCTACCAGCACACCGGCGACCTGAGCCAACTTGCCCGCCAGACGCAGGTGCGTCAGCAGACGGTCGATGCGGTAGATCGGCTCGTTGACGTCTTCGATAAACAGGATGATGCCCTCGGCATCGATTTCGTAGGGCGTACCCATCACCGCCGCGATCATTGACAGGTTGCCCCCCAATAAGCGCCCACAGGCGATACCAGGCTCGATCGTAGTCAACGGGTAGGCCACCGGGTGCACCAACACACTGCCTGCGCCCAGCTGGCCCCGCAGCAGGTTGAACAGTGATGACTCGGTGGGGGGCTGCTTGCCGCCAAGCAAGTCGGCATTCAGCATCGGGCCGTGGAAGGTCACAAAGCCCGCATAGCGGCTGATCGCAAGGTGCAAAGCGGTGATGTCGCTGTAGCCCACAAAGGGTTTGGGGTTGGCGCGCAGCAGGTCGAAGTCCAGCGCGTCGAGCAGTCGCGGTGTGCCGTAACCACCACGCAAACAGAAGATAGCGTCGATTTCCGGATCGGCAAAAGCGGCGTGCAGGTCACGCAGACGTACTGCATCACTGCCGGCGAGGTAGCCGTCGCGTTCATAGACACCGGGGGAAATTCGCAGATCGTAGCCGCGCGTGCGCATCCATTGGCCAGCCTTTTCAACGTCCAGCACGGCAGGGCCGGCGGGAGCGATCAGGGCGATGGTGCCTTCAGAGCGAAGGGCTGGAACGGCTGCAGTCATACACAACTCTCCCTAACTAACGCGGAACGAAATGTGGGAGGGGGCTTGCCCCCGAAAGCGGTGGATCAGCCAGCACATGGAGTGACTGACATACCGCAATCGGGGGCAAGCCCCCTCCCACACTGGATCTCAACCCCTATCAGGAAACCAGGCTAGCCTTGACCAGCTTGGCTTGCTCATCGGCGTGGTACGAGGAACGTACCAGCGGGCCCGACGCGACGTTCTTGAAGCCCATCTTGTAGCCTTCCTCGGCGAACCAGGCGAAGGTGTCCGGGTGTACGAAGCGCTGTACCGGCAAGTGGCTGCGGGACGGTTGCAGGTACTGGCCCAGGGTCAGCATGTCGATGTCGTGTTCGCGCATGCGCTTCATGACTTCGATCACTTCTTCGTCGGTTTCGCCCAGGCCCAGCATCAAGCCGGATTTGGTCGGAATATGCGGCATCATCTGCTTGAACTTCTGCAGCAGGGTCAGCGACCACTGGTAGTCCGAACCCGGGCGCGCGGCCTTGTACAGGCGCGGCACGGTTTCCAGGTTGTGGTTGAACACATCTGGCGGCTCGGCGGCGGTGATTTCCAGCGCCACGTCCATACGGCCACGGTAGTCCGGGACCAGGGTTTCGAGCATCACGTTCGGTGACAGCTTGCGGATTTCGCGGATGCAGTCGGCGAAATGCTGGGCGCCGCCGTCGCGCAGGTCGTCACGGTCTACCGAGGTGATCACCACGTACTTGAGTTTCAGGTCGGCGATGGCGATGGCCAGGCTTTCCGGTTCGTTGACGTCCAGTGGCTTCGGCCGGCCGTGGCCGACGTCGCAGAACGGGCAACGACGGGTGCAGATGTCACCCATGATCATGAAGGTAGCGGTGCCGCCGGAGAAGCACTCGCCCAGGTTCGGGCACGATGCTTCTTCGCACACGCTGTGCAGCTTGTGCTTGCGCAGCAGGGCCTTGATCCGGTCGACTTCCGGCGAGACCGGAATACGCACGCGAATCCAGTCAGGCTTTTTCGGCAGTTCGGTCGTCGGGATGATCTTGACCGGGATGCGTGCAACCTTTTCGGCGCCGCGCAGCTTGACGCCGGCTTCCACCTTGGCACGCGGGGCCGGGGCCGGACGCTCGGTAACGTCCAGCGTCGGGATCATGGTTTGCACTGCATCAGTAGTCATAATCAGTCGATTCCGCCCGTGAGGGTCGTCTGCTCAGCATAGTCGAGGTGTTTGACGAGCTGCGCACGCAGCCGGGCACTTACCTCGGCAAATTTAATCGGTGTGGCGTGGTCGCTCAGTTGGGTCATCGCCAGCCCGGCATAACCGCACGGGTTGATGCGCCGGAACGGTGCCAGGTCCATGTCCACGTTCAGGGCCAGGCCATGAAAGGAACAACCGTGGCGAATCCGCAAACCGAGGGACGCGATTTTCGCGCCGTCCACATACACACCGGGTGCATCGGGCTTGGCCGCGGCGCTCACGCCATAACTGGCCAACAGCTCGATCAGGCAAGCCTCCATGCGGCTCACCAGGTCGCGCACGCCAAAACCCAGCTTGCGCACGTCCAGCAGCAGGTAAGCCACCAGTTGACCGGGCCCATGGTAAGTCACTTGCCCCCCTCGGTCGACCTGCACCACCGGAATATCCCCCGGCAGCAGCAGATGTTCGGCCTTGCCGGCCTGGCCCTGGGTGAACACCGGCGGGTGCTCCACCAGCCAGATTTCATCGGGCGCCGAAGTGCCGCGCTCATTCGTGAACCGCTGCATGGCGTGCCAGACGGGCTCGTAGTCCATCCGGCCGAGCTCGCGAAAGCCCAGGACCTGTGGCATCACAGCACCATGTGCACGAAGCCGGTGGCCCGCAGTTCGCTGTTGATGTCGTAGAGCTGGTCTTGACCGGTCGCAACGATGTGCAGCTGGATCGTGGTGTATTTACCGTTGGAGCTCAAACGCTCGTCCACCCGGTTGTCATTGATCGTCGCGTGTTTACGCACGATCTGAAGAATCGTGTCTTTGTTGCCTACACCGGTATCGCTGATCACCTTGACGGGATAATCCACGTTTGGGAATTCGATCTTTGGCGCCTTTACTTCTTTATCGGTCATGGCGTAACGGCCTCGTAAGCGTAAGCCGTGGCGACGGGCAAAGCCCCGTGTCGGATCAACACGGGGCTTTGCAGGTGCACACTTATCAGTTGAACAAGCTGTAGAAGAATAGACGGATGCTATCCCACACGCGGCGGAAGATACCACCTTCGTCGACGGCGTCCAGGGCGATCAGGTCGGCGCTGTGCACCACCTTGTCGTCCAGCTTCACTTCGACTTTACCGATCACATCACCCTTGGCGATTGGTGCAACCAGATGCGGGTTCATGGTCATGCTGGCAGCGAGCTTTTTCAGCTGGCCTTTAGGCATGGTCAGGGTCAGGTCTTCAGCCAGGCCAGCCTTGACTTGCGAGGTCGCGCCTTTCCAAACCGGCGCGGTCGCCAGTTCAGCACCCTTCTGGTAGAAGGTCTGGGTTTCGAAGAAGCGGAAGCCGTAGGTCAGCAGTTTTTGCGTCTCGGCGGCACGCGCCTGCTCGCTGTTGGTGCCGAAGACCACGGCGATCAGGCGCTGGCCGTCACGCACGGCGGACGACACCATGCAGTAGCCGGCTTCTTCAGTGTGGCCGGTCTTCAGACCGTCGACAGTCTTGTCGCGCCACAGCAGCAGGTTGCGGTTAGGCTGCTTGATGTTGTTCCAGAAGAATTCCTTCTGGGAGTAGATCGCGTAGTGCACCGGATCGACACGAATGATCGCGCGCGCCAGGATCGCCATGTCATGTGCCGACGAGTAGTGCTCAGGGTTCGGCAGACCGGTCGGGTTCATGAAGTGGCTATTGGTCATGCCCAGGTCGGCCACGGTTTTGTTCATCATGTCGGCGAACGCGTCTTCGCTGCCGGCGATGTGCTCGGCCAGGGCGACGCTGGCGTCGTTACCGGACTGGATGATGATGCCGTGCAGCAGGTCGCTCACCGTTACTTGGGAGCCAACCTTGATGAACATGCGCGAACCGCCGGTACGCCAGGCGTTTTCGCTGACGGTCACCGGGTCGTTCTCGCCGATCTGGCCGCGACGGATTTCCAGGGTCGCGATGTAGGCAGTCATCAGTTTGGTCAGGCTGGCCGGCGGCAGGCGCTGGTCACCGTTGTTCTCGACCAGCACGTTGCCGCTGGCGGCATCCATGAGGACCCAGGCCTTGGCGGCCAGTTGCGGTGAAGCCGGCACCATTTCAACCGCCCAGGCGGCCGGGGTGATGATCAGCGAGATAAGCAGGCACGTGCGTTTGGCTAAGGTGGTGATGTTCATCCGTCTCTCGAAATTACTTATGGAAACTTGCCCTCGCGGGCAAAACTCATTCAGACAGCCCGTTGCCAGACTGTCACGTATTCGGTTGCCCGCTCACCCCTTGCCCCTGGGTTTTTATTGTTCAACGAGCCAACAACCAGGGTTCGGACCCGCGCACGGGCCCGAACCATCTATCTTTTGGTACTTATTCGGCGGTGACCACACTGGGTTGCCCCAGGTTGGCCAGGCGCACGCTGTTCTGCACTTGCGCAACCTCGCTCGGCGAACCGATCGGGCCCATGCGCACGCGGTGCAGAGTTTGCTGGTTACGCACGATGGAGCTGATGAACACCGGCGCGTTGACCATGCTGCTCAACTTGGACCTTAACAGTTCTGCCGCGTCCGGGTTGGCGAAAGCGCCCACTTGCAGGTATTGGCCGCCGGCGGTAGAAGCCCCCGGCGCGGCATGCGGCACGACGACAGTATCTGGGGCGTGCTGTGCCGGTGGTGGCGTCCACTGCTCGATCTTGCCAGCCGAAGCGGTCACCTGCGGTTGCGGCGTCTGCGGCTCATTGAGCATCAACGGTGCGGGCTTGCCACGCTGGGCCCAGTACTGCGCCGGGTCGATGCCTTCGACCTTGACCCGCGCGGTTCCGGTTTCGGCATAGCCGAGTTTCTTCGCGGCAGCGTAGGACAAGTCGATGATCCGGTCTGAATAGAACGGTCCACGATCGTTGACCCGCAGGATCACCGTACGGTTGTTGTCCAGGTTGGTCACGCGTACATAGCTGGGCAGCGGCAGCGTCTTGTGGGCCGCGCTCATGCCATACAGGTCATACACTTCGCCGTTGGCGGTGTTCTGGCCGTGGAACTTGGTGCCGTACCACGACGCCGTGCCCGACTGCACATAGGTCTTGGAGTCCTGCAGCGGGAAGTAGGTCTTGCCCAGCACGGTATACGGGTTGGCCTTGTAGGCGCCGGTATGCAGGGTGGGCGTGGCATCCGGGATTTTCGACACGTCGACATCCCACCACGGCGCGCCATCTTTGTGCGCGCGGTTGATGTCCAGGCCCGGCTGGGAACGAATCGCGCTGCCGCCCGACTTCTGCGCCGGACCGCGACTGGTGGAGCAACTGACAACCAGCAAGGACAACGCGGTGAACGCCACCAGCTTGAGCGGTTTATTGAACAGCGATGCCCGCATTACTTGTTGCCCCGTGCTTGGACCAGCATGTCTGACAGCTGATGTACGGCCATGGCGTACATCACACTGCGGTTATAACGCGTGATTGCGTAGAAATTCTTCAGGCCCATCCAGTATTCCGGGCCGTTTTCGCCTTCCAGGCGGAAGGCCGTCACCGGCATGTCATCACGTGGCGCATTCTGACTCGACCAGCCCAGCGCCCGCAACTCCCCGACGGTCTTGACCGGTTCGATCCCCTGGGTCAAGCCTTCATCGGCCCGCTCCCCGCTGACCTCGGCGCGAACCACCACGGGTTCGCCCCCGACCCAGCCATGGCGCTTGAAGTAGCTGGCCACGCTGCCAATGGCGTCGTCCGGGTTGCTCCAGATATTGATATGCCCGTCGCCGTCGAAATCCACTGCGTAGGCGCGGAAACTGCTCGGCATGAATTGCGGCAGGCCCATGGCCCCGGCGTAGGACCCCTTGAGGGTCAGCGGGTCGACTTGCTCTTCGCGGGCCAGCAGCAGGAATTCGCGCAGTTCCTTGCGGAAGAACTCGGCGCGGGGCGGGTAATCGAAGCCCAGGGTCGACAAGGCGTCGATCACCCGGTAGCTGCCAGTATTGCGCCCGTAGAAGGTTTCAATGCCGATGATCGCCACGATGACCTGGGCCGGCACGCCATATTCCTGCTCGGCGCGGGCCAGCACGGCCTCATGCTGGCGCCAGAAGTCCACGCCGCGGGCCACGCGGGCGTCGGTGAGGAACATCGGGCGATAGTCCTTCCATTGCTTCACGCGTTCGGCGGGGCGGGAGATGGCGTCGAGGATCGCCTGCTTGCGCTGGGCTTCGCGGAACACGCCCATCAGCTGTTCACCGGCAAAACCGTAGTCGCGGGTCATTTCACCGACAAATTCGGCGACCTGGGGTGAACCATCGTAGTCACCGGCCTGCGCCTCTTGCGTTGCCCCCAGCAGCCCAATCAGGCTCATCCAGGACGCATGCCGAGTCGCCCAGCCGCGCATTACTTGCATTGACATCTTCACCTTATTCAAACCTGAGCGATCCACTTGCGATGCGTATGAATCGACATCAAAACCCCAAACGCTGACAGCAATGTCACCAGCGAAGTTCCGCCGTAGCTAATAAACGGCAATGGCACCCCAACCACCGGCAGCAGGCCACTGACCATACCGATGTTGACGAAAACGTAAACAAAAAAAGTCATGGTCAGGCTGCCGGCAAGCAATTTGCCGAACAGTGTCTGCGCCTGGGCGGTAATCACCAGGCCGCGACCAATCAGCAACAGGTAGATCAGCAACAGGGCGCAAATGCCGACCAGGCCGAACTCCTCGCCCATCACCGCAATAATGAAGTCGGTGTGGCTCTCAGGCAAAAAGTCCAGGTGCGACTGCGTGCCCAGCAGCCAACCCTTGCCAAATACGCCACCGGAACCGATGGCGGCTTTCGACTGGATAATGTTCCAGCCGGTGCCCAGCGGGTCGCTCTCGGGGTCGAGGAAGGTCAGGATCCGCTGCTTCTGGTAGTCGTGCATAAAGAAGAACCACATGGCCACAGCCACCGGGATGGCAGCCGCCAGCACGCTGAGGATCCAGCGCCAGCGCAACCCCCCCATAAACAGCACGAACGCACCGCCGGCCAGGATCAGCAGCGATGTGCCGAGGTCCGGCTGGCGCACGATCAGGACAAACGGCACGCCGATCAGGATCAGGCTGATCCCCACGTGCTTGAGCTGCGGCGGCAAGGTGCGCTTGGACAGGTACCAGGCGATAGTCGCCGGCATCAGGATCTTCATGAATTCCGACGGCTGGAAGCGAATCACCCCCGGAATGTTGATCCAGCGGGTCGCGCCCATGGCGTTGTGGCCCATCACGTCCACCACCACCAGCAGCAATACGCCAGCGACGTAGCCCAGCGGCACCCAGCGCGCCATGAAACGCGGCTCAAGCTGGGCGATCACCACCATCGACAACAGGCCCAGGCCGAACGAGGATGCCTGCTTGATCAGCAGGTCCCAGTTCTTGCCACTGGCCGAATACAGCACGAACAGGCTGCCGGCGGCCAGGGTCAGCAGCAGAATCAACAGCGGGCCATCAATGTGCATGCGTTGCAGCAACGTCGCGCGACGACGCATCACATCCTCGCTGGAGAGGATGCGATCAAAATTACTCTTCACTGGCCGTAACCTCGGTGCTTGAAGGGGGGCCGCCATATTCCGGCTTGAGCTTGCCGTCGTCGGCCAGTAACCAGGCATCCATGATCTGCCGCACCACAGGCGCGGCGACACCGGAGCCGGACTCACCGTTCTCGACCATCACCGCCACCACGATCTTCGGGTCGTCAGCCGGGGCGAAACCCACAAACAAGGCGTGGTCGCGGTGGCGCTCCTGGACCTTGGAGCGGTCATATTTCTCACCCTGCTTGATTGCCACGACCTGGGCGGTACCGCTCTTGCCGGCAATGCGGTATTGCGCACCGAGGGCCGCCTTGCGTGCGGTCCCCCGGGCGCCGTGCATCACTTGCTGCATGCCGTGGTTGACCTTGGTCCAGTCGGACGGGTCGCGCAGCACAATATCCGGGATCGGGTTTTCATCCACCGGCTTCTCGCCTTCGATGGTCTTGGCCAGGTGCGGACGGTTCCAGATGCCTTTGTTGGCCACCAGCGCGGTGGCTTGGGCCAACTGCAAAGGCGTGGCCTGCATATAGCCCTGGCCGATACCGAGGATCAAGGTTTCGCCAGGGAACCACGCCTGGCGGCGGGTCGCGCGCTTCCATTCCCGCGACGGCATCAGGCCGGGGGACTCTTCAAACATGTCCAGGGAGACTTTCTGACCCAGGCCGAACTTGCCCATGTAGGCGGACAAACGGTCGATCCCCAGCTTATGGGCCAGGTCGTAGAAATAGGTGTCGTTGGAGCGCATGATCGCGGTATCCAAATCGACATAGCCGTCACCGGTGCGGTTCCAGTTACGGTATTTGTGATCGTAGTTGGGCAGCATGTAGTAGCCGGGGTCGAACACGCGGCTCGACGCCGTCACCACGCCTGCATCCAGGCCGGCAATCGCCACCGCCGGTTTGATGGTCGAACCCGGTGGGTACAGGCCACGCAGCACACGGTTGAACAGTGGACGGTCAATGGAGTCACGCAGTTCGGCGTAGGCCTTGAAGCTGATGCCGGTCACAAACAGGTTGGGGTCGAAACTCGGCTGGCTGACCATGGCCAGCACTTCGCCCGTCCTCGGATCCAGTGCCACCACCGCACCGCGACGGCCGCCAAGCGCCATCTCGGCCGCCTCCTGCAACTTGATGTCCAGGCTCAGCACGATGTCCTTGCCCGGTACCGGATCGGTGCGCTTGAGCACCCGCAGCACGCGGCCGCGGGCGTTGGTCTCGACTTCTTCGTAACCCACCTGGCCGTGCAGCTCGGGCTCGTAGAAACGCTCGATGCCGGTCTTGCCAATGTGGTGGGTGCCGCTGTAATTGACCGGATCGAGGCTTTTCAGCTCTTTTTCGTTGATCCGCCCCATGTAGCCGACGGAGTGGGCAAAGTGCGGCCCTTGCGGGTAATGCCGCACCAACTGCGCCACCACCTCCACACCCGGCAGGCGGAACTGGTTCACCGCGATGCGTGCAATCTGCTCTTCGGTCAGCTCGAACAGGATCGGCACCGGCTCGAACGGCCGACGCCCCTGCTTCATACGCTTCTCAAAGATCACCCGGTCTTCCGGGGTCAGTTGCAGTACTTCGACGATAA
This sequence comes from Pseudomonas sp. MPR-R2A5, assembly GCF_058793055.1. Taxonomy (NCBI): domain Bacteria; kingdom Pseudomonadati; phylum Pseudomonadota; class Gammaproteobacteria; order Pseudomonadales; family Pseudomonadaceae; genus Pseudomonas; species Pseudomonas sp. MPR-R2A5. The sequence goes on from NZ_JBXAFK010000024.1 coordinate 95,695, forward strand.
CGTCGAGGACCTGCTGCCAATCGCCGGAACGCTCGCGGGTCATGCTCAGGCTGAAGCTGGGCCGGTTATCCGCTACCACCACGCCATTGCGGTCGAAAATCAGGCCACGGGTCGGTGGAATCGGTTGCACATGCACCCGGTTGTTTTCCGACAATGTGGAGTGATAGTCGTACTGGATCACCTGCAGGAAATACAGACGAGCGATCAGCACCCCAATCAGCGTCACCACCATGATCGCGCCAAACACCACGCGCGCGCGTACCAGACGTGCGTCTTTCTCGTGGTCCTTGATGCGGATCGGCTGGGTCATCGGGAGGGGCGCAGATTATTTGTGATAAGGGTGCCCGGACAGGACTGTCCAGGCGCGATACAGCTGTTCACCGATCAGAATCCTTACCAACGGGTGCGGCAGCGTCAGCGCCGACAGCGACCAGCGCTGGTCCGCCCGCGCGCAGACTTCCGGCGCCAGCCCTTCGGGGCCACCGACCATGAAGTTGACGGTGCGCGAGTCCAGGCGCCAGCGATCCAGTTCCACCGCCAACTGCTCGGTGCTCCAGGGTTTGCCGTGCACTTCGAGGGTGACGATGCGCTCGTTGGGGCCGACCTTGGCCAGCATGGCTTCGCCTTCCTGACGGATAAAGCGCGCCACGTCGGCATTCTTGCCCCGGGTATTGAGCGGTATTTCCACCAGTTCCAGCGACAGCTCGGCGGGCAGACGCTTGGCATACTCGTGCCAGCCTTCCTCCACCCACTTGGGCATGCGTGAACCGACAGCAATCAGACGCAGGCGCACAGCCGTTCCTTATTCCTGGTCTTTGTTGAGCTTGTCGAAGTGCGCGTGGCCCACTTCCGGGCTGTGGTGCTTGCCATCAGCGGCGCGGCTCTGCTCGGCGCCTTTCCACAGACGTTCCAGGTCGTAGAACTGACGGGCGTTGGACGTCATCATGTGAACGATCACGTCGTCCATGTCCAGCAGCACCCAGTCGCTGTCGCCCTTGCCTTCTTCACCCAGCGGCTTGACGCCTTGGGCCTTCACGGCTTCGCGAACCTTGTCGAGCATCGCGCCGATCTGGCGGTTGGAGGTACCCGTGGCGATGATCATGAAGTCGGTGATGCTCTGCTTGTCGCGCACGTCCAGGACCTGGATGTCCTGGGCCTTCACGTCTTCCAGGGCGGCAACGGCGACTTTTACCAGTTCTTCGCCAGCCAGCTCCGGGCCAACATGGGCTTCAACCGGCAGCGGCGCGCTTTTGAACGTGCCTTTGCGTTTTACTTTGCTTACGTCTTTGTTCGTCATAAAAAACTCGTTTTGCTCGTATGTTCGGGAGCTTGCTGCACGACTATTCGTGCGTTCAAGCGCGCCTTTTCAGTTCGACGCACGGTAAAGCCCGTGCGCATCGATGTAGGCCAGGACCGCGTCAGGCACCAGGAAACGTACCGACTTCCCGCTGGCCAGCAGTTGACGGATCTGGGTGGCAGACACCGCAAGCGGGGTCTGCCAGACGAATGCAATATTCCCGTTCGGCCCGGTCAGGGCCAAGGGGTCACTTACCGACCGCGCGGCCAGCAGGTTGCGCAAGGCATCCGGCGGTTCGCTGTCGGCATCCGGGCGTTGCAGCACCAGGATGTGGCAATGCTGGAGGAGTTCCTCCCAACGATGCCAAGAGGGCAGGCCGCAAAATGCGTCCCAGCCCAAAAGCAGAAACAACTGGTCATCTGCCGCCAGTTCAGCGCGCATCAGTTCCAGGGTGTCGACAGTGTAGGACGGTTTATCGCGCTTGAGCTCACGATCGTCCACCACCAGCGGCGGTATACCGGCAACGGCCAGGCGTACCATCTCCAGGCGTTGCTGCGCAGACACCTGCGGCGTATCGCGATGCGGCGGCCGGGCATTGGGCGCCAGGCGCAGCTCATCCAGCGCGAGGGCATCCGCGACTTCCAGGGCGCTGCGCAAATGGCCGATGTGTACGGGGTCGAAGGTACCGCCGAGCAGCCCGATGCGTTTAGCCATCAAGTGCGCACATGACCGTCGCCGAACACTACGTACTTCTCGCTGGTCAGGCCTTCCAGGCCAACCGGGCCGCGTGCGTGGAGCTTATCGGTGGAAATACCGATCTCAGCCCCCAGGCCATACTCGAAGCCGTCGGCAAAACGCGTCGAGGCGTTGACCATCACCGAAGCGGAATCCACTTCGTTGAGGAAACGCCGGGCATCGCTGAAATGCTCGGTAACAATGGCGTCGGTATGCTTGGAGCCGTATTGGTTGATGTGTTCGATGGCCTGGCCCAGGTCGTCAACGATGCGGATCGACAGGATCGGTGCCGTGTACTCGGTGTACCAGTCTTGTTCAGTCGCTTCGATCACGTCGCTGCCGAGCAGCGCACGGGTACGCTCGCAGCCGCGCAGTTCCACGCCCTTGTCACGGTAGATGGCAGCCAGTGGCGGTAGCACGCGCTCGGCAATGCCGGCGTGCACCAGCAGGGTTTCCATGGTGTTGCACGGGGCGTAGCGGTGGGTCTTGGCGTTATCGGCGATACGGATTGCCTTGTCGATATCGGCGGCAACGTCGATGAACACGTGGCACACGCCATCCAGGTGCTTGATGACCGGCACCTTGGCATCACGGCTGACGCGCTCGATCAGGCTCTTGCCACCGCGCGGCACGATCACGTCGACGAATTCCGGCATGGTGATCAGCGCGCCAACCGCTGCGCGGTCGGTGGTTTCCACCACTTGCACCACTTCGGCCGGCAGTTCGGCCACGGCCAGGCCCTGCTGGATGCAGGCTGCGATGGCGCGGTTGGAATGGATCGCCTCGGAACCGCCACGCAGGATGGTGGCATTGCCAGACTTGAGGCACAGGCTCGCGGCGTCGATGGTCACGTTCGGGCGCGACTCATAGATGATGCCGATCACGCCCAGGGGCACGCGCATCTTGCCGACCTGGATGCCGGACGGCAGGTAACGCATATCACGGATTTCACCGATGGGATCAGGCAGCTTGGCCACCTGACGCAAGCCTTCGATCATGTCGTCGATACGCGCCGGGGTCAGTGCCAGGCGATCCAGCAGGGCCGGCTCCAAACCATTGGCGCGGCCGTTGGCCAGGTCCAGTTCGTTGGCGGCGGCCAGCTCGGAGCGCGAGGCATCCAGAGCATCGGCGGCGGCCAGCAGGGCACGGTTCTTCTGCGCGGTGCTCGCACGGGCGATCAACCGCGAGGCCTGACGGGCAGCGCGACCCAGGCGGGTCATGTAGTCAAGAACGGACTCAGTCATGGTCAGGGAGTCTTGGCAAAGAGGAAAGCGGCAGATTATAGCTGTGACGCCGCCCGACTGACAGCGGTGTGGGGCGGATGGTCGAAATGAACTGTAAAAACCTGGGGTTCAGCCGTAATTAAGGTGGGAGTTGTTATTATTCCGTCACATTTAGCCGTAATAACCCTGAACGCCATGTCCAGTTTTACCCCCCAACTCCCCGCCAGCGCCCTGCCCGACGGCTTCTTCGACCGCGATGCACAACTGCTTGCACGGGAATTGCTCGGAAAAATCATTCGCCACCGCGTCGGCGATATCTGGCTTTCAGCGCGAATTATTGAAACCGAAGCGTATTACGTGGCCGAAAAAGGCAGCCACGCCTCCCTCGGCCACACAGAAAAGCGTAAGGCTTTGTTTCTGGATGGCGGGCATATCTACATGTACTACGCCCGTGGCGGTGATTCGCTGAACTTCAGCGCCCAGGGACCGGGCAATGCCGTGCTGATCAAGTCGGCCTATCCCTGGATTGACGAACTCTCAGGTCCCGCCAGCCTGGCGCAGATGCTGTTGAACAACCCGAATGCCGACGGCAGCCCCCGCCCCTCGCAGAAGCTTTGCGCGGGCCAGACCTTGTTGTGCAAGGCGCTGGGTTTGAAAGTCCCGATGTGGGATGCCAAGCGCTTCGATCAGGAACAGCTCTATGTAGAAGACATAGGCCAGGTGCCGACGCAGATTATCCAGACCACCCGCCTGGGCATTCCCAGCGGCCGCGATGAACACCTGATGTATCGCTTCGTCGATGCCGGCTATGCGCCCTACTGCACACGGAACCCGCTGCGTCGCGGCCAGGTCGAAGGCCGCGACTACTTTCTGGTTTGAACACTATCGCCGCAACACAGCGGTGGGTCAGCGACACATCTGCGGCCTGTTACACCGTTATCGGGAGCAAGCCCCCTCCCACATTAAATCTTCAGCGTTTCGCGTTATGTATGACATAGAGGGAGTGACGTTTTATGGGCCAATGGCTCGATAGCATTACCGGCTGGCTGACCCTGAACCCGCAATGGCTGGCGGCGGCGGTGCTTATCGTGGCGTGCGTGGAATGCCTGGCCATTGCCGGGCTGATCGTGCCGGGCACCGTGTTGTTGTTTGCCATTGCGGTGCTGGCCGGCAGCGGGGCGCTGTCGTTGAGTGAAACCTTGCTGATGGGCTTCCTCGGCGGACTACTGGGCGATGGGGTTTCCTACTACCTGGGGCGGCATTTCCATCAGAACATTCGCCGTCTGCCCGGCCTGCGCCATCATCCGGAATGGATGAACGGTGCCGAGACCTACTTCCACAAGTACGGCATCGCCAGCCTGTTGGTCGGCCGTTTCATCGGCCCGCTGCGGCCGATGCTGCCAATGGTCGCCGGCATGTGCGACATGCCGTTCCCACGTTTCGCCGCCGTGAGCATTCTGGCGGCGGCGGGTTGGTCGGTGGCCTACCTGATACCCGGCTGGGCGACCGGTGCCGCGTTCCGCCTACCCTTGCCGGAAGGGTTCTGGCCAGAGGCGGGCGTGGTCACGGCCTGCCTGGCGGTATTGATCGGGCTGTGCTTGAACAGCAGCCTGCGAGGCCATCGTCGGGCAACCTTGTGGATTGGGTGTGCCAGCCTGACGTTGTTGATCGCGCTGTTCATCGGCTACCCCCACCTCAACGATTTCGACCAGGGCCTGAGCGCACTGGTGCAGGAGCACCGCAGCCCATGGCTGGACGAGGTGATGGTGCGCATCACCCAACTGGGTGAGTTCAAGAAGATGTTCGTCGCCAGCGCCGTGTTCACCGGCCTGCTGTTACTGGCGCGACAATGGCGGCATGCGGTGTTTGTCGGTGTCACGCTGGCAGGGGCGGCGTTGATCAACACCGCGACCAAGCTGTTTTTTGCCCGTGGCCGACCGGAAATCCTCACCGACCCCCTGACCAGCTTCAGCATGCCCAGCGGCCATGCCTCTGGTGCGTTCGCGTTCTTCCTGGCGCTGGCGGTATTGGCCGGTCGCGGGCAACCCACGCGGATGCGCCTGACCTGGATGCTGCTGGGGTGTATCCCCGCCGCCTTCATTGCGCTGTCACGGGTCTATTTGGGCGCCCATTGGCCCACCGACATCCTGGCCGGTACGTTGCTGGCGATGACGGTGTGCGCCTTCAGCCTGAACGCCAGCCAGTACCGCAGCCCATTGCCGGCCATGCCCCAAAAAACCTGGTGGCTGCTGCTGCCGGCGCTGGTGGCGGTGCTGAGTTTTATCGCGCTTGCCGGCATGTCCCATGCGCTGCTGCGCTATGCCTATTGAGTGAATAGCTCGCCCTGCAACTCGTCGAGCAGCATCTGGATCGCATCCAGCCGCTGCTGTGGGTCGTCGAGTTGCAGAAGGTCGATCTTGTCGGCCTCGGTGAACGGCAGCAGATACGCCAGCTGATTGCCCAGCGCCTGCTGGCCATCGGCGTGGGTGCCCATGTCCAGCGAGGCGACCATCGGGTGTTCGGCCAGGGCCTGGAGCAAGGCCAGCAGGTCGGCGTCCTCTTCTTCCAGCGCCTGGTCCGGCAGTTCTTCCAGCCATTGCACCTCGGCCACCAGCAACTGGTCCTTCTGCACCCCGGCGTCACGCACACGGAAACGGCGACCGCCTTCGACACGAATCCCCAGCAGGCCGTTATCCTGCTGCTTGAAGTCGCGGATCAGCGCTTCACAGCCGATCAGCGCGTAGCCATCCGGGGCCATGCCGACTTCCTGGCCGTCGAGGATGCACACCACGCCGAAGCTTTCGCCCTTTTTCATACAACGGCTGATCATGTCCAGATAGCGCGCCTCGAACAGTTGCAAGTCGAGGGTGCAGCCGGGGAACAGCACGGTATTGAGCGGGAACAGCGCCAGACTCATAAAGGTTTCCTTAAACCCGGTTTAAACAATTACCGACACCGCCAACGGCAGGAACACCGCCGTGGCCACGCCCATCAGACTCATGGCGAGCGCCGCAAAGGCGCCGCACTCTTCGCTTTCCTGCAAGGCCACCGAGGTGCCGACCGCATGCGCGGTCATGCCCAGGGCCATGCCGCGCGCCTCGGGGCTGTGTACGCCCAGTCGCGACAGGTATGCCGGACCGATCATCGCACCGATGACCCCGGTGATCAGCACAAACACCGCGGCCAATGCGGCGACACCGCCGATCTGCTCAGCCACCAGCATGGCGATCGGCGAAGTCACCGATTTGGGCGCCATGGTCATCAGCATCATGTGTTCGGCACCAAACCACCAGCCCAGCAGCACACACAGGCCAGTGGCCAATACGCCACCTATCACCAGCGTAGTAAAAATCGGCCAGAACAACTGCCGAATCCGCCGCAGGTTCAAATAGAGCGGCACTGCCAGGGCCACCGTCGCCGGGCCGAGCAGGATGCCCATGATCTCGGTGCTCTTGCGGTATTCGGCGTAGCTCAGGCCGCAACTGAGCAACACGCCAATCACCAGCAGCATGGAGACCAGCACCGGTTGCAGGAAAATCCAGCGAGTTTTCTCAAAGCCCGCCAGCACCAGTTGATAGGCGCCGAGGGTGATACCGATGCCGAACAGAGGGTGATGAATCACCGCCGCCCACGCGCCCTGCCAGTCGAAGGTCATTGTTCCTCCTCCTGTTGCGCCTGGCGCTTGACCAGCTTTTGCATCAGCACGCCGACAAACCCCATGGCGATCACCAGCGACAGCACCAGTGCGCCGACAATGGCCCAGAAGTCCGCGGCGATGTCCTTGGCATACACCATCACCCCCACCGCCGGCGGCACCAGCAGCAACGGCAGGTAACGCAACAGGCTGCTGGCCGCCAGGCTCAACGGTTCACCGACTTCGCCGCGCCATACCAGGTAGCCCAGCATCAGCAACAGGCCAATGATCGGCCCCGGCAGTACCGGCACCAGCAAATGATTGATCGCGGTGCCGATCAATTGAAACAGCACCAGCCATGTCAGACCGCGTAACAGCATCCGTTCTCCCCCCCTCAAGGCTCGCCCGCATTATAAGCATGCCCGCTCTATGCTCCGGCATTCGCCATAAGCATGGTGGGTTGACCGGGCGGGTAGCCCATGATGATCTACATTGGTTCTCTGTAACCCCAAAAAAACAGCAACTGCCTCCCTCTGGAGTGAGATTGCTCGCGAAAGACTCGAGTGCGCCGCGCCGAACCAGAAAAGCCGGCGTTATCGTTAACGACCTTCGTGAGCAAGCTCGCGCCTGCAGCGGAGGGACAAACCGATGAACCAAGGAGAGACGCAATGCCCTATGTACCCGTAGCGCAGCTCAAAGATTATGTCGGCAAGGAACTGGGACGTTCCGAATGGCTCACCATCGACCAGGCCCGAATCAACCTGTTCGCCGAAGCCACTGGCGACCATCAGTTCATCCACGTCGACCCGGTCAAGGCCGCGCAAACGCCGTTCGGCAGCACCATCGCCCACGGGTTCCTGTCGCTGTCGCTGATGCCCAAGCTGTTGGAAGACATCCTGATCATGCCCGAGGGCCTGAAGATGGCGGTCAACTATGGCCTGGACAGCGTGCGCTTTATCCAGCCAGTGAAGGTCAACTCCAAGGTGCGCCTGAACGTCACCCTCACGGACGTCACCGAGAAAAAACCGGGCCAATGGCTGTTCAAGGCCACCGCCACCCTGGAAATCGAAGGCCAGGAAAAACCCGCTTACATCGCCGAGTCGTTGTCGCTCTGCTTCGTGTAAGCCCTTCCCTGTGGTGAGGCACTGAAACTCACCACAGGGTATGTAAATTTATGTAAGAAACTCGCAGCTACGGCATACTCGGCGCTCAATTATCCGGATCCCGCTATGCGCCCACTTGCTCCCCTTGCCCTTGCCCTGTTGCTCACCGCTTGCGGAGACGGCGAATCGCTGTTGCCGCCCGATGCGCGCCTGCCCGACGGCGGCCGCTACCGGGGTGATGTGGTCAATGGCTTGCTGCAAGGCCAGGGCCGCGTGGACTATCCAAACGGCAGCTGGTACGCCGGCCAGTTCGACCAAGGCCAGTGGCACGGCCAGGGCGAATGGCACGGCAGCAACGGCGAAGTCTATAAAGGCCAGTTCAAGCAAGGCCTGTTCGATGGCCAGGGCAGCTTGAGCACGGCGGGCAGCCACTATGTGGGCGGCTTCAAGAACGGTCGACGCAACGGCGAAGGCACCCTCAAAGAGGGGCAAATGACCTATCGCGGCGAATTCAAGGACGACCAGTACTCCGGCCTCGGTCGCCTGGAGCTGGCCGACGGCAGCCAATACCAGGGCCAGTTCGCCCACGGCAAACCAAATGGCGAAGGCCAGCGCAACGACGACAGCGGCAATCAGTTCAGCGGCCACTTCGTCGATGGCCAACTGGAAGGCAACGGCACGTTCAACAGCGCTGACGGCGACATTTATGTCGGCCAGTTCAAGCAGAACCAGCTCAATGGCAAGGGCCGTTATGAAAACGCCGACGGCGACGTGTGGATCGGCCAGTTCAAGGAAGGCGCCCTGAGCGGCAAGGGCGAATTGATTGGCGTGGACGGTAGCCATTATGTCGGCGAGTTCGCCGACTGGCGCTTCAGCGGCGAAGGCCGCCTGAACCTGACCGATGGCAGCTTCTATATCGGCGGCTTCGACAGCGACAACTACCAGGGGCGTGGCACCCTGGTGCTCACCGACGGCACCGTGCAGGCCGGCACCTGGGTCAATGGCATGCGCGTGCGGGATGCCGACGGCAAGTTGCTGCCCGACCCGCTGGAAATTGGCGTGCTCGCCCAGGGCCGCTTGCTCGAAGCCGCCCTCGCCGCCGTACCCGCCTCCACCCCGGCCGTGGAGCTGTACACCCTGGCCGTGGCCGGTGACGGTAAACAAAGCGTGTTCCTGCGCGAAGCGGACTACGTCAGCAATATGCTCGCCACCCGCTTCGGTGCCCGGGGGCAGATCCGCCTGGTCAACCACCGCGACCATATTGCCGACCGCCCCCTGGCCACCCGCGAAAGCCTGCGCCGCGCGGTGCAGACCCTCGCCGAACGCAGCGGGCCGGAAGACCTGGTGTTTATCTACCTGACAAGCCACGGCACCCACGAACATGAACTGGTGCTGGACCAGCCGCGCATGGAGCTGGCCGACCTGCCTGCCGATGAGCTGGCCGCCGTGCTCGCGCCGCTGAAGAACCGCGACAAGATCATCGTGATCTCCGCCTGCTACTCCGGCGGTTTCATCCCGGCACTGAAAGACGAACACACCCTGATCATGACCGCCTCCCGCGCCGACCGTGTGTCGTTCGGGTGCTCCGAGGAAGCCGACTTCACCTACTTCGGCGACGCCCTCTTCGCCCAGGCCTTCAACCAGACCGACGATTTGCAGCAAGCTTTCAAACTGGCGCAACTGCACGTGAGCGAACGCGAACAGGCGGACAACTTCGAGCCTTCCGAACCGCAGATGTGGGCCCCCAAAGGCGTGATCGCCCATTGGCAATTATTACGCAAACAGCAGGCACGAAAGGCGCTCGAAAGCGTCTCAATGAATAGCAAGGAAGCCAAAGGCAACTAAGCTGAACTGTGTAACAAGGGGGGGAAAAACCATGTACCTGACACCTCAGCATATCCTGCTCGCGGGCGCCTCCGGGCTTACCGGCGAGCACCTGCTTGACCGCCTGCTCAACGAACCCACCGTAACCCGCGTGCTGGCGCCCAGCCGCAAACCGCTGGCTGAACACCCGCGCCTGGAAAACCCGGTAGGCGACCCGGCGGTGCTCCTGCCGCAACTGAGCGGCCAGGTGGATATTGCCTTCTGCTGCCTGGGCACCACCATCAAGAAAGCCGGATCGGAAGAGGCCTTCCGTGCCGTTGACCTGGATATGGTCGTGGCCTTCGCCAAGCGCGCCCGGGAAATGGGCGCGCGGCACTTGATCGTGATCAGTGCGATTGGCGCCGACCCGAAATCCTCGGTGTTCTACAACCGGGTCAAAGGGGAAATGGAACAGGCGCTCAAGGCCCAGGACTGGCCGCAACTGACCATCGTGCGGCCTTCGCTGCTACTGGGGGAACGTGTTGAGCCGCGCCTGGCCGAGCAATTGGCCGGGCCGTTGTCACGCCTGATTCCAGGCAAGTACCACGGCATTGAAGTGTGCGAACTGGCCCGCGCCATGTGGCGCCTGGCGCTGGAAGAGCAGGACGGCGTGCGGGTGGTGGAGTCGGATGAGTTGCGCAAGCTCGGTAAATAAAGCCGGACACACAGCAAAATGTGGGAGGGGGCAAGCCCCAATGCCCGTCAGTTAAGGAAGAACACTGTAACTGTGGCGAGCGGGCTTGTTGTGGCGAGCGGGCTTGCCCCGCGTTGGGCTGCGCAGCAGCCCCAATCAATCGAAATGCGGAGTATCAGGCACTCCTCAGCGGCTGGTTCTGGGGCTGGTTCTGGGGCTGCTTCGCAGCCCAACGCGGGGCAAGCCCTAATGCCGTTCAGTTAAGCGTACATCGCCTTCTGTAGGAGCG
>NZ_JBXAFK010000025.1:0-20345 GCF_058793055.1 Pseudomonas sp. MPR-R2A5
CGCCGGATAGATTTAAGCAAGCCAACCACATCGCCCGTTAATCAGTATTGCAAAAATGGGGGGGACCATAGATTTTTCATGCTTGCTGATTTATTTGAGCTTTGTGGTGATCCAAATGTGGGAGGGGGCTTGCCCCTCCCACATTTGGATCTCCAGTGCTACTGCCACTTGCGGAGTAATTCCGGCAGCTCCGTGAGGCTACGAATCTCCGCGTCGGGGCGTTTATCTGCTTCCCATGCCTTGGCGCTGGGGTTGAACCACACCGCCCGCAGCCCCGCCTGCTGCGCCCCGGCAATGTCGTCCCCGGGGTGATCGCCAACATGCACAGCCGCACTGGCATCCACTCCACCGCGCTGCAGCGCTTCCTGAAACAAGCGCGCATCCGGCTTGGCGATCCCAATATCTTCGGCACGCAGCGCAAAGTGGAAGTAGTCCGCCAGGCCCACACGCTGCACATCGGCATTGCCATTAGTGATCACACCCAGCAGAAAGTGCTGGCGCAGCGCTTGCAGCATCGGCTCGGCTTCGGGGAAGGGCGTGAGCTGATGGCGGGCGTGAATGAACGCTTCGAAACACACATCGGCCATTTCGGTGGCCTGAGGCTGTGGATAACCGGCCTCTTCAAACGCATGCATCAACACTCGATGGCGCAGGACGCTGATGCGGTGCTTGAGTTCGGGATGACGTTGCAGCACTTGCTGGCGCAGGCTGGCGAAGTGCTCCAGGGGCAAGTCGCCGACCTTGGAGGCATGGGTGGCCAGCCATTCGCGCATTGACGCCTCGGCGCTGACGATGACGGGAACGTTGTCCCAGAGGGTGTCGTCCAGGTCGAAAGTGATCAGCTTGATACTCATGAGTCGCCGCCCTTGATACGTTTGGCCCGTGGATGGGCACTGTCATACACCGTTGCCAGGTGTTGGAAGTCCAGGTGGGTGTAGATCTGCGTGGTCTTGATATCGGAGTGGCCGAGCAGTTCCTGTACTGCGCGCAGGTCCTGGGATGATTCCAGCAGATGGCTGGCGAAGGAGTGCCGCAGCATATGCGGGTGCAGGTTTTGCCCCAGTTCGCGTTCGCCCGCCGCCTTGACCCGTACCTGGATGGCCCGTGGCCCCAGGCGCCGACCTTGCTGGCTGACAAACACCGCATCATCGGCCGGGTTGGTGAGGGCGCGCAGCGGCAACCACAGTTGCAGGGCTTCCCGGGCCTTCCTGCCCACTGGCAACACGCGGGTCTTGCTGCCTTTGCCGAGCACTTGCACGAGGCCGTCCGCCAGGTCCAGTTGGTCGAGGTTCAGCCCCGTCAGCTCCGATAGGCGCAGGCCCGAAGAATAGAACAGTTCGAGGATCGCCTGGTCGCGATGGGCCAGGAAGTCGTCCTCGACCGCGCCGTCGAGCAGTTGCAGGGCGCGGTCGGTGTCGAGGGTCTTGGGCAGGCGCCGCTCGCCCTTGGGTGGGGCCAGGCCGTTGGCTGGGTCGTGATCGCACAGGCCTTCGCGGTTGAGGTAGTGGTAGAGGCCGCGCACCGCCGACAGCAACCGGGCCAGGCTGCGTGAGGATTGGCCTTGCTGGTGCAGGCGCGCGATCAGGCTGCGCAGGCCCTGGATATCCAGGGCTTTCCAGCTGGCGATCTGGTGTTTCTCGCAGTAGGCCAGGACCTTGTTCAGGTCCCGTCGGTAGGCTTCCAGGGTGTGGGGCGACACCTGGCGCTCGCTGCGCAGGTGAGCGCAGTAGGCGTCCAGTTGCCGTTCCATGGCTAGCGCACCGCGCGCAGGGCGGTAGTGAAACGCGGCAACACGCGGCCCAGGACTTCGGCGATGTAGGTCAGGAACAGGGTGCCCACCGAGCTCTTGTAGTGCGCAGGATCACGGCTGGCGATGGCCAGTACGCCGTGCAGGCCCTGGTGGCTGAGGGCAACGACGGCGGTGGAGCCGATCTGTTGGCGTTGTTCAGCGCCAAACAGGAAGTCCAGTTCGTGCTCGCGCAAGGTGCCACTGATGGTCTTGCCTTCGGAGAGCAGGCCGCCGATCGCGGTCTGTGCTTCGCTGCCGCTGACCCAGCGTCCCACCGGCATCGGGTTGTCGCTGAACAGGATCAAGCTGACAAAGGGCACCTGGAAATCCTGGCGCAGGCTGTCTTCTACGGCGATCACCGTTTCTTCCAGGCTGGTGGCGTCCATCAGGGTCAGGATCAGGCGGCGGGTCTTGTCGAACAAGCGGTCGTTGTCGCGGGCCACGTCCATCAGGTGCGAGAGCCGATGGCGCATTTCTATGTTGCGCTCGCGCAGGATCTTCATCTGCCGCTCCACCAGTGACACGGTATCGCCGCGCTGGTGAGGGATGCGCAAGGCCGGCAACAGTTCTTCATGCTCAACGAAGAAGTCCGGATGAGCCTCAAGGTACGCCGCGACAGCGGCGGCCTCCAGGCTTTCGCTCGGGGATGCTTGTGCGGGTACTTGAGGCTTATCGGTCATTTGCTTGGCTCACTCATAGACGGACCTGTCCTTCGTATACGCGCGTGGCCGGCCCGGTCATCATCACCGGGTGGCCGGGGCCTGCCCATTCGATGGACAGGCGTCCACCTGGCAGGTCGATCAGCAGCGGCGAATCCATCCACCCCTGGCTGATTGCGGCTACGGCAGCGGCGCAGGCGCCGGTGCCGCAGGCCTGGGTTTCGCCGGCGCCGCGTTCCCACACACGCAATTGCGCGCGGGAACGGTCGATCACCTGCAGGAAGCCCACATTGACCCGTGCCGGAAAGCGCGGGTGGTGTTCGATCTTCGGCCCCAGTTCATGCACGGGGGCATTGTTGATGTCGTTGACCCGCAGTACTGCATGGGGGTTGCCCATGGACACTGCGGCGATGTCGACGGCCTTGCCTTCAACGTCCAGCGTGTAACTCGTGGCCTGCTCGCTGGCCTGGAACGGAATGTCCGCCGGCACCAGGCGCGGTGCACCCATGTTGACGCTGATCTGGCCGTCGCTGCGCACATCCAGTTCGATCACGCCGCTCTTGGTCTCGACGCGAATCTGCCGCTTGGCGGTCAGGCGCTTGTCCAGCACAAAGCGCGCGAAGCAGCGGGCGCCGTTACCGCATTGTTCCACCTCGGAGCCGTCGGAGTTAAAGATCCGGTAACGGAAATCCACCTCCGGGTTGCTCGGCGCCTCAACGATCAGCAACTGGTCGAAGCCGATGCCGGTATGACGGTCGCCCCACTGTTTAGCGTGCTTGGGCAGGATGTGCGCGTGCTGGCTGACCAGGTCAAGGACCATGAAGTCATTGCCCAGTCCGTGCATCTTGGTAAAACGCAGCAGCATGGCTTACTCCGGCAGCAGGCTTTCGCCAGCATACAACTCGGCTACCGTCTCGCGGCGACGCACTTCAAACGCTTGATCACCGTCCACCAGCACCTCGGCGGTACGCCCGCGGGTGTTGTAGTTGGAACTCATGACAAACCCGTAGGCACCGGCCGAATGAATGGCCAGCAGGTCGCCTTCTTCCAGGGCCAGTTGACGATCCTTGGCCAGGAAGTCGCCGGTTTCGCAGATCGGGCCGACGATGTCATAGGCGCGGGCTTCACTGTCGCGAGGCGTTACGGCGGTGACATCCATCCAGGCCTGGTACAGCGCCGGGCGGATCAGGTCGTTCATCGCGGCATCGACGATCGCAAAATCCTTGTGCTCGGTGTGCTTGAGGTACTCGACCTGGGTCAGCAGCACGCCGGCGTTAGCCACGATATAGCGGCCTGGTTCGAACAACAGCGCCAGGTCGCGGCCGCCGATATGTTCACGCACGGCGGCAATGTAGTCGGCAATCAGCGGAGGCTCTTCATCGCGATAACGCACACCCACGCCGCCACCGAGGTCGATGTGGCGCAGGTAGATGCCGCACTCGGCCAGGCGATCGGTCAGCGCCAGCAGGCGGTCCAGGGCATCAAGGAACGGGGGCAGGCTGGTCAGTTGCGAGCCGATATGGCAGTCGACGCCCAGTACTTCCAGGTTCGGCAGTTGGGCGGCACGGATGTACACGTCCTCGGCGTCGGCGATGGCGATGCCGAACTTGTTCTCTTTGAGACCGGTGGAAATGTACGGGTGGGTGCCGGCATCGACGTCCGGGTTGACGCGCAGTGAGATCGGCGCGCGAACGCCCATTTCGGCGGCGACGACCTGCAGGCGCTCCAGCTCGTCGGTGGATTCGACGTTGAAGCAATGCACGCCGACTTCCAGGGCACGACGCATGTCTTCGCGGCTCTTGCCGACGCCGGAGAACACAATCTTGTCAGCCTGGCCGCCTGCGGCCAGAACACGTTCCAATTCGCCACGGGACACGATGTCGAAACCAGCGCCCAGGCGCGCCAGGACATTGAGTACACCGAGGTTGGAGTTGGCCTTCACCGCATAGCACACCAGGTGCGGCACGCCGTCCAGCGGATCGGTGAACGAGCGGTATTGCGCTTCGATGTGCGCGCGCGAGTACACATAGGTCGGGGTGCCAAAGCGTTCGGCAATCGCGGACAGCGCCACGCCCTCCGCGAACAGCTCGCCGTCCCGGTAGTTAAAAGCGTCCATGATTTACCCTTAGTAAGTGTCGTGCTTGTGCGCTTTTTGCGACGATTGCGCCTGTTCATTCGGGTCTTTGCTGTCATCAGGCAGGTACAGCGGGCCTTTTTGACCACAGGCACTAACGAGGCAGGCGACCGCGACGAGCGCAGCAAGGGAAGAGATCAGGCGCTTCATGGCGAAATCCTTGAATATGCATTAATTGCGCCCGAGTATACCGACCACCTGCCAGCTTGCCTATGCGCTGGAATACCCGTCCGGCGGGGCTTTGCTGAGTGGGTTGAGAAACGGGCTACGCTGGCGGGGGATATTTCATGCCGTCAGTTGTGATGAAATCGGTATCCTTTGCAATCGGCGGGGCTCGCCCGTATCGTGCGCCGCTCGAGCAAAACCAGACACTTTTGAGGTTGCCACAATGAGTTTGACCGAAGCCCGTTTTCACGACCTGGTGGATTCGACCCAGCAGGCGCTGGAAGATATTTTCGACGACAGCGGCCTGGATGTGGACCTGGAAAACTCGGCCGGGGTGCTGACCGTCAAGTTTGAGAGTGGCCAGCAACTGATCTTCAGTCGCCAGGAGCCGCTGCATCAGCTGTGGCTGGCGGCGCGCTCCGGTGGTGTTCACTTCGACTACGACGAAGAAAGCGGCAAATGGCAGTGCGACAAGAGTGAAGAGTTGTTGGGCGAGATGCTCATGCGCCTGGTCCACGAATATACCGGCGCCGAGCTGGATTTCGACGAGATCTGACTGTGACCCAGCCTGCACCCATACGTCCGCCGAAGCCGCTGTTCAGCAATGTCAGCCCGGCCGTGCCGTCACCTTGTATCAGTTTGTGTCGGCTGGACGAGGAGAAAGTTTGCCTTGGTTGTTTCCGCCACGTGGAAGACATCCGTGAATGGCGCTCCGCCGACGATCAGCGCCGGCGGGTGATCGTGGCCCAGGCCGAGCAGCGCAAGGCAGCGCCTTGACCCCGTCTTGTTTATTTACGGTGCTGTGGTAGTGTCCGGGTACACCTCAACTCATCGAGGTCCGTGAGAACCCCGCCTTTTCCTGGCGGGGTTTTGCTTTTTTGTGCAGAAAAAAGGAGTCTGCCTGAATCATGACCGCACCTTCCATCATTCTTACCCGTCTCGACGTGCAGCGTCTTGAGCAACTGATCGACCGTGTAGGCGAGGACTCGCCGGGTGTCGAAGCCCTTCAACACGAACTCGACCGCGCCGAAGAAGTGGTTGGCCACGATGAAGTGCCTGCGAATGTCGTGACCATGAACTCCAGCGTGCATTGCCGCGAGCAAAGCAGCGGAAAGGACTATCACCTGACTCTGGTTTACCCCAAGGATGCCAACGCCGACGAAGGCAAGATTTCGATCCTGGCACCGGTAGGCAGTGCGTTGCTTGGCTTGCAAGTGGGCCAGCATATCGACTGGCCGGCTCCCGGCGGCAAGACTCTCAAGCTCAAGTTGCTCAAAGTGGAAGGCCAGCCCAAAGACGGCGGCGCTTTCTCGCTTTAAATCTGGTTCAGTGCTTCATTGAGCGCTTGCTCCAGCTCGGCCTTGTAGCGCAGGTACAAATTGCTCGGGCTTTGCACATCACCGATCAGACCCGACAGGTCCAGATCAGTGATATAGCAGCGGTAGCGCTCGGTTTCGCGGCGCTGCCCGACGATCTCCTGGGCGACCACTGCAAACAGCTGGTCGCCAAATTCCAGTTCGGAAAACTCCCGCTGATTGCAGTACAGGGTAATCCCCACTTGGCCCGGCGCCGCCTTGCCGATAATTGCCTGCACGTCATAAAACGGCTTGTTGGCCGGATTTTGCGGTGCTGGCCGAGGCTCTATGCCGCGTGCACGGTTATTGCCTGACGGTAATAGTTGGTAGTACAGGGTTTGCACCGCGCCCAGCGGCTCCTGTGGGTCCAGCGGCGACAGCGCGTCCCGGCGATAGATGATCGATTGCAGGAAGCGCTGCAGCGGTGCCAACAGGCTCTGCTCGTCATGAAACGGCAGGCGCTGCTGCCAGAGCGCGTTGAACTCATCCAGCACATACAGCTCGGCGAAGCCTTCATTGACTCGGTAGAACACTTGCACGCAATCGGCCATACCCATGGGCAAAAGCAGCGCCAGGTCGTGGTCCTCCAGGGCCATGGCATCCAGGTGCAGCGGGCTGTAGCTGGCCAGTTCTTCGCTGAGGTAGGCGATCAGTGCATCCTGGGTCGCCAGTGATACGTGGGTGGCCTGGCCGGGCATCAACTCCATCACGTGATAGTGCTGTTGCACCTGGAGCAAGTAGCGGTGATTGCCCTGCCCCAGCAGCAGGTTCTGCGCCGTGTCGAAGATTTCTTCTACGCGCTGGGCAATGAACTGCGCACGGTTGTGACAGAAGCAGCGCACCCGTAGCCGCGGCAGGTGATCCGATGGCAACTGGTTGAGGTAGTCGCGCAGGCAATCGAGCAGAGCATGGGGGCCGTCGTAGCGGCTGACCATCACCTCGTTCCAGCTATTGAGGGTGACCTGGTCGAGGGTCAGCACCAGGTTGTCGCGCACACCGGCGTAGCTCAGGGAGTCGGTGCGCTCGGTGGTCATCAGGATATTCAGGTCGCGGTGATGCTTGAGCGGGTCGACGCCGACGTTGATCAACAGCAATACCTCTTCGGGCACCGCCGAGCGTAACAGGCGTTCTTCAGCGACGCTGGGCAAGGGCAGGGCAATGCTCTGCTGCAGGCTGCCCAGCAGGTTGAACAGCTCGAACTCGGTCATGTCGCTGGTGCCCGGGTGCAGCGCCAGGCGAGTGCTGCTGTCGATCACGCCGTTGCGGTGGCACCAGGTCAGCATTTCCAGCAAATCGCGGCTGCGCTTGATCGGCGCAAAGTGCTCCCATTCCAGGGCGGTGAGGTTGCCGTTGTACAGCCCCCAATGGTGCTGGCCCGGCTCTTTGCGGTTGGGCGATTGCACCAGGGTCAGGGTGTCTTCGGCCAGGTCCGGGGCGATGCCGGGGTTGATGAACTCGACTTTGCCGGCTTTACGCTCGAACGCAGCATATAGACGGCGGCCGAGCACATTGAGGTCACGCTTATTGATCAGGCTGACTGTCTGTTCGCTGCGGGCGAATTGCGTCAGGAAGCGATAGCTGTAGTTCAGCTCACTGACCAATGCGCGACGCTCGGAGGCGACCTGGCGCACTTTCCATTGGCTGCGGCTGTCCAGCAGGGCCAATTGGCGCGGGTTCCAGCCCCACTCCTGGGCCAGGCGCTCCAGCAACAGGTGTTGCCAGCTAGAGCTACGCTGGCCAGCGCTGAGCTTGCGGTTGACCTTTAAATACAGTGCCCGCCGTACCAGCTCCAGGCGCTCGGGTTCGTTGCGGACCTTGAGGTATTCCTCGATGCGGCGATAGACCACGATGTAAGGGTCCAGCTCGTCCAGATCCATCTGGTTGGCGAACACCGCCTGCTTGAAGCGCAGGCTCAGGCACTGCACGTTTGGGTGCTCGCTGGCGTAAACCTCGGTCAGCAGCAGCTTGAGCACTGACTTGTAGGGCGACTCGATGCCTTTGAACAGCTGCCACAACCCGGCGCCGATGAATTCGCCCGGAGGGATGCGTGCCAGGTGGCCCAGGTCAAGGGTTTCATCGGCGCGTATAAAGCGCTTGGAGATCAGCGTGTGGGTGAATTCGGCGTAGCGGTTTTCTTCGTAGACGGGCACCAGCCACCAGATCGGTGTACGGCCAGCCAGCCAGATGGCGGTGCGGTAGAACTCGTCCAGCAGCAGGTAATGCTGGGTGGTGCCGCAGTCGTCGGAGCTCAGTTGGGTGTCGCGCTCACCCAGTACGAAGCGCGTCGGCTCAATCAGGAAAAAATGTGCCTCGGCGCCCATGCTCAAGGCCCAGGCCTCCAGCAGCTGGCATTTCTTACGCAGTTCGGCCAGTTCGCTTTCGTCCAGGTCGGCGGCGTGGCACACCCACACATCCATATCGCTCTGGTCTGCCTGGGCCAGGGTGCCGAGGCTGCCCATCAGGAACAGGCCATGGATCGGACGGGGCGGGTTGCCATGGCGCGGCTTGTAGGAGAATGAACGGGTCAGGCGCTGGGCTTCGGTCAGGGCCTGGGCATCAGGCTCGAAGTTCGACAGCCCGGCCGGTGTACTGCCCGACACATAGCCTGGCAGGAGCGGGTGATTGACGTGGAAAAACAGCGGCAACAGTGTCAGTACGCTTTGCTGGCGCGGCGTTAGCCCCTCGATGGCGCGGGCCATGCGGCCTTCGTTGAGGGCCATGAAGCGCGCGCGCAGCTGAGCCAGCACCTTGCGGTCGATGCCTTCGTCCAGGTCGGGGCGGATTTCATGGGTGCGGGTCATGTCGAACTCGGTGGCTCGCAAGGCCCGACATGGGCGGCCGTGTAGGAGTTTACAGTCAGAAGCGTAGGAGGTTTAGAGGGAAATGTTTTTTGACGTCAGAATTTTCTCGCGTCCACAGCAGCGCCCTCGGAATCCGCAAGGGGCGGACTCCATGGGCGGTATCAGGTGTCAGGCGGCTTCTTTGCTTGTCGCGGTGCTCAAGATCGTCAGCAGGGTTTGCGCTTGCTCGGCGGCGTCTCGGCCAAGGCTGGTCAGATAGCCTCCGTCCGGTTGGTCGATCAGCTTTTTCTCGAACAGGCGTTTGGCCGCGGCGATGGCAGTGGGAGCGGCAGTCTGGTGGACTTTCAGACCTTCCTGGGAGCTGCCCAGGTTGAAGAGTGCAAGGATTTCCAGTTCGGCAACCAACTCAGGGGTATACGACATAAGGACTCCAGACTTTCTAAGAATTTATTAGAGGCTAGCAGGCCATAAGGTGAACGCACTTTGGCGGGCTGTCCAGTGAGAAAGTCATGGGTATTGATATGCCGCAGATTTGTGGCGAGGAAGCAGGCTTCCCGGCCACGCGGAGGGGGCTTCAGTCGTTTTCCGGCGGCAATTCCGGCAGCGCCCGCAGGGCTGTCTCATACCATTGGGTATCGAATGCACGGTCTTCGTCGAGCATCTGGTCGATTTCAACCGCCAGCACATGGGCCATGAGATTCAGAATCTCCTCGCGCTCGTAACCTACCAGGGTCAGCTTGTTGAACGTGGCCTTGGCGGCAGGCGGAGTGTCGCTTTCGATCTGATTCTCGATGGCTTCGATCAGTGTACTTTCGGTGAACGCTTCTTCGTCGCTGTCGATATCGGTCGGCTCGCTCATGGCAGGCTCCTCAAGGAAAGGGCGCCAGTCTAACTCCATTCAGGCCGGTGATGCTGCTGGTCAGGGTGGGCCCGGGCATCTATAACTCTTGCGGCCAACCCCGCACACGGCCTGGAGGCTTTGCGATGCTCAAGCTTTACGGATTTTCGGTCAGTAACTACTACAACATGGTGAAACTGGCGCTGCTGGAGAAGGGGCTACCGTTCGAAGAGGTGCCTTTTTACGCCGGGCAAACCCCTGAGGCGCTTGCCGTCAGCCCGCGAGGCAAGGTGCCGGTACTGGGGGTGAAGCAGGGTTTCGTCAATGAAACCAGCGTGATCCTCGAATACATCGAGCAAACCCAGGAGGGCCGTTCGCTGCTGCCTGCTGATCCTTTTCAGCGTGCCCAGGTGCTGGCGTTGTGCCGGGAAATCGAGCTGTACATCGAACTGCCCGCCCGCGCGTGTTTCGCCGAGGCGTTTTTCGGCATGCAGGTGCCGGACGCGATCAAGGAGAAATCCAAGGCTGAGTTGCTGCTGGGGATCGGTTCTTTAGGTCGGCACGGCAAGTTCGCGCCTTATGTGGCAGGGGAGAGCTTTACGATTGCGGATCTGTATTTCATGTATAGCGTGAACCTCGCCTGTGCCGTGGGCGAGAAGTTGTTTGGCCTGGACCTGTTGGCTGAACTCCCGGCGGCCAAAGTGTTGCTGGAGCGGCTGCATGCCATGCCCAATGCGCAGAAGGTGGCGGCGGACAGGGAAGCCGCGATGCCGGCGTTCATGGCGATGGTTGCGGCCAAAAAGTGATCCAGTGTGGGAGGGGGTTGCCCCCCTCCCTCATTTTTCAGCGGCTGGCGAGGAGGGCCTGGCCGCGCACGACGGCTGCCTTCACCTGCGCCGGTGCGGTGCCGCCCACGTGGTTACGGGCATTCACCGAGCCTTCCAGGGTCAGCACGGCAAACACGTCCTGCTCGATCTGGTCGCTGAACTGGCGCAGTTCTTCCAGGCTCATTTCCGCCAGGTCCTTGCCGGTGTCCACGCCGTATTTCACGGCATGGCCGACGATTTCGTGGCAGTCGCGGAACGGCAGGCCACGGCGTACCAGGTAGTCCGCCAGGTCCGTCGCGGTGGAGAACCCACGCAGGGCCGCTTCACGCATGATCGCGTGCTTGGGCTTGATCGCGGGGATCATGTCGGCAAAGGCACGCAGCGAATCACGTAGGGTGTCGGCGGCGTCGAACAGCGGTTCCTTGTCTTCCTGGTTGTCCTTGTTGTAGGCCAAGGGCTGGCCTTTCATCAGGGTCAGCAGGCCCATCAGTGCGCCGAATACGCGGCCGCTCTTGCCACGCACCAGCTCGGGCACGTCGGGGTTTTTCTTTTGCGGCATGATCGAGCTACCGGTGCAGAAGCGATCCGGCAGGTCGATGAACTGGAATTGCGCGCTGGTCCACAACACCAGTTCTTCGGAGAAACGCGACAGGTGCATCATCGCGATACTGGCGGCGGCGCAGAATTCGATGGCGAAATCGCGGTCCGACACGCCGTCCAGGGAGTTGCCGCCCACGGCATCGAAGCCCAGCAGTTGTGCGGTGTATTCGCGGTCGATCGGGTAGGTGGTGCCGGCCAGCGCGGCGCTGCCCAAGGGCATGCGGTTGGCACGCTTGCGGCAATCCACCAGGCGCTCGTAGTCGCGGCTGAGCATTTCGAACCAGGCCAGCAAGTGGTGGCCGAAGGTGACAGGCTGGGCGGTTTGCAGGTGGGTGAAACCGGGCATGATGGTGTCCGATTCGCGCTCGGCCTGTTCCAGCAAGCCTTTCTGCAGGCGAGTTATTTCGGCCAGGATCAGGTCGATTTCATCGCGCAGCCACAGGCGGATATCGGTGGCCACCTGGTCATTGCGGCTGCGCCCGGTGTGCAGTTTCTTGCCGGTCACGCCGATGCGGTCGGTGAGGCGGGCCTCGATATTCATGTGCACGTCTTCCAGGTCGACGCGCCAGTCGAACGTACCGGCTTCGATCTCACCGCGAATGGTGGTCAGGCCGTCGATGATGCTGTCGCGCTCGGCGTCGGTCAGCACGCCGACCTTGGCCAGCATCGTGGCGTGGGCGATCGAGCCCATGATGTCGTGGCGGTACAGGCGCTGGTCGAAGGTGACGGAGGCGGTGAAGCGGGCGACGAAGGCGTCGACGGGTTCACTGAAGCGGCCGCCCCAGGACTGGTTGGTCTTGTCGGTGCTCATGGATTCGCTCGTGATCTGCTTAAAAGAGGCGTGGAGGTGTGCCGCCGATAATAACAGGGTTGCTCGTGGAGGCGGTGCTGTGGGTGGCCAGCATTTTTATTTGCGCGAAGGATGGCTAAGTGCCTTGCCGCCGAGCGCGTCCGGGAAGAGACTGGGGCCAGGTGCTTGTTGAAACGATATTTGAGGATTGAGTAATGTCGTCTCAGCGAGCGTCTACAGTTGGACTGATAGTGTGTGAATGCACCAAAGTCGGGTGATGCGGTCATAACCCAGACTATCCATTAAAAAGGGGGGTATTCGGATTGTGTATCAGCAAACCCTACGACTATGCCCAAGGGCAGCAGGTTTTGGGCGCTATTGAACAGGTCCGGGTAAATATGCGTGCCGCTCTCAGGGCACTTTTTGCCGCTCGCGCTAGTCTTAGCGTGGATCGCTGTGACGCAAGTCACCGCACCTGTCTACGCTATCCTTGTGCGAGACTCACGCAGGAATCCAGCGCAATATGAATGTCCTGATCGTTGATGACGAACCCCAAGCCCGCGAGCGACTGAGCCGCCTGGTCAGTGAACTCGAGGGTTATACAGTCCTTGAACCGAGCGCCACCAACGGGGAGGAGGCGTTGACGTTGATCGATAGCCTCAAGCCGGATGTGGTGCTGCTCGATATCCGCATGCCCGGCCTTGATGGCCTGCAGGTTGCCGCCCGCCTGAGTGAGAGAGAATCACCTCCGTCGGTGGTGTTGTGCGCTGCCCAGGAAGAGTTTTCCGCGGAAGCGTTGGAAGCCAGTGGTGTCAGTTTCCTGGTCAAGCCGGCGACTGGCGACGCGTTGCTCAAGGCATTGAAAAAGGCCGAGCGCCCTAACCGGGTCCAACTCGCTGCCCTGACTCAACCTGCCGCCCAGAGTGGCAACGGGCCGCGCAGCCATATCAGTGCGCGTACGCGCAAAGGTATCGAGCTGATCCCCCTGAGCCAGGTGGTGTACTTCATTGCCGATCACAAGTACGTGACGCTGCGCCATGAAGCCGGTGAAGTCCTGCTCGATGAGCCGCTCAAGGCTCTTGAAGATGAGTTTGGCGACCGCTTTGTGCGAATCCACCGCAATGCGTTGGTGGCCCGCGAACGAATCGAGCGCCTGCAACGTACGCCCCTGGGGCACTTCCAGCTGTTCCTGAAAGGGCTCAATGGCGATGCCTTGATCGTCAGCCGACGCCATGTCGCCGGCGTGCGCAAGATGATGCAGCAGCTTTAGCCCGAGGGCTGTAGCGTGGACTGCAGTGCTTATCCCGGTGTGATGCGGCCAGGGAGGCCCCGCACTTGCTGATTCAAATCAAAGCGTATTTGCCTGAGCTGTTATTATCTGCCGTATCTATTCAGTACGGATTGATCCATGTCCTCTCGCGAAATCCGCATCGCCACTCGTAAAAGCGCCCTGGCCTTGTGGCAGGCCGAATACGTCAAAGCTCGCCTTGAAGAGGCTCATCCAGGTCTCAAGGTATCCTTGGTGCCCATGGTGAGTCGCGGCGACAAGCTGCTGGACTCGCCGCTGTCGAAGATTGGCGGCAAGGGCCTGTTCGTCAAGGAGCTGGAGACCGCGCTGCTGGAAAATGAAGCCGACATCGCCGTGCATTCGATGAAAGATGTGCCCATGGACTTCCCCGAAGGCCTGGGCCTTTTTTGCATCTGCGAGCGCGAAGACCCGCGCGATGCGTTCGTTTCCAATACCTATGCATCTCTGGATGAGCTGCCTTTGGGCAGCATCGTCGGCACTTCGAGCCTGCGTCGCCAGGCGCAGTTGTTGACCCGTCGTCCAGACCTGCAGATCCGCTTTCTGCGCGGCAACGTCAACACGCGCCTGGCCAAGCTGGATGCCGGCGAATATGACGCGATTATCCTCGCTGCGGCCGGGCTTATCCGCCTTGGCTTCGAAGACCGTATTACGTCAACGATCAGCGTTGAAGACAGCTTGCCCGCTGGCGGCCAGGGGGCGGTAGGTATTGAATGCCGCACGGCAGACAGCGAAATCCACGCGTTGCTCAAACCCCTCGATCACCACGACACCGAAGTGCGCGTCACGGCCGAGCGCGCCCTGAACAAGCACCTCAACGGTGGCTGTCAGGTGCCGATCGCCTGCTACGCCGTGCTCGAAGGTGACACTCTGTGGCTGCGTGGCCTGGTTGGGGATCCGGCCGGTGGCACCCTGCTCACCGCCGAGATGCGCGGGCCACGGCGTGATGCGAGCGCCCTGGGTATCCAGGTGGCTGAAGAGCTGCTGGAAAAAGGCGCTGGCGCCATTCTGCAAAAAGTCTATGGCGAGGCCGGTCCGCAGTGACCGGCTGGCGTGTGCTGCTGACGCGGCCTGCCGAGGAGTCGAAGGCCCTGGCGGCGTCGTTGTCCGAAGCCGGCATTTTCAGCAGCAGCCTGCCCTTGCTGGAGATCGAGGCGTTGCCGGTCACGCCCGCACAACAGGCGGTTTTCCGCGACCTGGGCCGTTATTGCGCAGTGATCGTGGTGAGCAAACCGGCTGCGCGCCTGGGTTTGCAACAGCTGGATCGACACTGGCCGCAATTGCCGTGGTTCAGCGTTGGCGCGGCGACCGCCCAGGTGCTGGCTGACCAGGGCCTTGACGTTCACTATCCGCCCACCGGTGATGACAGCGAAGCCTTGCTCGCCTTACCCGCCTTGCGCGAGGCTATTGCACGCCCTGGGGCGCGGGTGTTGATCCTGCGGGGAGAAGGCGGCCGAGAACTGCTGGCTGAGCGTTTGCGCGAGCAAGGTGCTAGTGTCGACTATCTGGAGTTGTATCGCCGCTTCCTGCCGGCCTACGACGCCGGGGTACTGATGCAGCGCATCCAGTTGGAACGCTTGAACGGCCTGGTGGTCAGCAGTGGGCAGGGTTTCTTGCATCTGCAAGCCCTGGCCGGACCCGATTGGCCACAGGTGGCCCGACTGCCGTTGTTCGTACCCAGCCCGCGAGTCTATGAGATGGCGCGGGACGCTGGGGCAGAAAATGTTGTGGATTGTCGCGGCGCGAGTGCTGCGGCTTTGTTAGTGGCGTTAGGCGGCTTTGTCTTATAAAAACATCCCGCCCCCACTCTCTGATACGCAAAGGACGGATACGTGAGCGATACAGCCTTGCCTAAAGATGAAACTCAGCCCGCGCTTGATGCGCCGGTCGAGACACCGGTCACCGCGCCACGCCGTGGCAATGGCCTGGCAATCGTTGCCCTGCTGCTGGGCGCCGCGGGTGTTGCCGCTGGCGGTTGGGGGATCTGGCAGGTCCGTGCCCTGCAAGCCAGCAGCCAGCATCAATTGGGCCAGGTGCAGACCCTTGATGACCAGTCCCAGTCTCTCAAGCAAGGCCAGCAACAGTTGGCGGCACGCCTGGCACAGTTGCCGGGCGCTGATGAGCTGGAGGAGCGTCGCCGCCTGGTGGCCCAGTTGCAAGGTGATCAGCAGCGCCTGAACCAACGCCTGGAAACCGTGCTGGGGGCCAGCCGCAAGGACTGGCGCCTGGCTGAAGCCGAGCATCTGATCCGTCTGGCGAGTTTGCGACTGTCGGCCTTGCAGGATATCAACAGTGCTCAGTCGCTGGTCCAGGGCGCCGATGAGATCCTGCGCGAGCAGAATGATCCGGGGTCCTACGCTGCCCGCGAGCAACTGGCCAAGAGCCTGGCCGCGCTGCGCAGCACCGAGCAGCCGGACCGTACCGGGTTGTATCTGCAATTGGCGGCGTTGCGCGATCAGGTCGTGCAGCTGGCGGCGATTGCGCCGGAATACCAGCTTACGGAGCCGGCTTCCCAAGGGCGTCCAACCACGGACACTGACAACCGTTGGAGCCAATGGTGGGAACAGATTTCCCGTTACTTCCGCATCGATTTCAACCCCGATGACAACATTCGCCCGCTGCTGGCCGGCCAGGGCTTGAACCAGGTGCGTCTGGCCCTGAGCCTGGCCCTGGAGCAAGCTCAATGGGCCGCGCTCAATGGCGAGTCGGCGGTGTACAGCCGTTCGCTGGGTGAAGCGCGTAGCGTGTTGCTGGACAACTTCAACCAGGACAACCCCCAGAGCAAGGCGATGCTGGCACGGATCGCCGAGCTTGAGCCCAAGGCCGTCTCGGTGGTGACACCGGACCTGGCCGCGAGCCTGGCGGCCGTGCAGGCGTATCTCGAGCGTCGTCATCTGTCTGCTGACGAAGCCAAGGCTTCGGCTGGCACGCCGGCGACCCAGGAGTAGAGCCGATGAAGCGTTTCTATGTGATCCTGGTGCTGGCGATTGCGATCGCGATCGCCCTGGCACTGGCCGTGGGCATCTCGAAACATACTGGCTACGTGCTGATTACCTATCCCCATGTGCTGCATTACGAATCGAGCCTGTGGGCCACCCTGGTGGCGGTGTTTGTCATCGTCCTGGCGATCTACCTGCTCCGCGTGTTGCTGAGCCTGGTGACCACCTCCGGGGGCGTGGTCAACCCATGGTCGCGCCGTAACCGCAGCCGTCGCGTACAAATTGCGATCGAACAGGGCCAGATGGACCTCGCCGAAGGGCGCTGGGCCAGTGCCGAGCGCCACCTGCACCGGGCTGCCGAAGCCGAGCGTCAACCGTTGCTGTATTACCTTGGCGCGGCCCGTGCGGCCAATGAGCAGGGGCGCTACGAAGAGTCGGACAGCTTGCTCGAGCGCGCCCTGGAGCGTCAGCCTCAAGCCGAGCTGGCGGTTGCCTTGAGCCATGCGCAATTGCAGACGGACCGCGGCGATACCGAGGGCGCCCTGGTGACCCTGCAGGCGATGCATGAGCGCCATCCCCATAACGCCCAGGTACTGCGTCAATTGCAGCGCCTGCATCAGCAGCGGGGCGACTGGTCGTCGGTCATTCGACTATTGCCCGAGTTGCGCAAAGACAAAGTCTTGCCCCCTGGTGAACTGGCCGAGCTGGAGCGTCGCGCCTGGGGTGAAAACCTGAGCCTGGCGGCCCAGCGGGAAGAGCAGGGCGAAGCCGGTTTGCAGTCCCTTGAACGGGCCTGGCAGCAACTGACCTCTGCCCAGCGTCAGGAGCCGCAGCTGGTGTTGGCCTACGCTGAGCAACTGCGTCAGTTAGGCGCGGATGCCAAGGCCGAGGAAGTGCTGCGGGGTGCGATCAAGCGCAGCTACGACAGCCATCTGATTCGGTTATACGGCCTGCTGCGAGGCAGTGACCCGGCGCGGCAACTGAAGTTTGCCGAAGGCTGGCTCAAGGACCACTCCGGTGACGCCAGCCTGCTGTTGACCCTGGGTCGCCTGTGCTTGCAGAACAGCCTGTGGGGCAAGGCACGGGACTACCTGGAAGGCAGCCTGCAGGTGCAGCGCAATCCCGAAGCCTGCGCCGAGTTGGCGCGACTGCTGGCCCAATTAGGCGACACTGAGCGCAGCAACCAGCTGTTCCAGGAAGGCCTGGGTCTGCTGGACAGTCGTCTGCTGGCCTCTCCATTGCCGGTACCGGCGCGGGTTTGAGGTAGGAAAAAGAGTGAGCGTTGGCTCGGAATTGTCTGGTAGCCAACGCTTCAATTTTGCCAATGGCCTCGGTTTAATGGGGCTCGTAATGTGTTCCTACGTATTCCTAGGTGATGCCCTTCGCGTTCTGACGGGATGTCCCTACGTTTTCGCGGAATCGTCTGCTCTAGCGTGTATTGAAAGGGCTCGGGCCTTTCCTCTACCGTAACGGCCTATCTCTTGCGTTACGGATCGACAATGTCTTTGGCCCCCTCACGCTCCCTGTTTTTGCTGGCGTTCATGGCAGGTGCGCTGACGTTGAGCGCATCGTTCTATCTGGAATATGGCGCGCTGCTTCGGCCCTGCTTCCTGTGCCAGGTGCAGCGGCTATTTTTAGCGGTCTTTACGCTGATCAACCTGAGTGCTGCCATTCATAACCCCAAGCGCTCTGGCGTCTTCCTTTACGGGTTGGCAAGCATGAGCTGTGCCGTGCTCGGCGCGACTGCCGCCGTACGCCAGGTGCTGCTGCAGAACAGCGTGCCGGATCAAGCCCCCGATTGTTGGCCCAGCGCACAGGACATGATTGAAAACCTGTCGCTTGAGGATGCGGTGCGCTCGGTGTTCAAAGGCACCGTCGATTGCATGGAGATAAACTGGACGCTGTTCGACCTGAGCCTTCCGGAGTGGAGCCTGTTGTTCTTCGTGGCGATGCTGATCCTGGGAGGCGTGCAGTTTTCGCGGCTGTTGTTCAGTCAGCGTTTAAGCTTGGCAAGGCACTGAAAACAGCTCAAAAGCTGTAGGACGGGATTAAACACTTGTATGAACTTTCTCTCCTGCGTACCTTGAAGCCATAGTCATGCGGGCATAATCTGGCCCGCAGGCGTTATGAAACTGTTAGCCAGATGCTGCCTTGTCCGGCCGCCGCTTTATCCTTGAAGTGTTGCGCGGGCACAGCGCGGCAGCGCCCCCAATAGGGAAGAGAGATCATCATGCTGGAAAGTTGTCAGAATGCTCAGGAACGCTGGGGTGGGGTGCACAAGCTGATCGACAGCTGGTTGAAGGCACGTCACGAACTGGTTCGGGCCTTTGATGCTCTTGGCGCCAAGCCCGAGTCTCTGGCTGAGAATCGCAAGCCGTTGCAGGAATTCTGTGGCGTGTTGGTGGACTACGCGTCGGCTGGCCATTTCGGTGTCTATGAGCAACTGACCAAAGAGGCGGAAGCCTTCGATGATCAGCGTGGGCTGGAACTGGCCGAGACTCTTTACCCGCGCATTGATGTCATCACTGAGAAATTGCTGGCGTTCACCGATCTGTGTGATGCCGGTCAATGTGTTGCCGAGAAATTCAAGGAGTTGGGTGGCCTGCTCCATGAGCGTTTCGAACTGGAAGATTGCCTGATCGAAGTACTCCACAACGCCCATAAGGAAGAGACGGCCACCCAGGCCTGACCTTTGCTGGTGAGATAAAAAAACGGTGCGCATGGCGCACCGTTTTTTTATTGGGTCAGTGGCGAGTACCGAGCAACTCGATCTCGAATACCAACGGTGTGTAAGGCGGGATCAATTCGCCGGCCCCGTCGGCGCCATACGCTTGTGCCGAAGGGATCACCAGTCGCCATTTCGCGCCGACAGGCATCTGTTGCAACGCACTGCGCCAGCCGTCGATCACACTGTCCAGGCGGAACCATTGAGGCTGGGTGCTCTGATCGAACACCGTACCATCGGGTAAACGCCCCACGTATTTCACTTGCACCTCATCGCTGGCCAATGGTTTGTTGCCATTGCCGGGCGTCAGCTCTGTGAGCAGGATGCCATCCGCCAATTCGCGAACACCGGTTGCCGATTTTTCCTTGGTTAAAAATTGCTGTTCCGCCGCCAGCGCTTTTTCACTTTTTGGAACCTGTGTGTCGGCTTCACTCTGTTCTTCGTGCTGGGCCAGAATCTGTTCGATGCGTGCGTTATCCAGTACCAGTGGCTTGCCTTGATACGCTTGCTTGAGGCCCTCGACCAGCGCCTGGATCTGCAGGTCGGGGACCTCCTGGCGCAGCCGTTCGCCGAGGCTGGCGCCCAGGCTGTACGCGAGGTCGTGCTGGTCCTGGGGTGAGGTTTTGGGCGGCGACTGCTCGCTTGCATCAGCCCCGCCAAGCACCAAGCCAAGCACAAGAAAAAGGTAACGCGACATACGCATGTCTCCCGCCGAAAGTGCGACGGATTATGCCAGTGTGGTGAGGTAAAAAGTGGCGTGGTCTTTCGTTATATCGATAAGAATTTTCGCACGGTGCAACGCAAGGCAAAGGATACTGTCAACATGCCCTAGCGGCGGTAAGAGCAGAGGGCTAGTATGAGCCGCACCCACGTCAGCCAGGAGGTAAACCATGTCGGCCAAACAGAAGCCTGTAAATACCCCGTTGCATTTACTCCAACAACTTTCGGGCAGCCTGCTCGAACATCTGGAAAGCGCATGTTCCCAAGCGTTGGCCGATGCAGAAAAACTGCTCGCCAAACTGGAAAAACAACGCGGTAAAGCGCAAGAGAAGCTGCACAAATCCCGCACCAAACTGCAAGACGCCGCCACTGCCGGCAAGGCCAAGGCACAAGCCAAAGCCAAAGACGCTGTCAAAGAACTTGAGGACCTGCTGGACGCCCTCAAGGATCGCCAAGCCGAAACCCGCACCTACATTTCCCAACTCAAAAAAGATGCTCAAGAAAGCCTGAAATTGGCCCAGGGCGTTGGTCGTGTGAAGGAAGCTGTATCTAAAGTGCTCGGCGCTCGTACCCCTGCAAAAGCTGTAGCGACCAGCGCGGCGAAAAAACCGGCGAGCAAAGCTGTTGCAGCGAAGGCGCCGACTAAAGGGGCTGCCAAGCCAGTGGCTAAAACCGCTGCTGCAAAACCAGCCGCCAA
>NZ_JBXAFK010000025.1:20441-100466 GCF_058793055.1 Pseudomonas sp. MPR-R2A5
CCAAGCCAGCTGCCAAAACCGTTGCTGCAAAACCAGCCGCCAAGCCAGCTGCTAAAACTGCTGCTGCAAAACCAGCCGCCAAGCCAGCTGCTAAAACCGCTGCTGCAAAACCAGCCGCTAAGCCAGCTGTTAAAGCCACTGCTGCAAAACCAGCCGCCAAGCCAGCTGCCAAAACCGTTGCTGCAAAACCAGCCGCCAAGCCAGCTGCTAAAACTGCTGCTGCAAAACCAGCCGCTAAGCCAGCTGCTAAAGCCACTGCTGCAAAACCAGCCGCCAAGCCAGTCGCTAAAGCCGCTGCGGCAAAACCAGCTGCCAAGCCAGTCGCTAAAGCCGCTGCTGCGAAACCAGCCGCCAAGCCGGCCGTTAAAGCCGCTGCCGCGAAACCAGCCGCCAAGCCAGTGGTTAAAGCCGCTGCTGCGAAACCCGCTGCTGCCAAGCCTGCACCGGCCAAGCCAACGGCTCCAGCAGCGCCTGCTGCTAGCCCGGCAGCGACCACCGCTCCAACCGCATCGGCCAGCAGCACCCCTGCACCGGTAGCGCCAAGCACCACCCCAACCAGCGCTTCCTAAGTGCCGGTGACTTCGACGCGCAGCTGCTGCAGCGCGTCGGGGTCAAGGTTGGCGGCATCCTCAGTCGCCAGTCTTTCCAACCAATGCGGTTGACCCACGCCATCACCCGCCTGCCATCCCAGAACCAACGCCTCCAGGCGTGCCAGCAACTGTCGCTCGGCATCCAGCTCCAGGGCCTTGACCCGTTCCCGCAATGCCGCCAATGATTCATCCTGCTGTGCCAACTCTCGCCATTGCACCCGCACCCGACGCAAGGGTTCGATGACCTGCATCTGCCAAGGCCGGGCAATTTGTTGCAGTGCCTGCACGCGCTCGGGTACACACCCTACACCTCGTTGTTCCAGCCAGGCCCCGCAGAGCAACAGGCACACATCCGCTCCTTGTTCCTGGAGGCGCAGGCACGCGGCCTCCACGCCCGGGCGGGTGTAAGTCGAGAGGGCAAAGCTCCACAGGTCAGCACACATATTCACACCCAAGCCAGCGGCCTGCGAAGCTGGTAGACTCCGCCGCCATTATGATCCGACTTCAAAGCCTAACATTACAGCGTGGCCCGCAACGTCTTCTCGAAGACGCCGAGCTGACCCTGCACGCCGGTCACAAAGCCGGCCTGATCGGTGCCAACGGCGCCGGCAAATCCACGTTGTTCGCCCTGTTGCTGGGTGAGCTGACCCCGGATTCCGGGGACTGCCTGCTGCCGGCCGACTGGCGCATCGCCCATATGCGCCAGGAGATCGACACCCTGGACCGCATTGCGATCGACTACGTGCTCGATGGCGACCTGCGCCTGCGCCAGGTTCAGCACGACCTGGCCGAGGCCGAGAAAGCCCAGGACGGTGCCGCCCAGGCGCGCCTGCACTCGGAACTCGACAGCGCCGACGGTTACACCGCCGACGCCCGCGCGCGCAAGATGCTGGCCGGCCTTGGCTTTACCAACGAGCAGATGGACCGCCCGGTCGCTGACTTTTCCGGCGGCTGGCGCATGCGCCTGAACCTGGCCCAGGCGCTGATGTGCCCCTCGGACCTGTTGCTGCTCGATGAGCCGACCAACCACTTGGACCTCGATGCAATCCTGTGGCTGGAGGACTTCCTCAAGAACTACCAAGGCACCTTGCTGCTGATTTCCCACGACCGGGATTTCCTCGACGCCGTGGTCGACAACATCGCCCACGTCGAACAGAAGAAAATCACCCTTTACCGGGGTGGCTACACCGCGTTCGAACGCGCCCGTGCCGAGCGCTTGGCCCAGCAGCAACAAGCCTACGAGAAGCAGCAGGCGCAGCGTGCGCACATGGAAAGCTACATCGCCCGGTTCAAGGCCCAGGCCACCAAGGCCCGCCAGGCCCAGAGCCGGATCAAGGCACTGGAGCGCATGGAAGAGCTGTCGGCGGCCCACGTCGATTCGCCCTTTGATTTTGTGTTCCGCGAATCGGTGAAAATCTCCAGCCCACTGCTCGACCTCTCGGATGCGCGCCTGGGCTATGGCGACAAAACCATCCTCGAGAAGGTCAAGCTGCAGCTCACGCCGGGCGCACGCATCGGTTTGCTCGGGCCTAACGGCGCGGGCAAGTCGACGCTGATCAAGAACCTCTCGGGTGAGCTGCAGCCCCTGGCCGGCCGCCTGACCCGTGGCGAGAACCTGGTAGTGGGCTACTTCGCCCAGCATCAGTTGGACTCCCTCGATGCCAAGGCCAGCCCGTTGCTGCACCTGCAGCGCCTGGCACCGACCGAGCGCGAGCAGACCTTGCGCGATTTCCTCGGCGGGTTCGACTTCCGTGGCGCACGGATCGATGAGCCCGTGTTGAACTTCTCCGGTGGCGAAAAGGCTCGCCTGGCCCTGGCGTTGATCGCTTGGGACCGACCGAACCTGTTGTTGCTCGACGAACCCACCAACCACCTGGATCTGGAGATGCGCCTGGCGTTGACCATGGCCCTGCAGGAATTCAGCGGTGCGGTACTGGTGGTGTCTCACGATCGCCACTTGCTCAAGAGCACCACGGACAACTTCCTGCTGGTGGCCGATGGCAAAGTCGAAGAGTTCGATGGCGACCTGGACGACTATGCGCGCTGGCTGACGGATTACCGCCTGCGCAACGCACCGGTCAGCAACACCCCGGTCAACCCGGACAAGACCGACAAGAAAGCCCAGCGCCAGGCCGCTGCCGCGCTGCGCCAGCAGTTGGCGCCGCACAAACGCGAGGCCGACAAGCTGGAAGCCGAGCTGGGCAAGGTCCATGAACGCCTGGCCAAAATCGAAGCCAGCCTGGGCGACAGTGCCGTGTATGAAGCGGCCCGCAAGGACGAACTGCGCGACCTGCTGGCCGAGCAGGCCAAGCTCAAGGTCCGTGAAGGGCAACTGGAGGAAAGCTGGATGGAAGCCCTCGAACTGCTCGAAAGCCTGCAAGCGGAGCTGGAGGCGCTGTCCTGATGGATGCGTTGCAGCTGCCGTTCCCGGCGCAATGGGTCGAGCCGGTGTGGATCGGTGTGCAAATCCTGCTGATCCTGCTGGCCGGCTACCTTGCCCAGCGCTTTGTCGCAAAAGGCCTGACCCGCCTGGGTGAGCGTTACCCGTTCCCGCCACAATTGCTGATGCCGCTGCGCGGCGGCTTGCGCTGGCTGATCATGGGCAGCGCGCTGATCTTTGTGTTGGAGCGCCTGGGCGTTTCCGCCACGGTGTTGTGGACGGCACTGTCGGGGTTTGTGGCGGTGGCGGCGGTGGCGTTCTTTGCCATGTGGTCGGTGTTGTCCAACCTGCTGTGCGCGATCCTGATTTTCACGGTCGGGCCGTTTCGTCTCGGTGATATCGTCGAGCTGGTAGACACCGTCGACAAGCCCGGCGTGAAAGGCCGGGTGGTGGCGATCAACCTGCTCTACACCACGCTGATCGAGGTCGAGGAAGCAGGGACCGGCAGCGCAGTGGTGCAGGTGCCCAACAGCTTGTTCTTCCAGCGTTCGGTACGACGTTGGCGCGATACAAGCGTCTCACCTCTGTAGGAGCGAGCTTGCTCGCGAAGAACGTGAACGATACCGCGGGGAGCCTGACGCCCAGCGGCGCCTCTTGGCTTTTCGCGAGCAAGCTCGCTCCTGCAAGAAATCTATAGCCATTCCTTGGTCGTCGGAGTTAGCTTAAGGCACAACAATCGCTGACTCTTTCCTGAGGTGTGTAATGGCACTCGACACATGGCTGGCCTTTTTCCTGGCCAGTTGGATCATCTCCCTTTCCCCTGGCGCTGGCGCCATCGCCTCAATGTCCAGCGGCCTGCAATACGGTTTCCTGCGCGGTTACTGGAATGCCATTGGCCTGCAACTGGGCCTGGCGATGCAGATTGCGGTCGTTGCTTGCGGCCTGGGTGCCATTCTGGCGACATCTTCCACCGCCTTCTATGCGATCAAATGGTTTGGCGTGGCGTACCTGGTGTACCTGGCCGTCAAGCAATGGCGTGCGCTGCCCATGGACATGACCGATGACGCGGCGGTGCGCCCGATCGGCAAGCCGATGGCGATGATGTTCCGGGGTTTTCTGGTTAACGCCAGCAACCCCAAGGCGCTGGTGTTCATGCTCGCGGTGCTGCCGCAATTCGTGAACCCGCAGGCGCCGCTGTTGATCCAGTACCTGATCCTGGGTGCGACGATGATCAGCGTCGATATGATCGTGATGGCGGGGTATACGGGGTTGGCGTCGAAGGTGTTGCGGTTGTTGCGCACGCCTAAGCAGCAGAAGCGTATGAACCGCACGTTTGCCGGGTTGTTCGTAGGGGCTGCCGGCTTCCTCGCCAGCCTTCACCGCGCCACGGCATAACTGACGAAACCGAATCAAAACTGTGGGAGGGGGCAAGTCGAATCGTCGCACCGCCCCTCCCACATTAGTTTTGCGGTGTGTGTGAATAGGGCGTCAGCGCAGGATCTTCGGCGCTTCATCCCTTGGCAGGTTGTTGCGCAACACCGGCTGACCGGGGTCTTGATACCCTCCGCCCAGTTGCTCCGCCAACTGTCGCGCCACATCTTCACCCAGCGCTTTCGACACCTCCTTCACCACACGCGGCCGGTTCAGGCTTACGCGCACATCACGGCTGTTCACCAGCTTGGTGTCCTGGCCCTCACCCATGGCGGTGAACGCCGAGGTGATTTCGAAAGTGCGGGTGTTGATCAGGCTGAAATCCGCCACCAGTGTCAGCCCCAGCACCGCCGAGTAACTGTTGGTGTGGTCCAGGGCGTTGATGTCCTGGGTGAAGTCGATGTCTGACAGCGTGCCGAACAGCACGTAGTCCGCACCCTTGAAGTTGCCGGCCTTGATGCGTTTGATCACATCGTAGACGTCACCCTTGGCGTCGGCCGTGTAAGGCGTGCCCTGCACCAGCTGGAACTGGCGCGACTTGAGGATCTCGCCCTTGATGTCACCGCTGAATTTACGCAGCTCGGTCTGTTCGATGTAGCGGGTGCGGCTTTCGTACTCGCTGTAGTTCGACGCGCCACTGGCGTGGTAAGCGCCGGCCTGGAAGTTGTTGCTGGCCGAGACCTGGTGAATGTACTCCTCGACCTGCGCCTCATAGGCCAGGTCGGTCACCGCGATCTTCGGCGCGGCCGAGGCGCCAAAGGCGCACAGCAGGCCGATCATGCCGATCCATGCACGCATTGCTTAGCGCTCCGTGGTCTTGCGGATTTCTTTTTCGTCCATCCATTCGGCCAGGCCGCTCTCGACGTCGATCAGTTGCAGGCTGAACTTGTAGAACACGTCCTTGTAGTCCGAGCTGCGCTTGACGATGGAGCTGATCGAGCCTTCCAGGCGGTACTTGGCGGCGACCATATTGCCGGTCTTGCTCACGGTGGATTTCTTGTACAGGCCGCTCTGGTTCTGCAGCTTGAGTTGGTCGACCTGGCTTTGCATATCGGTGTTGTCGCTGGCGAACCGCGCGGTGCCGGTCTTCATCAGCTGGGTCTTGATCGACGTAGTGATCTCGCGGGTATCGATGTACTCGCTGGTCTTGTTCTTCACGTCATACACCTGCACTACCGGGCGCCCCTGGAGGATGCCGGACTGGGCCAGGGAGCGGGTCATGCTCTCGGCGATCATCTGCAGGTCGGTGGAACCGAATTCGTTGGTCACCAGTTCCACAGCCTTGGTATCGCCGTAGCTGATATTTTTGCCGCCCAATACCGGTGAAGTATTGGCGCAGCCGCTGGCCAGGACGGCGACCACGGCGAGCATCGAGAAGCGTGCAAACATGGGGATATCTCTCTGTAAGCGGAGGGAGGAGGGCTTCAAGGCGTCTTCACTTCAAGACGGAAGTCCGCCGCCTGGGGCAAATTGGCGATGGCCGGCAGGAACGTGGCCTGGTTGGCGTACAGATTCAGCACCTTCCAGGTCTCTTCATCGCCTACCGGGAAACCGTCGGCGCCCAGCCAGGCGAAGCGGTAATACATCATCTGGTTGCTGCTGGTGATGTTGCTCAACTGCACCTTGGCCGTTAGAAAACCGTTCTCGCGGGCGACGCGGATGGCACCGACGGCGATGCCCTTGAACTTGCCCATCACCACGATCTTGCTGGCGGCACTGCCGGGTGCCGGGGGCGGCGGGGTCGCGCAGCCGGCGAGCAGGACCAGCGCCAAGGCGCCGAGGATGAAATGACGCATAGCGCGCTCCTTAGGGTTGTTTGAGGGTGGCGATAGCCTGGGGTTGAGTGCTCGGGACCACATGGGCCGCGAGGCCGCCGGCGAACACCTGGTTGCCGACTACGCGCAGGGTGATCACCTGGTAGCGCTGATCGGCCTTGATCGTCACCAGCGTGCCGCCCAGGGCGTTGGGCAGGCTGACCTGGTGCTCGCCATGCTTGAGGCGCAGGCGCGTGACTTGGGTCATATCCGGCAAGGTGCGCCAGGTCCGGGTGTCGGCGCCTTCGGCCACGGCCGAAGCAATACCCAGCACCAGGCCCGCCATGGGGTTGGTCTTGTTCAGGTTGTTTTGCGCCACGCCACGGCTGATCGCGCGCACGGTGGTGCGCAGGATGATCCCCGGCATGTCGTCACGCAGTGCGCGACGGGACATCGCGGTGGTGCTGTTGAGCGCGGTGAGGTTCTGCTGCCGCCCGTCGACACCGATTTGGGCGAAGGCCGGAGTGGAGGTGTCTGCCTTGATCACCGGGAACGACAGTGGGGTGATCACCAGGTTGCCGTTGATCGGTATCGGCAAGGGCAGGCGGATCGAATCGCGGGCCGGTGCCAGGCCGCTTTGGACCACGATCAGCACGTCGGTTTCATCGGCGCCGACCTTGGATTTATCCAGGTCCAGCAAGGCCTGTTCCAGCAGCGGGGTATTGGGGCGCAACTCGGCCGCCTTGCGATAACCCGGTGCGGCCAGGTCTTTTTCACCCAGGGCTTCGTAGACGAACCCGGCGAGGTAATGGCTGAACGCACTCTGGTAGCTGTTCTTCAGGCCGACCACTTCGGGAGCGTCCAGGGCTTGCACCGGATAGCCGCGCAGGTCCTTGATCTGGGTGGTCACGCCCTGGCGCTCGGCTTCGTCTTCGCGCTTGAGGTACTCCTTGTCGCGCAGGTCGGCGATCACGGCTTCGCGTTCGTGGGTCTTCTTGATCTCGGTGCGCGCGCCGTCGAAGTCATTCAGGGCCAGCAGGTTCAGGGCCATCTGGGTGGTCAGCATGACTTTTTCGTAGTCATAGCCTTCATAGCGACGCACTTTGTCGTTGACCAGGAAACTGCCGAATTGGGAAAGGTACTTTTCGCTGTCGAACTTGACCGACTCTTCCCATTTGTAGACTTGCAGGTCGGCGCTGCGCCAGGCGGTCTGGCTGCCAGTCAGGTCGCCCCTGGCCCGCAGCAATTCCCCTTTTTCAAAGAAATAGAGCAGGTCCTTGTCTTCGCCGGTGTTGTTCTTTTCCAGCAGGGTCAGGGCGGCGTCGACATTGCCCGTGGCCAACTGCTGATTGGTGGCTTGCAGCTCGGAATCGTAGCTACGAAACATCGAGCAACCGGACAACACGGTGACCGCCGCGAGCGCTAGCGGGGTTAAGGCGCGAAATGCCATGACAAGCTTCTTCCCTGAACGTAATCAGCCGAGGTGCTGGTCGGCTCGAATCACCAATCGCAGGATGCACGGCGCGTCCTACTAATTCCTCATAAAAACGAGGAGCAAAATTCCCTTTCGCGATAACAGGGCGCGGCATTATAGGCGTCATTAATGGCAAAACAATGGCTTTTTGCTGTGATCTAATCGACAAAAAGCCATCATGGCTTTTCAAAAGGCTCGGTTCTTCTTCTGCTCTGCGAATCACATACGCCTTGAGTCAAAGCGCATAAACCTCAACAATGTGTTACTTCGTATTTCCCCTTGAGATTCATTCATGACTGCCCCCTTCCGTGTTCTCGCCTGGCTGGTGTTGCCGGCGTTGATGTCGTGCAGCTTCAACCTGTTGGCCGCGAGTCCTGAAGGCGCGCAAAAAGCCCTGCATTTGCTGGATTACATTGGCGCGGACTACCCCCCGACAGTGGCGGCGGGCAAAGTCGTTGATGAGTCGGAATACCGTGAGCAGGTGGAGTTTCTTGGGGTTTTGCAGGGCCTGGTCGCGGACTTGCCGTCGAAACCCGAGCACGCCGAGCTGG
This sequence comes from Pseudomonas sp. MPR-R2A5, assembly GCF_058793055.1. Classification (NCBI taxonomy): domain Bacteria; kingdom Pseudomonadati; phylum Pseudomonadota; class Gammaproteobacteria; order Pseudomonadales; family Pseudomonadaceae; genus Pseudomonas; species Pseudomonas sp. MPR-R2A5. Next base: position 28,622 of record NZ_JBXAFK010000025.1, read on the forward strand.
TAAAGGGTGTGGATGAATTACAGGCGGCCGTGACGGCTCGTCAGGATGGCGCGACCGTGGCCCGCCAGGCCCGTCAGTTGGGCGCCAAGCTCGCGGTGGCGTATGAAGTCAGCCAGGCCCCGGCAATCACCCCTGACCCAACGCGAGGTGCACCGCTCTATGCACAGCATTGTTCGGTCTGCCACGGCACGGCGGGTACCGGTGATGGCCCGGCGAGTGTGGGCATGACGCCACCTCCGGCGAACCTGCGAAATGCTGTACGCCTGGACCGCCTGAGCCTGTATGCGATCTACAACACCCTTGGCCTGGGCGTCGAAGGCACGGACATGCCGTCCTTCGCCGACCAACTGGACGATCGCCAGCGTTGGGACCTGGCCACTTACATCGCAGGCTTTACAGCCGATCCGGCCGCAGCCAAAAGCGAACACCCCTTCAACCTTGCCGACCTCGCCCGTCAGACACCCAATGAAGTGCTGGCCAGTGCCGGTCCGGCCGCTGCCGCGACGTTCCGGGCCCAGCGCGCGCAACCGCCGCAGGTCAAGCGTGGCCCGGCGCAGTTGCTCGACTACACCGCCGCGACCTTGGACAAGAGCCTTGCCGCGTTCCGCAACGGTGATCGTGAACAGGCCTACGACTTGTCGGTCGCGGCGTACCTGGAAGGCTTCGAGCTGGTGGAAAGCTCCCTGGATAACGTCAACGCCACTGTACGCAAGGACACCGAAAAAGCCCTGATGGCCTATCGGCAGTCGTTGCAGGATGGCTTGCCGATCGAACAGGTGCAGCAGCGTCTGGACATGGCCAAGGGCAAGCTCACCGAGTCTGCCGGTTTACTGGGCGGCGACGGTTTGAGTTGGTCGCTGAGCTTTATTTCCGGGCTGTTGATCCTGTTGCGCGAAGGGTTGGAAGCGATTCTGGTGCTGGCGGCGATCCTCGCCTTCCTGCGCAATACCGGCCAGCAATCGGCGGTGCGCAGCGTCAATATTGGCTGGGGCCTGGCGTTGTTGGCCGGCCTCGCGACCTGGGCGTTGGCGGCGTATGTGATTGACGTCAGCGGCGCACAGCGCGAATTGCTCGAAGGCTGCACGGCGCTGTTCGCCAGCGTCATGGTGCTGTGGCTTGGCGTGTGGATGCACGACCGGCGCCACGCGGCAGCCTGGCAGGACTACATCAAGAGCAGCCTGGTGGGCGGCGGTGGGCGGTTTGGCTTTGCGGTGCTGGCGTTCTTCTCGGTGTACCGCGAACTGTTCGAGGTGATCCTGTTCTACGAAACCCTGTGGCTGCAAGCCGGCCCGGCCGGGCACAACGCTGTGCTGGCGGGTGGTGCCACGGCGCTGGTGCTGCTGGTGGGCCTGGCGTGGGTGATCCTGCGCGGTTCGGCGAAGCTGCCATTGGCGCTGTTCTTCGGTATCAATGCCGCCTTGTTGTGCGCGCTGTCGGTGGTGTTTGCCGGGCATGGCGTGAAGGCGTTGCAGGAAGCGGGCATTTTCGGCACGCGGCCAGTGGCGTTCTTTGACTTCGATTGGCTGGGTATCCACGCCGATGCCTACTCGCTGAGTGCACAGGTGGTGGCGATCCTGGCAATTGTGGTGCTGTACAGCCGCAGCCGTGTGGCTGACAAGCGCCGATTGGCGGCCTGACCATGCGCGTGTGGATCGATGCCGATGCCTGCCCTCGGGCCGCCAAGGATCAGGTGGTGAAATTTGCCCTCAAGCGTCAGTTCGAGGTGGTGCTGGTGGCGGGGCAGAGCCAGATCAAGCCGAGCTTTGCCTGCGTGAAGCTGATCGTGGTACCCAGCGGCCCGGACGCGGCGGATGATTACCTGGTGGAGCACGCAGTGCCCGGCGAATTGGTGATCTGTAGCGATGTCCCCCTGGCTGATCGCCTGGTGAAGAAGGGGGTTACAGCCCTTGATCCACGGGGCAAGGAATTCAGCCCGCAAAACATGAGTGAACGGTTGGCGGTACGCAACCTGTTCACCGATCTGCGCGAGCAGGGCCAGATGGGCGGCGGCCCGCCGCCCCATGGGGAAAAGGACAAGCAGGCGTTTGCCAACGCACTCGACAGGATACTGACGCGGTTGATGCGCCAGACCTGATCCTGTGGAGATTGAGCGTTGTGGAGAAGGCGCTTGCTGGGGAGAGAGCTTGCTGTCGAGAGTGAGCTTGTTGTGGCAAGGGGGCTTGCCACAGAAGCCTATTCATCGCGACTAATCGTTTTCGTGCGTCAGCTCCAGCACTCGGTCCACCAGCTTGTTGATGCCTGACGCGACCTCGCTGATGTTCTTGCCGAGCATGTAGGCCGGGGTGCTCACCAGCTTGCGCGCCTTGTCCTCGACAATGTCTTCAACCCCGCATTCCTGGTGGGTGGCGCCCATCTTGTCCATGGCGGCCGCGGTGTCGGCATCGTTGCCGATGGTGCAGGTGACGCCCGGGCCATAGATCTTCGCCGCCAGGGCCGGCGAGATGCAGATCAAACCTATCGGCTTGCCCGCTTCGGCAAAGGCTTCGGCGAGTGCCAATACCTGCGGGTTGATACTGCAACCGGCACCTTCGACGGCGAAGTTCGACAGGTTTTTCGCCGCGCCAAACCCGCCAGGCACGATCAACGCGTCGAAGTCTTCGGCGTTGGCGTCACGGATGTCCTTCACGTTGCCCCGGGCAATGCGTGCCGACTCCACCAGCACATTGCGCGATTCAGGCATCTCTTCGCCCGTCAGGTGATTGATCACATGCAGTTGCGCAATATCCGGGGCAAAACATTGGACCTGAGCACCGCGCTGGTCCAGGCGCAGCAAGGTGATCACGCTTTCGTGAATCTCTGCGCCGTCATACACGCCGCAGCCGGAAAGGATCACTGCAATCTTTTTGCTCATGGGCATTTCTCCTGGGGTCTTGGCGTTAAATGTCTACTAATTTGTCATCTGTTGCCAATGGGAACTCTCGCCGCAGCACCTAATCTTGATGTAACAAAAATAGACCGGACTAGCCCATGGACTTCGTGCCTTACGCGGTACCGTTTTTCATCGCCTTGATCGTGGTTGAGTTGCTGGCCGATCGTTGGCGCAGCCAGCGTAACTACCGGGTGGCGGATGCCATCAACAGCCTCAGCACCGGCGTGCTGTCTACCACCACGGGCTTGTTGACCAAGGGCGTGGGGCTGCTGACCTATGCGTTCGCCCTCAAGCACCTGGCACTTATCGAGTTGCCTGCCCAGAGTGCCTGGACCTGGGTGTTCGCTTTTGTGTTCTACGACTTCTGCTACTACTGGCTGCACCGCATGGGGCATGAACGCAATATCCTGTGGGCCGCCCATTCGGTGCATCACCAGAGCGAGGACTACAACCTCAGCACCGCCCTGCGCCAGACCAGCACCGGCTTTCTGCTGAGCTGGATCTTCTACCTGCCCCTGGCCGTGCTTGGCGTGCCGCTGGTGGTGTTTATCAGCGTGGCTTCGCTCAACCTGTTGTACCAATTCTGGGTTCACACCCGCCATGTGCCCAAGCTTGGCTGGTTCGAGTGGTTCTTCGTCACGCCATCCAATCATCGGGCCCACCATGCACAGAACGCTCTCTACATGGATCGCAACTACGGCGGGGTGTTCATTATTTGGGACCGGCTGTTCGGCACCTTCCAGGAAGAAGACGACAACGAGCCGGTGATTTTCGGCGTGACCACGCCTTTGGCCAGTTGGAATCCGCTGTGGGCCAACCTGCAGTTCTATGCGCAGTTGTGGAGTGATGCGCGACGCACCGAACGCTGGTGGGACAAGCTGCGCATCTGGTTCATGCGTACCGGCTGGCGCCCGGCGGACGTGAAGGCCAAATACCCGTTGGCCAAGCCAGACCTGAGCCAGTTTCGTAAATTCGACGTGCCGCTGGACGCGCGCCAGCAGGTCTATATCGCCCTGCAATTTGCGGCGTATGTGGGGTTTGGCAGCTACTTGATGAATTTCGGCGAAGGTTTGCCCACGGCTGCGCTGATCCTGGGCTGGAGTGCAATGGCGCTGGGCCTGTTTACGTTGGGCGTGGCCCTGGAGAATCGCCCATGGGCGTTGAAGGCGGAGCTGGTGCGCCTGGCGCTGAACGTGCCCTTGGTGTGGCTGGCGCCGCTGCTGGGGCTATGGCCGGCCAGCTACCTGGGCTGGCTGGGGCTGCTCAGTTACAGCTTGCTCAGTGTGATCGGCCTCTACTGCTGCAGAGGCCGGCTTACTCGATTGGCGTCTTAGGCGCATCGACTTTAGCGGGCTCGGCCTGTTGCTGTTCGGCCAGTCGGGCCTTGGCGTCGGCGCACGCCTGGCGGGTGATGCGTGCGTTCTTGAAGCGGCGGCGCAGCCACAGGCCGAGGCCCAACAGCAATAATGCGCCCAGCACCCACAGCTCGTACTTCTTGACGCTACCCAGCATGCCTTCCAGCACCGCGCCGAAGTGATAGGCTGCGGCCCCGAGCGCGGCGGCCCAGACGGCTGCGCCTATCCCATTGAGGATCAGGTAGCGGGCCGGCGGGTAGCCTGACAAGCCAATCGCCACCGGCATCACCGTACGCAAGCCGTAGACGAACCGGAAGCTCAGCACCCAGATGTCCGGGTGCTTGCGGATATGTTCCAGGGCCTTGTCGCCCATCAATTGCCAGCGCGGCTTGCGCGCCAACAGTTTGCGGCCGTGCTTGCGCCCCAGGAAGTACCACAGCTGGTCGCCGGCGTAGCTGCCAAAAAAGGCAACGACGACCACCAGGTTGATATCCATGTATCCACGGAACGCCAGGAAGCCTGCGAGTACCAGGATGGTCTCACCTTCGAAGAACGTGCCTAGGAACAGGGCAAAGTAGCCGAAGTCATGCAGAAATTGTTGAAGCATGGTCTGGGTGCTGGCGAAATGAACGCGCAGCCTACGCCTTCGTGATCATTCATGAAAGTATCGAGATGTGTCACGAAGTGAACATTTCCTACAGAAACGACGAATGCGACTACAGGTCGCATCGATAAGCACAACTGTCATTCCTTCGTCATAATGGCCGCTTATAACTGCAACGCTCGCCCGTAAACACGGGCTCAGGAGTCTGTCGTGAGCTTTACCCCTGCCAATCGCCTGTTCCCTGCCACTCGTCTGCGTCGCAATCGCCGTGATGATTTCTCTCGCCGCCTGGTTCGTGAAAACGTGCTGACGACGAACGATCTGATCCTGCCGGTGTTCGTGCTCGACGGTGAGAATCGTCGGGAAGCGGTGGCATCGATGCCTGGGGTAGAGCGCTTGACCATTGATCTGCTGCTCGAAGAAGCCGCGAACTGGGTGGCGCTGGGTATTCCGGCGTTGGCGCTGTTCCCGGTGACCCCCTCTGAACTCAAGTCCCTCGACGCTGCCGAAGCCTGGAACCCGGACGGTATTGCCCAGCGCGCCACCCGCGCCTTGCGCAAACGGTTCCCGGAGCTGGGGGTGATCACCGACGTGGCCCTGGACCCGTTCACCACCCACGGGCAGGATGGCATCCTCGATGAAGACGGCTATGTTCAGAACGACATCACCGTTGACGCGCTGGTCAAGCAGGCCTTGTCCCACGCCGCCGCCGGTGCCCAGGTGGTCGCCCCGTCGGACATGATGGACGGTCGCATCCAGGCGATTCGCGAAGCCCTGGAACTGGCCGGCCACGTCAATGTACGGATCATGGCCTACTCGGCCAAATATGCCAGTGCCTACTATGGCCCGTTCCGCGATGCGGTGGGCTCGGCACTGAACCTGGGCAAGGCGAACAAAGCCTCGTACCAGATGGACCCGGCCAACAGCCATGAGGCCCTGCACGAAGTGGCGGCCGACCTGGCCGAAGGGGCCGACATGGTGATGGTCAAGCCCGGGATGCCCTACCTGGACATCCTTTACCGGGTCAAAGAGGAATTCAAGGTGCCGACCTTTGTCTATCAGGTCAGCGGTGAATACGCCATGCACATGGCCGCGATCCAGAATGGTTGGTTGAGCGAAGGGGTGATCCTCGAATCCCTGACTGCCTTTAAACGTGCGGGTGCTGATGGCATCCTGACCTACTTCGCTGCCCGCGCTGCCCAATTGCTTAGAGAGCAACAATAGCCCTCACAGGAACACTCGATGAATACCGAAGGACTCTCCGAAGTTGCCGTAAAAGACGCTCACCCGGTGGTTGAACAAATCGCCGAGACCCCGCCGGAGCTGGAGCCGGCCCCGCCCGTTGCGGTCGCCGAAGCGCCCGTGCCCGCGCCGGCACCGGTGGCGGTGGTGACCAACCTGGATGACAGCAGCCTGTACATCCACCGTGAGCTGTCACAACTGCAATTCAACATCCGCGTGCTGGAGCAGGCGCTGGATGAGTCCTACCCATTGTTGGAACGGCTGAAATTCCTGCTGATCTTCTCCAGCAACCTGGACGAGTTCTTCGAAATCCGCGTCGCCGGCCTCAAGAAGCAGATCACCTTCGCCCGTGAACAAGCCGGTGCCGACGGCCTGCAGCCACACCAGGCGCTGGCGCGCATCAGTGAGCTGGTGCACGGGCATGTCGATCGCCAGTACGCGATCCTCAACGACATCCTGCTGCCGGAACTGGAAAAACATCAGGTCCGCTTTATCCGTCGTCGTCACTGGACCACCAAGATCAAGACCTGGGTGCGCCGCTACTTCCGTGACGAAATCGCACCGATCATCACGCCCATCGGCCTCGACCCGACGCACCCGTTCCCGTTGCTGGTGAACAAGAGCCTGAACTTCATCGTTGAGCTTGAAGGTATCGACGCGTTCGGTCGCGATTCCGGCCTGGCGATCATCCCGGCACCGCGCCTGTTGCCACGGATCATCAAGGTACCGGAAGAGGTAGGGGGCGCTGGCGATAACTATGTGTTCCTGTCGTCGATGATCCACGCCCACGCCGATGACCTGTTCCAGGGCATGAAGGTCAAGGGCTGCTACCAGTTCCGCCTGACCCGCAACGCCGACCTGGCTCTGGATTCCGAAGACGTCGAAGACTTGGCCCGTGCCCTGCGCGGTGAGTTGTTCTCGCGGCGCTACGGCGATGCGGTGCGCCTGGAAGTGGCCGACACCTGTCCGAAGCACCTCTCGGACTACTTGCTCAAACAGTTCAACCTGGGCGAGAGCGAGCTGTACCAGGTCAACGGCCCGGTCAACCTGACGCGCCTGTTCAGCATCACTGGCCTGGACAGCCATCCAGAGCTGCAATACACGCCGTTCACGCCGCAGATCCCGAAACTGCTGCAAAACAGCGAGAACATCTTCAGCGTCGTGAGCAAGCAGGACATCCTGCTGCTGCACCCGTTCGAGTCCTTCACCCCGGTGGTCGACCTGCTGCGCCAGGCCGCCAAGGACCCGCATGTATTGGCCGTACGCCAGACCCTGTACCGCAGCGGCGCCAACTCGGAAATCGTCGATGCGCTGGTCGATGCGGCGCGTAACGGCAAGGAGGTCACGGCAGTGATCGAGCTGCGTGCGCGGTTCGACGAAGAGTCCAACCTGCAACTGGCCAGCCGCCTGCAAGCGGCCGGTGCGGTGGTGATCTACGGCGTGGTGGGCTTCAAGACCCACGCCAAGATGATGCTGATCCTGCGCCGCGAAGCCGGCGAGATCGTGCGTTACGCGCACCTGGGTACCGGTAACTACCATGCCGGCAACGCCAAACTCTACACCGACTACAGCTTGCTGACCTCCGATGACGCCCTGTGTGAGGACGTCGGCAAGTTGTTCAGCCAGTTGATCGGCATGGGCAAGACTTTGCGCATGAAGAAGCTGCTGCACGCGCCGTTCACCCTGAAGAAGGGCATGCTCGACATGATTGCCCGCGAGACCCAGTTCGCCCTCGAAGGCAAGCCGGCGCATATCATCGCCAAGTTCAACTCGCTGACCGATCCGAAGATCATCCGCGCGCTGTACAAGGCCAGCCAGTCCGGCGTGCGCATCGACCTGGTGGTGCGTGGCATGTGCTGCCTGCGCCCAGGCATTGCCGGCGTCTCGCACAATATCCATGTGCGCTCGATCATCGGCCGCTTCCTGGAGCACACGCGGGTGTTCTACTTCCTCAACGGCGGCGAAGAGCAGATGTTCCTCTCCAGCGCCGACTGGATGGAGCGCAACCTCGACAAGCGCGTGGAGACCTGCTTCCCGGTGGAAGGCAAGAAGTTGATTATGCGGGTCAAGAAAGAGTTGGAAAGCTATCTGACCGACAACACCCACAGCTGGAGCCTGCAGTCGGACGGGCGCTATGTGCGCAATACGCCAACCGGCAACCAGAACCCGCGCAGCGCGCAGGCGACATTGCTGGAGAGGTTGGGTAGCCCGATTCTGTCGGTGAACTGAGGCGGTATTCGGGCTTAGGGAATGCCCTCAAACAGTGAAGATAGAAGACGGGGGCGAAAGCCCCCGCTTTTTTTTCGATGTTGTTGGCGAGCTGTCAGTCGCCCGCCCTTACAGGCCGCAGGGTTATTTGCGTTGGGCTCAATGTCCAAAGGGGCACGCTCAGGTCGCTTCTCCAAACACTACCCCATTGACGGGAATTCAATTCTCCTCCCGTATTGAGTCCACCGCCGTGCCAACTCCCGGCTTCAGCAGATGGCGGCATTGTGATTTGACTGACGGCCCATAGACACAGGAGGCCGCTGACAACCATTCTGCATTTCATAAGTGCAACTCCTTCTTTCGGTGCATGCAGCGCCGCGATGGCTATTGATGTCCCGTAACTGCAGTCGGACGGGCGCTATGTGCGTAATACGCCAACTGGCAACCAGAACCCACGCAGCGCGCAGGCGACGTTGTTGGAGAGGTTGGGTAGCCCGATTCTGTCGGTGAACTGAGGCGGTACTCGGGCTTAGGGAATGCCCTCAAACAGCGAAGATGGAAGACGGGGGCGAAAGGCCCCGCGGTTTTTTCGATGTTGTTGGCTAGCTGTCAGTCGCCCTCGATGCTTTGGTTAAGGACTTAGCAATAGATTTTTGTGATGAAGTCGTCAGGGGTTACTCGCCCCCATCGGTATCCACCCTTACAGACGGCAGGGTTAGGTGCGGTGTGCTCAGTGACCGAAGTGCCAGGCCCTGGGTTCGAGTCTCCTGCTATGTTCGAGTCACTATTCCCTGGAGGGAATAGAGGGATATACCATCCTCCTCCTACATAGCCTCCTTTTGCATAGTATCTACCGAAGAACCAACGCCCGGCTTCAGCAGATGGCGGCATTGTGATTTGACTGACGGCCCATAGACACAGGAGGCCGCTGACAACCATTCTGCATTTCATAAGTGCAACTCCTTCTTTCAGTGCATGCAGCGCCGCGATGGCTATTGATGTCCCGCAAACCTGCTTTTCAGGGGAGCCGCGTCGTTACAGCAACAACGGTTTGTGTGCTGTCCATGACCACTCCGGCTATGTACGTTCCATTTTTGGAAATGACCGTCACCTGGTTGTTTTTGCCGCCGCCAATCGACGGCAGGCATACCGTTCCTGCCGTCGGTGTCCAGGTGCAACCCTGTGAGTATTGGTCGCTGGTAAGGATGTTCAACCCAACGACAGTACTGCTGGAAATCGCACCGGCTTCGCCCCATACGCTTCCACTCGGAAGAGGGATGATCGTGATGACCGGGATAGGGAGCACGGAGGGTACCCAGGTCATGTACTGGTATCGCCCATCTGCGGTGTTCTGGGACACCAGCACCAGGCCTTCCTCGTTGATATCGATGGCCATGTTTTTTGAGCCCGAGGACAAGTTCAGTACCAGGGGCATGGCATTCTTGCTGCTCCAGAAGGCACTTTTCGCCACGTTTACTGACGAGTTTGGATAAATGCATGTCCCCACAAACCTTGCAGTGTTAGTGGCGCTGCTGACCGTACAGTAACTAGCCCCAGTGGGCAGGGCCAAGTCAGTCAGGTTGTAGGATAGTCCGGTTTTTTCCGCGACTCGCGGGGTGGTATTACCTGCATTGTTCGGGCAATTGAGCGCGATTTGCGGGGTGCCGGTGGTGGGCCGGTTGATATCTGCGACGGTGCAATTGTCCCCCCAGCCGGACACGCGTTCAGGTGTCCCGCTGCCGGAGGCATAAAACACTACGGTTCCCCGGCTATCGGCATCGAAGCTTGAACCCGCCACGTCGCCTTGGTCATTGATCGCAACGCTTTCGGTAGCGACATCTTTGGGGCGTAGCAGGGGGATTAACAATGTAGCGGGTAGCGAATCCAGCTTGGTGGGCGCCGTTCCGGGAGACGCGGCGTCCCACACCACTGCAAAGTGGGAATTGCTGGCGTCCCTGCAATTGCCCGCCACTTTCCCATTGTTGGACACTACCCAAACGCTGCAGGGTTGCCCGCTCGCCAGAGGGGGCAGTGCCGTTTGGGGGCCGTGTGCGGAGCCGTCGGCCACCCATGGGATGTTGTTGGCGGTGGCGCTGGCCGGCTTGCAGTTGCCCACGGTCGTGCCACTATCGTTGATGTCGACCGGCGCGCATTGTGCACCTACGGTTGCGGAGAAAGGTGTCCATGTGGCTGCATGAGCAATGCTCAGGCCAGCAGTCCAGAGGCCTAGGCCTGTAAGCGTGATCGCTGATAATTTCATAGTGTGCCCTTCCCTGGAACGAGACGGTCTGTTGGCCCTTGGCGTTACTGCCTGTTACGCGAGGGGGTGAGCGTGAGTAAAAACTGATCGGCAGGCGTGCGCAACTGTCATATTTGACAGGTCTGTACGAGTGGTGACGGGGGGAAGAGCGAGGTGTCTTACGCGAGCCAATCTGGGAGGGGCGGTGTGCCCCTCCCAGATTTGGTTTGCGGTGTGTCTTGGATCGGCTCAGCGCAGGTTCAGGCTGAAACCCACCCGTGTCAGCCATTCCGCTTCCTGGGCGAAGTCCGCCTGGGTCAGCTGGTTTTCGTCCAGCCAGCCTTTCGGGAACACCACGTCCAGGCTGTCGCCGTTGGCGCGCAGGGTCACCTGGGGCATTTCCTGGGTGCCACGGATGTGGTGGAACAGGATTGCAAAACGCAGCAGCACACACAGGCGAATCAGCTTGATGCCTTCATCGCCGAACTCGGCGAATTTGTCCTTGGGGATATTGCGGCGATGGCCGCGCACCAGCAGCGCAAGCATCTGCTGGTCTTCCCGGGAGAAGCCGGCCAGGTCGGAGTGCTCGATCAAGTAGGCGCCGTGCTTATGGTAATGGTAGTGGGCAATGTCCAGGCCCACCTCATGCACCTTGGCCGCCCAGCCGAGCAGCTCGCGCCATACACCGTCTTCCAGATCCCAGTCCTCGGCCACCTGGTCGAAGGCATGCAGGGCCTTGCGCTCCACGCGTGCCGCTTGTTCAAGGTCGACGTGATAACGCTCCATCAACGAACTGAGGGTGCGCTCACGCACGTCCTCATGGTGATGACGGCCCAGCAGGTCGTACAGCACGCCTTCGCGCAGAGCGCCGTCACAGTGGTCCATGCGTTGCAGTTCGAGGGCGTCGAAGATCGCTTCGAGGATCGCCAGGCCGGCGGGGAAGATGGTGCGACGGTCCGGCTTGATGCCATCGAAGTCGATTTTCTCGGCATCCCCCAGCTTGAACAGCTTGCGCTTGAGCCAGGCCAGGCCCTCGGCATTGACCTCGCCGGTACCATGGCCACCGGCCTTCAAGGCCAGGCCGATGGCGCGAATGGTGCCTGAAGAGCCGATAGCCTCATCCCAGGTCAAGCGGTGCAGGGCGTGCTCGATGCTCATGATTTCCAGGCGTGCCGCCGTGTAGGCCTGGGCATAGCGCGCCGGGGTAATCTTGCCGTCCTTGAAATAACGCTGGGTATAACTGACGCAGCCCATCTGCAGGCTTTCGCGCAGCAACGGTTCGAAGCGCTGGCCGATGATGAATTCGGTACTGCCGCCGCCGATGTCGGCCACCAGGCGCTTGCCAGGGGTATCGGCCAGGGTGTGGGACACGCCGAGGTAGATCAGGCGGGCTTCCTCACGGCCGGAGATGACTTCTACAGGGTGCCCGAGGATCTCCTCGGCGCGGCGGATGAATTCGCCACGGTTGCGTGCTTCGCGCAAAGCGTTGGTGCCGACGATGCGCACGGCGCCCTGGGGCATGCCGTTGATCAGTTGGGCAAAACGCTTGAGGCAGTCGAGGCCGCGTTGCATGGATTCTTCATTGAGCTGGCGCTCATCGTCGATCCCGGCTGCCAGTTGTACTTTCTCGCCGAGCCGCTCAAGGATGCGGATCTCGCCGTTCTGGGCCTTGGCCACGACCATGTGAAAACTGTTGGAGCCCAGGTCGATGGCGGCGATCAGGGACAGATTCTTGGCTTGGGATTGCGGCATGGTTTGGGGGTCTCGGTCGATAACCTGACCATCGTGCCACGATCGACCGCTGGAGCCAACGCGTAGTGCCAGGGGATTTTTGCTGCGTGCTCGGTAGGGCAATTGAGTAAAGGATGTAAGAAATGTTCATAAATATTGTATTGCAAGGCGGATAGCCGCTGTAAGACATGTTCCGCTACCCGTGAATTTACTGATTTATTGGCTAAGTCCTACTTGATTTATCTTTGTACCTTATTGGTGGCGCTTTTATTCGTACGGCTCTGGTTGAAGGTTTCGCGTTACGCGGCTGATGGTTCTTACGGAAATTGATATTTTTTCCGGCTTTATCGCCGATGTGAAGCGTTGATACTTCCGACCGGCGATTGTGCCGTGGTGTTATTGATCTATCGGTCAGCGTTTCAGGAAGAAGATATTGGTAGGCGTCGTCGCCGGGCGCGCATGAGGAGCTTTTTGATCTTTATTGATACACCCTCTAATTCTTGATTAAGGTGCGCTTTAGATGAAGAAGAATATAGCAATATTCGCAGGTGTATTTTTGGCTGTTGCTGGCTTGACAGCTCAAGCGGCAGATCTACGCGTAAAAGGATCCATTGCTCCTCCCAGCTGCAGCTTTACTATTACTAACTCGGTTATTGATTATGGCAGTATTGATCCGAATACACTGAGTGCAACAAATTACACCAAGCTCGCAAAGAAAAGCACGCCGTATGCAATAAGGTGCGGATCTCACGCCAAGGCCAAAGTGGGCATCAAGGCAGTCGATAACCGTGCCAGTACCCGCATCCCTAACTTGATGGTGTCTCAGTTCGGTAGTAGCTACACGGATACTTACAACTACGGCCTGGGCGTTAATTCCAAAAATCAGAAGGTTGGCGGCTATGTTGTTCACCTGCGCAATTCGGTAGCGGATGGTAAAGCGGTCGGCGTTCTGACCTCCACCAATAATGGTGCAAGTTGGTCGGCGGGTGGCCAAGCCTTGGGGCTCGTTTCCAATGTTGCCTCGTGGTACTCGGGCACCGCTACCCCTATTCAACTCAATACCCTTTCCGGAAACCTGGAAGTCCAGGCCGTCATCAATAAAACGTCCGAGCTCGACTTGAGTAGCCGGGTAAGCCTGGATGGTCAGGCCACACTGGAGCTGCGCTACCTCTAAGACGTGTGCCCACCTGCTACAGGTTCCTGTCTCGTGAACGTTCCCTTTAACAGTATTGGATTTCATTACCTGTCAGAGAGGCGTGATTGGGGCAGGACTACAAAACCTGCAACAGACAGTCTTATGAGCGGTAAATTGTATGAAAAAAATAGTTGCAGTGATGACGGGCATATTTCTGGTTGTCGCAGGTTTTAATGCCCAGGCTATTGATGTGCGTGTAAAGGGCTTTATTGTGCCTGCAAGTTGCAGCTTCACATTGGTCAATGCGGTCATCGATTATGGCACCATTGACCCTCAACTATTAAGCGCTACAAACTACACCACGCTGGAAGCGAAAAGTACGCCTTATAACATTAAGTGCTCTTCTGGAACCCAGTTGGCTGTGACCGCTGTAGATAATCGCGCCGCCAGTAAAATTCCGGACATGATGAGACGTCAGTTCGATCATCCGGTTACTGATCGCTTCAATTTCGGGCTTGGGTTGACCGCGGCGAATCAAAAGATTGGTGGTTACATAATGCAATTGCTTAATTCCACCGCTGACGGAAGGCCTGTTTTGCCTCTTTATGGGGACGGTCAAGGACGCTGGGTGGGGGGTGAGGGTGCGCTGGGGCAGGGGGGACATTTAACCAGCTGGTATTCAGGAACAATGGCGCCTGTGCGGCTTACTGTTATTTCTGGATATCTACAGTTTCAAGCCGTCATCAATAAAACCTCCGAATTGAATTTTAAGGATGTGGCCAGGTTGGACGGTCTCGCGACTTTGGAGTTGCGCTATCTCTAAGGGGTAGTGGGTGTGGTCAGGGCAAATCAGTGCTCTTGCGTGGCGTGCTGGAAGTTGCACCAATCGTTTTGATGCTCGTTAAATGAAGGGAAGAACAAATGATAATAGTGTCAAAGGCAAAGGCTCTCCTTTCGTTGTTTGTATGCTTCAACTTTCTTTTATGCAGCGTGGCGGTGGGCGATGGCATGCAACCTGAAACCACTGTCGTCGTTTTGAATGAGGCCGATGGGGAGGCCAGCATCAATGTGACAAATACGGATGCCCGACCCGCGTTGCTGCATTCGACCATCGAGGATATTCCAGAAGATCTTGAGCCCCTGGTGGTGTTGACCCCGCCGGTTGCACGGGTCGATGGTGGTGAGCGGCAAATGGTGAGGTTCCTGATAACCGCCAAGGAACCGCTCAAGACCCAGCGGTTGAAGCGCGTTTCCTTCGAAGGCATTCCCCAGGCTCAACCCGGTTCGGGTGCAACCATCGGTATCAGCCTTCGACAGAATCTGCCGCTGATCCTGCATCCGAAGGGACTGCCGCGGCACGAGGCACCCTGGGAGTTGCTGGCATGGCAACTCCGGAACAAAACCTTGAGTGTGCGTAACGACAGCCCCTATGTGGTTCGTTTGGCGGCTGAAGTACGGCTCAATCCACAGAAAATCAGCACCAGCCTTCCCCGTACCTACATCCTGCCGGGCGAAGTATTGAGCGTGGAGTTGAAGACAGCGGCACCAGGGGCGACCTCCGTCACCCTCGAGCCTGCCACCGTGTATGGTTTTTCCGTCGATAGCTACGAAGCGTTGCTCGTAGCGAACGCACCGTAATCCGCCATGAGTGATATCAACGGAGTCACCGGCACGGTTCGTAGTCGTTCACGTGAAAAACAAACACCCCAGCCGCTGTTCAGCGTCAATGGCCTGAGCCTGTCGGTGTGTGTAGTGATGATGTCGGGGGTGGCGACGGGGTCTTATGCGGCACCGACATCGACCATCGCGGGTTTTGATCTGGCGACGTTGCAGGCGCGTGGCATCAGCCCTTCGGTTGCCCAGTATTTCCGTAGCGCCCCGCGTTTTAGCGAGGGCCTGAGGGTCGTAGACCTGACCGTGAATGGTGAACGTATTGGCTTGACGGATGCACGCTTCGATAGCGAGGGCGAATTGTGTTTTACCCGTGCCTTGCTGGAGCGCGCAGGCCTGCGTGTGCCTTCCTCGGTGATTGACAAGGGGGCCGACGCTGATCACGCCTGCCATGATTTTCGGGCCGAGTACCCCAAGACGGTCACGACCCTGCGTCCTGGAAGTGAAGAAGTGGCGTTAGTGGTGCCCACGGACGCGCTGCACGATGGTCAGCGAGGTTCCGGCAGCTACGCTCGGGGGGGCACCGCCGCACTGCTCAATTACGACATTCAGGCAGTCAATAGTCACTCGCGAGCAGACACCAACCGTTATATGTCCGCCTCCACCGAGGTGGGTTTCAACCTGGGCGACTGGATTGCCCGCAGTCGCCAGCTCTACATCGCCAACGACCGTAACACCACGTCCGAGCATCTGTACGCCTATGCACAGCGCGACTTTGCGCCGCTGGCTTCTACATTCCAAGTCGGACAGGTTTCTGGAACCAGTCCTGTGTTTGGTGGCGTGCAACTGATGGGGGCACAGCTGTTCCCTGACGGTATAGAAAACCGTGCGGCCAACGCAGGCGTCCTGGTGGAAGGGCAGGCTCTTAGCCAATCACGGGTCGAGGTGAGGCAGTCCGGTGCCCTGATCTACACAACAGTGGTGCCAGAGGGGCCTTTCGCCTTGAAGAACCTGCCCTTGCTCAATGGCACCAGCGATCTTAACGTCACCGTCATCGACACTCGCGGTGGCCAGCGCAGCTTTGTGGTACCCGCCGCCTCGTTTCGTGCGGCAGTGCCCGTCAAGTCGGGCTACGCCGCGTCGGTGGGCAAGATTCGCGATGTCGAGCGGCGAGGCGCCAGGGAGCCCTTGATGGCCATGGGGAGTGGCACTTGGGCGGTGGGCAGGAACAGCGCGCTCAGCGCAGGTGTGCAGGCCACTGAAGGCTATAACTCGTTGGGATGGGCGCTGGACAGTAATTTCTCCCAGCGCTTTTCCGTCGGGGTGCGTAATAACCTGTCTCGAGACCATTCGAAAAAAGTACAGGGCGCCCGAAGCAGTATTTCCGTAGGCGCTGCATTGCCCTGGGATGTGCAGATGGCGTTGAGCGCCACGACCCAGACGCAGGGTTACCGGGACGTACTCGATGCCGTATCCCGTGAAGGGCATGAAGGCTCGCGCTTCAAGAACCAGTACACCGCGGGTTTCAGCTGGGCGGACCCGCTATTCGGTGGCTTCTCTATCGGCTATACGCGTGGATCGCATTTCAACAGCCGCACTTCCGAGCACGTCTATGGCTCATGGAACAAGAACTTCTTGTACGCCAACGTGGGCGTGACGGTGGACTCGCAAGTAGGCCAATCCAGCCAGGCAAAGGACAAGGGCCGAAACGACGACGGCGTAGGTGTGCGCTTGCAGGTCAGCGTGCCCTTGGGTGGCGATCGTTCCCTGAGTACGTATGCCCGCCGCCAGGGCCTGCGATCCAGCATCGGTACCGCCTATGACGAGCGCGTCGATGAAACGCTGAACTACCAGGTCCGCAGTGATCATGAGCTGGGTGAGCCTGCTGGAAACACACTGGGCGCAACGCTCAATACGACATCCCGCTATGCCCAGGTGGGCCTGGGAATCAACCGCGATTCTTACAACACCAGCTACAGCGGACAGGTGCAAGGCGGTGTGGTTGCTCACTCGGAAGGCGTCACGCTATCGCCTTACCCTGTCGAGGACACGTTTGGCGTGGTCTCGGTCGGCGATATCCCTGGCGCACGGATTACCACGCCGCAAGGCCCCGTATGGACCGACCCATGGGGCAATGCGGTCATTGCCGCCTTGCCGGCCTATCAAACCAGCCAGTTGGAAGTCGAAGGCAAAAGCTTGCCGAAACAAGTGGATATCAAGAATGGCACCAGGACCCTGGAGGCAGGGCGAGGTTCGTTCAGTCAGGTCAACTTCGATGTGGTGAAGGTGCGACGAGTGCTGCTGCGTGCCACCGACTCGGGGGGTAACCCTTTGCCCCAGGGCGCTGCGGTCCTGGGAGCTGACAATACTTTCCTGACCACCGTAGTGGGTGACGGCATGATTTTCCTGAGTAATGCCGATGCGTTGAAAACCCTGAAAGTATCCTCGTCGAATGCGACTTCTTGCGTACTGAAACTCGACCTCGCGGAGCAAACGAATGATGGCCAATTTTATGAAGCCGCTTCGGCGACCTGCCGCTAGGGCTGGCGCCTTGAAGCGTGCTGGTGTGCTGCTGGCGGGGCTGTTGCTGGCGGGTGAGGCCAGTGCGGCTTGTCGTTTGTCCTTGAGCCAGCCGCTGGTTGACTATGGCCTGCTGCGAAGTGACGGGCAGTCGGCCAGCCAGGCCGTTTCCATGGGCAAGCGCACAGTGCGTTTGAATGTGGTGTGCCCTGGGGCAACCGTGATTGCGCTGCGTTTTGACGGTACGCCCGCCAACGCTGAGGGCTACAGGTTTGGTCGGCAAGACTATTTCAACCTGACCCTCCAGCATCCCCTGCTGGATGGGAAGCCCGTGGAGCTGGCGCAGTTGTACAACCACGCCGAGCGAGGCGGGGCCCTGCGCCCAGGGCAGGTGCTGGTTGTGTTGGCAGGTGGGTTGCCTGCCACCGGGCGTACCTTTTCAGCGCAGGTGCAGGTCGACACCTGGCTGTCGAGTGCGGCCATTGCCGTTCGCGATAAAACCACGCTGGAGGGCAATGGACGATTCGAGCTGGTGCCAGGAGGCTGACGGGTCAGGCGGAGGCCTCGGTAGTGCCGATGAAATTCGCGAGCTCGGCAGTCTGAGGGTTTGCAAACAGCCCCTTGGGATCACCGACTTCATGCACCTTGCCCTGGTGCATGAACACCAGCTTATCCCCGACTTCCCGGGCAAAGCGCATTTCGTGGGTCACCATGATCAGGGTCATGCCGTCCTTGGCCAACTGGCGAACCACACTGAGGACTTCATTGACCAGTTCCGGGTCCAGCGCCGAAGTGATTTCATCGCACAGCAGCACCTTGGGCGACATCGCCAGCGCACGAGCGATGGCAACGCGTTGCTGCTGGCCGCCTGAAAGGCGATCGGGAAAGGCGTCGAACTTCTCGCCCAGGCCAACGCGTTCCAGCATCTGTCGCGCCAATTGTGTCGCCTTGGCCTTGGGCACTTTTTGTACGACCTGTGGCGCAAGCATGACGTTTTCGCCCACCGTAAGGTGCGGGAACAGGTTGAACTGCTGGAACACCATGCCCACTTTCTGCCGAAGGCTGCGCAGGTCGGCACGGGCGGCGTCGAGGTATTCGCCGTCAACTTCAATCACGCCGTCGTTGATCGATTCCAGGCCATTGAGGGTTCGCAGTAAAGTGGATTTACCCGAGCCGCTGCGGCCGATGATCGCCACCACCTGGCCTTCTTCAACCGTCAGGTCGATGCCCTTGAGTACGTGGTGATCGCCGTAATACTTATGCAGGGCGGAAATTCTAAGCAGAGGCATGCAGTCTCCTTTCCAGGTAGCGCGCACTGAGGGACAAGGGGTAGCAGAGCAGGAAGTAACCGAGGGCCACCAGGCCGTAGACCATAAAGGGCTCGAAAGTGGCATTGGCGAGCATGCCGCCGGTCTTGGTCAATTCGGTGAAGCCGATGATCGAGGTCACTGCGGTGCCTTTGACCACCTGCACCGAGAAGCCCACGGTGGGCGCCACGGCAATTCGCAGGGCCTGGGGCAGGATCACGTAGCGCAGTTGCTCAAATGGGTTGAGGGCCAGGCTGGCCGAGGCTTCCCACTGCCCGTGGGCGATGGAGTCGACGCAGCCACGCCAGATTTCGGCGAGGTAGGCGCTGGTGAACAGCGTCAAGGCAATCGCCGCGGCCAGCCAGGGCGAGATATCCACGCCAAGCAGGGCGATGCCGAAAAACACCAGGAACAGTTGCATCAACAGCGGCGTGCCCTGGAACAGTTCGATGTAGGTGCGCGCGACATTACGCGGGAAAGCCTTGCGGCTGATGCGCATCGTCATCACCAGCAAGCCGATCAGGCCACCGCCGACAAACGCCACCAACGACAACAACAATGTCCACTGCAGGCCGGTGGCCAGGTTGCGAACGATGTCCCAGAAGGAAAAATCACTCATCGACTGTTCCTCATCACGAAGCGGCGGCCAATCCAGTTGAGGAACTGGCGAATCATCAACGCCATGCACAGGTACACCAGGGTGGTCAGGGCATAGGTTTCAAACGCGCGGAAGTTACGCGACTGGATAAAGTTGGCGGCAAAGCTCAGTTCCTCGGTGGCGATCTGCGAACACACCGCCGAGCCGAGCATCACAATGATGATCTGGCTGCTCAAGGCCGGCCACACCTTGCCCAGCGCCGGTAGCAGCACCACATGGCGGAATGCTTCGAAGCGTGTCATCGCCAGCGCTGCGGCGGCCTCCAGTTGCCCGCGCGGGATGGCCTGGATACCGGCGCGGATGATTTCGGTGGAGTAGGCCCCCAGGTTGATCACCATCGCCAGCACGGCGGCTTGCCACTCGGTAATCTTCAGCCCCAGGGACGGCAGGCCGAAGAAGATAAAGAACAACTGCACCAGGAACGGCGTGTTGCGGATCAACTCGACATACACCCCAAAGAACCAGGCGAATGGCTGGATTTTCCACGCCCGCACCACGGCCCCCACGGTGCCCAGGGCGACCCCCAGGATCGCGCCGATAGCGGTCAGCTCAAGGGTGAACAGGGCACCGCGCAACAGCAGGTCGGTATTGGCCAGCACCGGCACAAAGTCGAATTGATAGGCCATCAATCAGCTCCGCTTCAGAGGTCAGCAGGCAGTGGTTCTTTGAGCCACTGCATCGCGTTCTTTTCCAGGCTGCCGTCCGCCTTGGCCGCGACCAGGATCTGGTTGACCTTCTCCAGCAACGCCGGCTCGTTCTTGTTCACGCCCACGTACACCGGCGAATCCTTGAGCTTCACTTTCAGCGCGGGCACGCGTTTCGGGTTGCGCTCGCTGATCGCTACCATCACCACGTTGCCGCTTGCGATCAGGTCGACTTGGCCGGCCAGGTAGGCGGCGATGGTCGAGTTGTTATCTTCGAAGCGCTTGATGGTTGCCTCTTTGGGGGCGACGGCGGTCAGCTCGATGTCTTCGATGGCGCCACGAGTCACGCTGATGGTCTTGCCCTTGAGGTCGTCAGTGCTGGCGATGGGGGCGTCAGGCGGGCCGAACACCGCCAGGTAGAAGGGGGCGTAGGCCTTGGAGAAGTCGATGACCTTTTCACGCTCGGGGTTCTTGCCCAGGCTGGAGATCACCAAGTCGACCTTGCCGGTGGTGAGGAACGGAATGCGGTTGGTGCTGTTGACCGGCGTCAGTTCCAGCTTGACCTTGAGTTGGTCGGCCAGCAGCTTGGCGGTGTCGATATCCAGGCCGCGTGGTTTCATGTCGGGGCCGACCGAACCGAATGGCGGGAAGTCCTGGGGCACGGCGACCTTGAGGGTGCCACGGGCGACGATGTCGTCCAGACCGTTGGCCTGGGCGGGTGCCTGGCTCAGCATCAGGCTGGCAAACAGGGCAGTGAGCAGGGCGCTGTAGCGCTTGGTCATGGCAACTCTCCGAGAAGGGCGAAGGGAATTTCTGGATTTGCCCAGTGCACAGCCCATGCCATGACCGTCGCAATGGCCTGCAACGCTCGGATTTGTTGAGTTTAAGTGGTCTTACTGGTCTGAACAGTTGGCAGGCATTTCGCACCCTTTTCGGGCGTCGACAAAACCTGGCGAGCCCCTTTGGGGCGTAGCTTGCCGCCGGCTGCGAATAGCTTTACAACTAGCCGCTCAGTTGTCTGGAACCTTGAGTTTTTTATGAATTCCATCGCCCAAGCCGTACCGGAAGCGGCCCTGCAGGCCATCCGTAAACTGATCAAGGAGCAGGGCTTCGGGCCGGGTGATGCATTGCCATCCCAGCGCGACTTGGCAGTGCAGTTGGGCGTGAGCCGGGCGTCTTTGCGCGAGGCATTGTCGTCCCTCAGTGCTTTGGGCGTAGTCAGTGTGCAGCCAGGCAAGGGCGTGTTTGTGCAGGAGGTACAAGAGTCGCCGGGATTTGCCTGGCCCTTCGCGGCCCAGGCCACGCCGCTGGATATCTTCCAGTTGCGCTACGCGCTGGAGGGGTTTGCGGCGGGTTTGGCGGCAGTGACATTGACCCTCGATGAGCTGGATAGCCTTGAAGACAATGTCGAGGCCATGCGCAAAGTGCTCAAGGCCGGTGACTTCGAAGCTGCCGCCCGACTGGACTTCGAATTTCACCAGCGCATCCTCCTGGCCAGCGGCAATCAGGCGATGGTGAGCATACTCAGCGCCAGCGCCGAGGTGTTTCTGGAGAGCCAGAAACTACCGTTCATCCGGCCGGAGCGGGCCATGGAAACCTGGCAGGAGCACCGTCGAATCCTGCGTGCCCTGGCACGTCGCGCCAGTGCAGCGGCACAAAAAACCATGCAGGAACACGTGCGCAACGCGGCATTGCGTACTGGCATTGCCTTTGTGACTCCCGTAACGCCCTGAGTTGGGCCCATACCCAAACTCATGCACCACCATAGCAAGACTCAATCAGAGACGGCTTCCTGAACGGGGGAAGGGCAGCTATGATGGGCAACGTTTTTTTTGCTTACAATCCGGAGACATCCATGAGCAGCGATCTTATCAAGCACGTCACCGACGCGACCTTTGAGGCCGAAGTACTCAAGGCTGCTGGCCCGGTGCTGGTTGACTACTGGGCTGAATGGTGCGGCCCTTGCAAAATGATCGCTCCAGTCCTGGACGACATTGCGACCACCTACGAAGGCAAGCTGACCATTGCCAAGCTGAACATCGACGACAACCAGGAAACCCCGGCCAAGCACGGCGTGCGTGGTATCCCGACCCTGATGCTGTTCAAGGACGGCAACATCGAAGCGACCAAAGTAGGCGCGCTGTCGAAGTCCCAGTTGCAAGCTTTCCTCGACGCGCACATCTAAGCGTCAGCAAAAAGCCCCGCAAATCGCGGGGCTTTTTCGTGAAACAGGGCTAGACGCTCCGAAACTCAGGTGGTACATTCGGCCCCGCACTGGTTTCTCCACTGCCCCCTGCAAGCCGTCGCCGACGCATTCCTTTCGATTAGTACGCGATCCTGTCGCCTTCTCTGCGGCGCGGCCTCATTAAGCCAAAAGCTTAATTTCCCCCCCTCCATAAATGATTACGTCATTCCTATATGAATCTGACTGAACTCAAGCAAAAGCCGATTACCGAACTGCTCGAATTGGCCGAACAGATGGGCATAGAAAATATGGCCCGTTCGCGCAAGCAGGACGTGATTTTCTCCCTGCTGAAAAAGCACGCGAAAAGCGGCGAGGAAATCTCCGGTGATGGCGTGCTGGAGATTCTCCAGGACGGCTTCGGCTTCCTCCGCTCTGCAGACGCCTCCTATCTCGCCGGCCCAGACGATATCTATGTCTCGCCGAGCCAGATCCGTCGCTTCAACTTGCGCACCGGTGACACCATCGTTGGCAAGATCCGCCCTCCGAAGGAAGGCGAGCGTTATTTCGCCCTGCTCAAGGTCGACACGATCAACTTCGATCGTCCCGAGAACGCGAAAAACAAGATTCTCTTCGAGAACCTGACCCCGCTGTTCCCGACCGTGCGCATGAAGATGGAAGCCGGCAACGGTTCCACCGAAGACCTGACCGGTCGAGTCATCGACCTGTGCGCTCCCATCGGCAAGGGCCAGCGTGGCCTGATCGTCGCACCGCCGAAAGCCGGTAAGACCATCATGCTGCAGAACATTGCAGCGAACATCGCACGTAACAACCCTGAAGTTCACCTGATCGTATTGCTGATCGATGAGCGTCCGGAAGAAGTTACCGAAATGCAGCGCACCGTGCGCGGCGAAGTGGTTGCCTCGACGTTCGATGAGCCGCCAACCCGCCACGTGCAGGTTGCCGAAATGGTGATCGAGAAGGCCAAGCGCCTGGTCGAACACAAGAAGGACGTGGTGATCCTGCTCGACTCCATCACCCGTCTGGCTCGCGCCTACAACACCGTGATCCCGAGCTCCGGCAAGGTATTGACCGGTGGTGTCGATGCCCACGCCCTGGAGAAACCGAAGCGTTTCTTCGGCGCCGCGCGGAACATCGAAGAAGGCGGCTCGCTGACCATTATCGCCACCGCGCTGGTTGAAACCGGCTCGAAGATGGATGAAGTGATCTACGAAGAGTTCAAGGGTACCGGCAACATGGAATTGCCCCTGGACCGTCGCATCGCGGAAAAACGCGTGTTCCCGGCGATCAACATCAACCGCTCCGGCACCCGCCGCGAAGAGTTGCTGACCGCCGACGACGAACTGCAGCGCATGTGGATCCTGCGCAAGCTGCTGCACCCAATGGACGAAGTTGCGGCCATTGAGTTCTTGATCGACAAGCTGAAAACCACCAAGACCAACGACGAGTTCTTCCTGTCGATGAAACGTAAGTAATACGACGTTTCAGGTCCGAAAGAATGGCGCCCTCCGGGGCGCCATTTTTTTTGTGTCGAAAAAGGGAGGTTTGAGCGCGTCAAGTGTCAGTTAAGAAACAAAAAAGGTGAGCGAGGCTACGCTCATCCCCATTCGTATCTGGCTGACTCTAGATTTATGACCTCTCTTGCTTACCGAAGAGACATTGATGGCCTACGTGCTGTCGCTGTCCTTGCAGTCGTACTGTTCCACTTTGGCGTTCCAGGCGTTACTGGCGGCTTTGTGGGGGTAGACGTTTTTTTTGTGATTTCCGGCTTTTTGATTACTTCGATCATCTGGCGCGAACGCCAGGCCGGGCGTTTCAGTTTCGTCGACTTCTGGGCTCGCCGCGCCCGGCGTATCCTGCCGGCGTTGTTCATGATGATGGCCGCGACACTGGCAGTGGGTTGGTTCCTGTTGGCACCCAAGGACTACGAAGAGCTGGGACGGTCGGCGCACTACCAGGCGATCTTCACCTCCAACCTGCTATTTTCACGCCAGCACGGTTATTTCGACGCCTCCTCTGACATCAAGCCATTGCTGCACACCTGGTCGCTGGCGGTGGAGGAGCAGTTCTACATCCTCTTCCCGTTGTTGCTGACCCTGCTTTCCAGCCGCTTGAAACACTGGCGCCTGGCCTTGTTCGTGGTGTTGCTGGTGTCGTTTGGCCTGAGCGTCTGGGCCGTCGACCACCAACCGCAAAAAGCCTTCTTCCTGCTACACCTCAGGGCCTGGGAACTGCTGGCGGGTGCGATGCTGGCGGTGATGCCCAAGCGTGACTGGCGCGCTTCACCGGCACTCGCCCAGGGGGTCAGTCTGGTGTCCATGGCGTTGATCCTGATTGCCATATTCGCTTTCGATGCGTCCACGCCATTCCCCGGTGCCGCTGCTTTGCTGCCGGTGCTGGGTGTGGTTGGTTTGATCTGGGCCAATGGGCAGCGGCAAACCTGGGTCGGGCGGTTGCTCAGTTCGCGGTTGATGGTGGGCCTGGGGCTGATTTCTTATTCCTGGTACCTGTGGCATTGGCCGGTGTTCGTGTACGCCAACTATGCCGCGGTTGATGGCTTGGGCACGCTTGATCTGACCGGGTTGTTATTGCTGAGCCTGGTGCTGGGTTATGTGTCCTGGCGCTTCGTGGAGGCGCCGTTTCGGGAAAAGCGCTTGCTGGCTGGGCGCAAGGCGATCCTGGCCGCTGCCGGGGCTGGCATCCTGTGCCTGGGCTTGACGGGCCTTGCGGTGCGCGAAGCCGATGGCGTGCCTTCACGCTTGTCCGAACAGGCGTTGCGGTATGCCCAGGCTAAGAAATGGAGCCCGGAACTCATGGCCTGCCTGGCGGACAAGGACACGCCCGATGAGCGACTGTTCTGCCACTTTGGCCCCAAAAGTCTGTCGGTGTCCGCGCTGGTGTGGGGCGATAGCCATGCCACCGCGTTGATTCCGGCGCTTGAGGATGGGGCCAAGCGCCACGACATCAGCCTGGTACAGGCCAGCTTCGCCGGTTGCGTGCCCTTGGACGGTCTGGAGAATATTTCTCGGTGTGCGCATTTCAATCGCCGCGTCGAGAAGGCCTTGGCCGGTCAGTCGTTCAGTGATGTGGTACTGGCGGCGCGCTGGAGCCTTTACCTCTATGGGCAAATGTCGGGCGACAAGGAGCACGCGCTCAAGGACCCGAGCACCGGTGAGTACGTGCGCGCCGTGGCCGAACAACGCTTCGCCGAGGGCCTGCGCGAGCGCATCAAGGGGTTGCGCGCCGCCGGGCATCGCGTGTGGTTGGTCAAGGAAGTCCCGCTGCAGCAAATCATCGTGCCTTACCGCCTCAGTCGCCTGGCCATGATGCACCGCCCGGTGGAGGGAGAAGGGCTTGCGGTGGAGGAGCATGAGCGGCGCCAGGCTTTTATCACCCAGCTATTCGACGAGTTGGCGGCTGCCGACAGTGGCGTGGCGGTACTGGACCCGGCGCCCCTGCTGTGTGGCGTCGACGGTCTATGTCGGGTCGAACTCAATGGTCGCGCGCTGTACACCGATGATAATCACCTCTCCGAGGTCGGTGCGCGGCACATCGAAGCCTTTCTGGAGCCACTGTTCAGTTCGCTGCAATCACGGGGGCTGACGGCCAATTAAGCTGCCAGCCGCGGTCAGAGCAGGTAGGATGTACGCCTATTTTACGGGTGGCATGGTTAATGAAATTCAAGGATCTTCGGGATTTCGTGCAGCAACTTGAGCAGCGCGGAGAGTTGAAACGTATCCAGGTACCGGTTTCCCCGGTGCTGGAAATGACTGAGATTTGCGACCGTACCCTGCGTAACAAGGGCCCGGCGCTGCTGTTCGAGAACCCGACCGGCTTTGATATCCCGGTGCTCGGCAACCTGTTCGGCACCCCCGACCGCGTGGCCTTTGGCATGGGCGCCGAATCGGTCAGCGAATTGCGCGAGATCGGCAAGCTGCTGGCATTCCTCAAGGAGCCCGAGCCTCCCAAGGGCTTGAAGGATGCCTGGTCGAAGCTGCCGATTTTCCGCAAGATCATTGCCATGGCGCCCAAGGTGGTCAAGGACGCGGTGTGCCAGGAAGTGGTCATCGAGGGTGATGACGTCGACCTGGGCATGTTGCCGGTGCAGACCTGCTGGCCCGGCGACGTCGGCCCGCTGATCACCTGGGGTCTGACCGTCACTAAGGGCCCGAACAAGGATCGCCAGAACCTCGGTATCTACCGTCAGCAAGTGATCGGCCGCAACAAAGTGATCATGCGTTGGCTGAGCCACCGCGGCGGTGCCCTCGATTTCCGTGAGTGGTGTGAAAAGCACCCGGGCAAGCCGTTCCCGGTTTCCGTGGCGCTGGGTGCCGACCCGGCGACCATCCTCGGCGCCGTGACGCCGGTACCGGACAGCCTGTCCGAATACGCATTCGCCGGCCTGCTGCGCGGCAACCGCACTGAGCTGGTGAAGTGCCGTGGCAACGACCTGCAAGTACCGGCCACCGCCGAAATCATCCTCGAAGGCGTGATTCACCCCGGTGAAATGGCCGATGAGGGCCCTTACGGTGACCACACCGGTTACTACAACGAAGTCGACAGCTTCCCGGTGTTTACCGTTGAACGCATTACCCATCGAATCAAGCCGATCTACCACAGCACCTACACTGGCCGACCACCGGATGAGCCGGCGATCCTCGGCGTGGCGCTCAACGAAGTGTTCGTGCCGATCCTGCAAAAGCAATTCCCGGAGATCACCGACTTCTACCTGCCGCCGGAAGGCTGTTCGTACCGCATGGCCATTGTGACCATGAAGAAGTCGTACCCAGGCCATGCCAAGCGGGTCATGCTGGGTGTGTGGTCGTTTTTGCGACAGTTCATGTACACCAAGTTCGTTATTGTCACCGACGACGACATCAACGCCCGTGACTGGAACGACGTGATCTGGGCCATCACCACGCGCATGGACCCCAAGCGCGATACGGTGATGATCGACAATACGCCGATCGACTACCTTGATTTCGCCTCGCCGGTGTCGGGGCTGGGGTCGAAGATGGGCCTGGATGCCACCCATAAGTGGCCGGGTGAAACCACCCGCGAGTGGGGGCGGGTGATCGTCAAGGATGAAGCCGTGACGGCGCGTGTCGATGCGATCTGGAAAGAATTGGGAATAGATTGATGCGTGTAACCCTGCAACCTTCCGGTGCGGTACTGGAGTTGGTCCCTGGCGAGCGAATTCTCGAAGGCGCCCGCCGCCTGGGCTACGAGTGCCCGCAAGCCTGTCGCAACGGCGTGTGCCACGTGTGTGCGGCGCTCCTGGTGGAAGGCCGCGTGCAGCAGGCCGGCGAGGTGCGCGACCATGGTGAGTTCTATACCTGCATCGCCGAGCCACTGGAAGATTGTGTGGTGTTGTGGGATGGCGTGCTGGCACCGGGTGAGTTACCGCTGCGCAAGTTGGCGTGCCAGTTGAGCGAGTGCGTGGAGGTCGGTGGCGATGTGTGGCGCGTGCGCCTGCGCGCCCCGGCCGGCAAGGCAGTGCGTTACCACGCTGGGCAATACCTGATGATCGAGCGGGAGAACGGCGAGAAGTCGGCGTTTTCCCTGGCCTCCGCGCCCCATGCCGGGCGCGACCTGGAATTGCACGTGCTGGCCCGTGAGGACAGCGCGCGCAACCTGCTGGAGCAGTTGCAGCGCAACCGGATGGCTCGCATTGAGCTGCCGTTTGGCGACACCCACCTGGCTGAGCTGCCAGACGGGCCGCTGGTATTGATCGCCGCCGGCACCGGCATGGCGCAGATGCACAGCCTGATCGAGCATTGCCGCGCCTCGGGCTTCAAGCACCCGGTGCACCTGTATTGGGGCGTGCGTCGTCCAGAAGACTTCTACGAGATCGAGCATTGGGATCAATGGGCTCAACTGCCCAACCTGTTCCTGCACAAAGTCGTCAGCGACCTGTGTGGCTGGCAGGGTCGCTGCGGGCTGTTGCATGAGGCTGTGTGCGAGGACATTGCCGACCTGAAGGCGGTGCATGTCTACGCCAGCGGTTCGCCGGCGATGATCTACGGGACCTTGGACGCACTGGTGGAGGCCGGCATGGATGCGCACCAGATGCGCGCCGACGTATTCGCCTACGCCCCGCGGCCCTGACGCGATCAAACGGTGGGAGGGGCGGTGCGACGATTCGCCTTGCTCCCATAGCGGTGTATCAGTCCAAATGAGCTGGCTGGCACTTCCCTATCGGGAGCAAGCCACCCGCCACAATGGTTTGTGCCGGCTCAGAATCGTACTCCGGTCGTCACCATCGCCGCATTGAACCCCAGCAATACCAGTTCCGCCGCCACCGGCCCGTAATGGGCGCCCACGGACGGAATGATCACCGGCGCCACGCCAAAACGGTTCAACGGGATCTTGTCGCGATATTCGCCGCGATAACCCTGGATCGCCCCGCCTGTCAGTTTCACATACACCGGATAGTCAGCCATGTCATAGCGCTTGCCCGCGTAGACGTAGTACGAGCGCTGGCTGAACGAGTTGCGAAACGTCGCGCCGCCATATACCAGGCCTGACGGCTCATTGCGTTCCAGCCCGATCAAGTCTTGCTGGTTATTGTGGTCCGGGTCCGGCGCGAAATGGCGGGTGTAGACACTGGTCTGCGCATACCAGAAGCCATCGTCGTCATTGGCGGGCGGCGCTTCGGCAGCGAGGGCCGTGGCGGCCTGGGCCAGGAACAGCAGGCCGGGCAGTCGATATTTTTTCATGGAGGCGACCTCGATAGTCGGTGTGAGAGGCGGCTAAGTGGGTCGTGATGTGCACGCTATTTTGACGGCTTGACGTGCGCCCAGGCTGAACCAGGGCTGAAAGTAGCGGGATTGCTGCCCTGAATCCTGACGAAAGGGCGGGGGGGCTTATACTTTTGCTTATTCTTTTAAGGTATTTAATTTATTTGATAAATATCTTTAAGCTATATATCAACGGACTACCGAACGACAGACACTAACCAATCACTGACCGCCACCGCCCGCCAGCCGGATCGATCGTACGCACTCAGCGCAATGAAGTTCTGAGTGTTGATTCCAAGGGGAGCGGTATGGGGAGCTACAAGAAACACGCGTTGTACTCAGCGATTTTGTCGGCCAATTTGCTGACCGCAGTGGGATTCAATCCAGTCCAGGCGGCTGAAACGCCTGCCGCCGATGTACCCAAACTCGACACGGTGATCGTCACCGGTACCCGTGCCCAGGAGCGCACGGCCAGCGCTTCACTGTCGCCTATCGATGTGATTTCCGGTGAGACCCTACGCAGTACCGGCTCCGATGAGCTGGGGGCGGTGCTGGCGCGCCTGATTCCGTCGATCAACTTCCCTCGCCCAAGCCTGGTGGACGGTGCCGAGCTGGTACGACCTGCACAGTTGCGCGGCCTGTCGCCGGACCAGGTGCTGGTGCTGGTCAACGGCAAGCGCCGCCACACCAGTGCGTTCGTCAACCTGGGCGGTGCGGTAGGGCGTGGTTCGGCCCCGGCGGATTTGAATGCGATCCCGCTGTCGGCGGTGGATCATATCGAAGTGCTGCGTGACGGCGCTTCCGCGCGCTACGGCTCCGATGCCATCGCGGGTGTGATCAACGTGATCCTCAAGCACGCTGACCATGGCGGCTCGATCTCCACCAAGTTTGGCGAATACAAGAAGGGCGATGGCATCCAGCGCAATATCAGCGGCAACACTGGCCTGGCTTTGGGTGACAACGGCTTTATCAACCTCTCGGCCGAAGGTGCCGACAACGACTACACCAACCGCGCCGGGGATGATTTCCGGCCGGGTAGCGTGGGTTCCACCACCTACGGCCAGCGCGTGTTCCGACAAGGCGAGCCGGCGACCAATGAAGGCAAATTGCAGTTCAACTCCGAATATTCCTTCAACGATGCGGCCGAGTTCTACTCTTTCGGCGGTTACAGCAAGCGACGCGGCGAGACGGCAGCGTTCTACCGGGCGAGCAATGCGTCCAACAACATCCCGGCGCTCAACCCCAACGGCTACCTGCCGCTGATCAAAGGCGACCTGGAGGACACCTCACTGGTGGTGGGCCTGCGCGGCTTGCTGGCCTACGACTGGCATTACGACTTCTCGGCCAATTACGGCAAGAACCAGTACGCGCTGAGCACCGAAACCATCAACACCTCCCTGGGCCTGGCCACGCCGCGCAAGTTCGATAACGGCACGTTGAGCAACGACCAGAAGCAAATCAGCCTGGACCTGTCTCGCGAGTTCGACGTGGGTTGGCTGCCTTACCCGGTGTCCGTGGCGTTTGGTGGTGAATACTTGCACCAGGGGTATGAAATCGAGGCGGGAGAGCCCGCCTCTTATTACCAGACCGGCAGCTCGGGGTTAGGTGGCTTTCGTGATGCTGATGCGGGCACCAGCACACGGCATAACTGGGCACAGTACCTGGACCTGGAAACCAACTTCACCGAAAAACTCAGTGCCTCGGCCGCCGTGCGCCATGAGGACTACAGCGACTTTGGCTCCAATGTCAGCGGCTCGCTGTCAGCGCGTTACGACTTCACCCCGCAAGTCGCGGTGCGCGGCAGTATTTCCAATGGTTTCCGCGCACCGTCCCTGGCCCAGCAGAACTTTGCCTACACCTCCTCGCAGTTGATCGGCAGTACGATCCAGGAAGCCGGCACCTTCCCGGCCAACAGCCAGGTGGCCCGTCTGCTCGGTGCCGAA
The DNA here is from genome assembly GCF_058793055.1 of Pseudomonas sp. MPR-R2A5. Taxonomy (NCBI): domain Bacteria; kingdom Pseudomonadati; phylum Pseudomonadota; class Gammaproteobacteria; order Pseudomonadales; family Pseudomonadaceae; genus Pseudomonas; species Pseudomonas sp. MPR-R2A5. Next base: position 59,652 of record NZ_JBXAFK010000025.1, read on the forward strand.
GACCTCAAGGCCGAGAAATCGCGCAACTACAGCCTCGGCCTGGTACTGGAACCGGCCGATGACTTGACCGTGACGCTGGACGTGTACCGCATCGATATCCGTGACCGCATCAGCCTTTCGTCCAACCTGAACCTCAACCCGGCGGCGATTGCTTACCTGCAGGCCAATGGCGTGGGCAATATCAACTACACCAGTGCGCGGTACTTCACCAATGCCACCGACACCAGCACCGACGGCGTCGACCTGGTGGCCAACTATCGCTATCAACTCGATAACGGCATCCGCTGGAACAGCACCGTGGGCTACAACTACAACCACACCAAGGTCACCGACGTGAAAGCCAACCCGGCCGTCCTCGATAGCCTGGGGGTGAACCTGCTGCGGGTGGACCGTCGCGAGCGCATCGGTTTGCTCGGCGACACCACGCCCCAGCACAAACTGAGCCTGGGTAACGACTTCACCTTCGGCCGGTGGGCGTTGCACAGCAACCTGGTGCGCTATGGTGAATTCACCAGTTACCAGGCCGACAAGGTCAACGACCAGACCTTCAAGGCGGCCTGGGTGCTCGACCTGTCGGTGGACTACAAGCTGAAGAACTGGACCTTCACCCTGGGCGGCGACAACGTTACGGATAAATACCCGGAGAAGGTCAACGCCTTCGCCAGCAGTGGTGGCAATTTGGCCTATAGCACTTTTTCGCCATACGGTTACAGCGGCGCGTTCTATTACGGTAAAGTTGCTTACAACTGGTAACAGCTTTTCGCAGCAACACAGGAGACCTAAGCGATCCGCCATGACCGTTATTGAAACCGATCTTTTGCAATTGGCTTACCCTCCGCGGCTCGATCTGGGGCCGCAACTCACTCACGAACAGTTGATGAGCTCAATGCAGGCCACCATGGCCAGGCATAAGGGTGGGCCGGTCTGGTTATTCGCTTATGGTTCGCTGATCTGGCGCCCTGAGTGCTCCTCGACCGAGCGCGTGCGGGCACGGGTCCACGGTTATCACCGGGGCCTGTACCTGTGGTCCCACGAGCATCGGGGTACACCGGAACTACCAGGGTTGGTGTTCGGGCTGGATCGGGGCGGTTCGTGCAGCGGGTTTGCCTATCGCCTGCCGGAAGATCAGCTGGAGGCCTCGCTTTATGCCCTGTGGCAGCGCGAGATGCCATACCCCTCCTACCGGCCGCACTGGCTCAGTTGCCGTCTGGAAGATGGCAGCCAGGTACAGGCGTTAGGGTTTGTCTTGGAGCGGCATTTACCCAGCTACGCCGGCAACTTGCCCGATATCGTGCTCAATCACGTATTGCAAAGCGCTTGCGGGCGTTACGGCACTACGCGCGATTATGTCGAGCAGACCGTCAACGCCCTGCGTAGCCACGCCATGCCAGACAAGAATCTGGAGGCGCGGCTCAAGCGTTGTGCAAAGGATTGCTCAGGTGATTAACGCGCCGAGCTGACACTGTTGGTGTGCCATAAGGTTGGGATCAGGAAGGCGATGGCCAGCAGGCACGCGCCGATCAACAGCACAAAGCCACCGTCCCAGCCGAAATGGTCCACCGTGTAGCCCATGGCCGCGCTCGCCGCCACCGAACCGCCCAGGTAACCGAACAGGCCGGTGAAGCCCGCTGCCGTACCGGCGGCTTTCTTCGGCGCCAGTTCCAGCGCCTGCAGGCCGATCAGCATCACCGGGCCGTAGATCAGGAAGCCGATGGAGAACAGCGCGATCATATCGACCATCGGGTTGCCCGGCGGGTTGAGCCAGTAGACCAGGGTGGCCAAGGTTACCAACGTCATGAACACGATGCCGGTCAGGCCTCGGTTACCGCGGAAAATCTTGTCCGACATCCAGCCGCACAACAGCGTGCCTGGAATACCGGCCCATTCGTAGAAGAAGTACGCCCAGGACGACTTGTCGACCGTGAAGTGCTTGGCTTCTTTCAAGTAGGTTGGCGCCCAGTCCAGTACGCCATAGCGCAGCAGGTAGACGAACACGTTGGCGAAGGCGATGTACCACAGCATTTTGTTGCGCAGCACGTACTTGACGAAGATTTCCTTGGCGCTGAATTCGTCTTCGTGGCTGGCGTCGTAGCCTTCCGGGTAGTCGTTCTTGTACTGCTCGATCGGCGGCAGGCCAACCGATTGCGGGGTGTCGCGCATGGTGATGAAGGCAAACGCCGCCACCAGCAACGCTACGGTTGCCGGCACATAGAACGCCGCATGCCAGTCGTTGAACCAGGCCATGCCCAACAGGAACAGCGGGCCGATCAGGCCTCCGCCGACGTTATGCGCGACGTTCCAGACCGAGACTACGCGGCCGCGTTCTTTTTGCGACCACCAGTGCACCATGGTGCGTCCGCTTGGCGGCCAGCCCATGCCCTGGGCCCAGCCATTGATGAACAGCAGAATGAACATCATGGTCACGCTGGACGTTGCCCAAGGTGCGAAACCGAAAATGAACATCACCCCCGCCGATACCAGCAGGCCGAAGGGCAGGAAGTAGCGCGGGTTGGAGCGGTCGGACACCAGGCCCATCAGGAACTTGGACAAGCCGTAGGCAATCGCGATGGCCGACATTGCCAGGCCCAGTTCGCCACGGGTGTAACCCTCGTCGATCAGGTAAGGCATGGCCAGGGAGAAGTTCTTGCGCAGCAGGTAGTACCCGGCGTATCCGAAGAAAATACCGGCGAAGATCTGCCAGCGCAGTCGTCGGTAGGTACTGTCTATTTTTTCTTCAGGCAGGGGTGCCTGGTGCGCGGCAGGACGAAAAAAAGCAAACATTCAAGAGCTCCAGATTTCTTGTTTTGACTGCGGATGCGAATGTTACAGTTTCGTTACCGAAAATAGCATCGCGTCTTATGTGCAAACACAAGAAAACAGAGCAAGCGCGTGTTCTCTTACGAACATGTCGATAATCGATACGTGGTGGTCGTTTAGCGCTTCTCAGACCAATGCAGAGCAAATGTGGGAGGGGGGCTTGCCCCCGATGGCGGTGACTCAGTCAACAGTTGCATCAACTGACCCACAGCAATCGGGGGCAAGCCCCCTCCCACACTGATCGCATTTCACGTGGCTATCAGCGGGTCTGGACGACGACCTTGCCGACCGCCTTGCGCTGGCCGAGATCATTGATCGCCTGTGCGGCTTGTTCCAGCGGATACACCTGCGACACCAGCGGCTTGAGCTTGCCCTCGGCGTACCAGGCAAACAACTGGTGGAAGTTCGCCGCATTATCCTGCGGCTGGCGCTGGGCGAACGAGCCCCAGAACACCCCGACCACCGCCGCACCTTTGAGCAGCGCCAGGTTCACCGGTAGCTCCGGAATGCGCCCACTGGCAAACCCCACGACCAGCAGGCGGCCGTTCCAGGCGATTGCGCGGATGGCCTGGTCAAACAGGTCGCCACCCACCGGGTCGTAGATCACATCGGCGCCGTTGCCATCGGTCAGGCGCTTGATCTCGTCTTTCAGGCTGGCTTCGCTGTAATTGATCAGTTCATCGGCGCCGGCCGCCTTGGCCACCGCGAGCTTGTCGGCGCTGCTGGCGGCGGCGATCACGCGCGCGCCCATGGCCTTGCCAATTTCCACGGCGGCCAGGCCCACGCCACCGGAGGCGCCGAGCACCAGCAGGGTTTCGCCAGGTTGCAGGTTGGCCCGTTGTTTCAGGGCGTGCATCGACGTGCCGTAGGTCATGCTGAACGCGGCTGCGGTGTTGAAGTCCATGCTCGGCGGGATCGGCAGCACGTTATAGCCGGGTACGGCGACCTGTTCGGCAAAGCTGCCCCAGCCTGTCAGCGCCATGACCCGGTCGCCGACCTTCAGGTGGCTGACCTTTTCGCCCACTTCACTGACCACCCCCGCCGCTTCGCCGCCCGGCGAGAACGGGAAAGGCGGCTTGAACTGGTACTTGCCCTCAATGATCAAGGTATCCGGGAAGTTGACCCCGGCCGCGTGCACGTCCAGCAGGATTTCGTTCTTCTTGATCGCCGGGCTGGGGATCTCTTCCAGCACCAGGGTTTCGGCAGGGCCGAAGGCTTTGCACAGCACAGCTTTCATCGGACTATTCCTTTTGGCGTCGTGGCCGATAAGTGTAGGAGGGTACGCCCGGGGGTCAACGAGCATGCCCTGGCCTGATAAGTCGCCATAAGCTTGTGCTCAGCCTTGCTAGCGTTATGCTACCTGGCAATCGAATGTGAGGAATGAACTGTGAAAGCGTGGATCCCGTTGATGCTGGCCCTGACCTTGCCGATGGCAGCCCAGGCCGAAGAAGCCAAAGAAGGTGAGGCACCGAAGGTCAGCTATATCAGCCTGACTCCGCCGTTCGTGGGCAACTATGGCCTGGATGGCACGGCAAAGCTCAAGGTGTACAAGGCCGACATCGCCCTGCGCGTCACCGGCCCCGAAGCGGCGGCGCTGGTCAAATCCAACGATGCATTGATTCGCAACCAGTTGGTGGCACTGTTCACCCAGCAGACCAACGAGACCATGAGCAGTGTCGAAGGCAAGGAAAAGCTGCGCCAGGAAGCACTCAAGCAAACCCAGCAAGTGATGAGCGACGAAACCGGCAAACCGGTGGTGGAAGACCTGCTGTTCAATAACCTCATCATCCAGTAACTGTGGCGATCGCGCTTACTGTGGCGAGCCGGCTTGTTGTGGCGAGCGGGCTTGTTGTGGTGAGCCGGCTTGTTGTGGTGAGCGGGCTTGCCCCGCGTTGGGCTGCGCAGCAGCCCCCTCCAATTCCACCCGATTTCTTCAGGCGTACCGAGGCGTATGATTTTGGGGCGGCTTCGCCACCCAACGCGGGGCAAGCCCGCTCGCCACAACAAGCCGGCTGACCACAACAACAAGCCCGCTCGCCACGCTCAGGAGGCCAGGCTTTTCCTGAACCGCGCCAACGCCACGGCAAAGAACAGCAGGCCGATCCCTGCCAGCGCCAGCAGGTCCGGCCACACCACGCTAGCGCCCGCATCGCGGAACAGGATCGCTGCGCTCAGGCTCACAAAGTGCGTCGACGGCGAAGCCTGCATCACCCACTGCAACCACTCGGGCATGCTGTCCAGCGGGGTACTGCCGCCGGAAAGCAGCAGCATCGGGATGATCACCGGGATCGCCAGCAAGCCGAACTGAGGCGTCGAGCGGGCGAGGGTGGCGAGGAAGATGCCCAGGGCCGTGCTGGCAAACAGGTACAGCGCGGTCACGAACAGAAATAACGCCAGCGAGCCGGCCAGCGGTACGCCGAGCAAGCCCTTGACCACCACTTCCAGGGATAGCCAGGTACACAGCACGACCACCAGCATGTTGCTCCAGATTTTCGCCAGCATGATTTCCAGTGCTGTCAGCGGCAGTACCAGCAAGTGGTCGAGGGTGCCGTGTTCACGCTCGCGCAGCAGGGCGGTGCCGGTGAGCACGATGGCGAGGATGGTGATGTTGTTGACGATCTGGATCACCGCCAGGAACCAGCCACCCTCCAGGTTGGTATTGAACAGCGCCCGGGTGGTCAGTTGCGCTGGCGCTTTCGCGGCGCTATCCGCCTGGCCGCTGTAGGTGAGCAACTCGCGCTGGAAAATCCGGCCGATGTAGCCGGCGCCCATAAAGGCCTGGCTCATCGCCGTGGCGTCGACGTTCACCTGTACGGCGGGCTGTCGACCGGCCAACAGGTCGGCCTGGAAGTTCGCCGGTACGTTGATCACGAAGGTGTACTGGCCGCTGTCCATGACCTTGTCCAACTGGTCGTACGCCAACGGTGCGGGTGGCTGGAACTCGGGCGGTTGCAGCGCTTCGGCCATCTGTCGCGAGAGCGGGCTGTGGTCTTCGTCGACAAATGCCACGCTGGCATGGTGCACCCCAATCACCGAGCCCGCGGCGGGCATATAGATCGCCACCGTGAAGGCGTAGAACAGAAACAGCAGCAACACACTGTCGTGGCGCAGGCTGGTCAGCTCCTTGATCCCCAGGCGCAGGATATGCGCAAACTTGTGCATCAGGCCTCCTGCTTCTTGAGCATGATCAGGCTCAGTCCGGTAAAACCGAGGAAAAATCCGAACAGCGCCAGGCACTGTGGCCACAACTGGCGCAAGTCCAGGGCCTTGGTGAAGGTGCCCACCGCAATATCGAGAAAGTGCCCCGCCGGAAACAGCATGCCCATCACCGCCGCCGCGCCCTCCAGGGACGAGCGCGGCACGATCAGCCCGGAGAACTGGATGGTCGGCAGGCTGGTGATGATCATGGTGCCAAGGATCGCCGCGATCTGGGTGCGCGTGAATGCGGAAATCAGCAGGCCCATGCTGGTGGTGGCGAGCACGTACAGCAGGCCGCCAAACGCCAGGGTCAGGGCGCTGCCCTTGAACGGCACGCCGAACAGCCAGCGGTTCATCGCCACCAGTACAGCCAGGTTCACCAGGCTCACTGCCAGGTAGGGCGCCTGTTTGCCCAGCAAAAACTCCAGGCGGGTCAGGGGCGTGGCATAGAAGTTGGTGATCGAGCCCAGCTCCTTCTCGCGCACGATGCCCAGGGCCGTCAGCATGGCCGGTATAAAGGCCAGGATCAGCGCCATGACGCCCGGGCCGATGGCATTTACGCTGACCACGTCCTGGTTATAGCGGAAGCGGGTTTCCAACTTGGCGGCAGCTTGTGTGTTCGAGGGCGAGCTGCTCAGTTCGGCCAGTTGTTCGAGGTTGCCCTGGTGCACTGCCTCGACATAGTTGCGGCTGGTTTCCGCGCGAAACGGCATGCCGCCGTCGAGCCACGCGGCCACGGTGGGCTGGCGACCGGCGTAAAGATCACGACCAAAGCCCGGCGGGATTTCCAGCGCCAGTTTGATTTCCGAGCGTTGCAGGCGCCGGTGCAGTTCGTTGGCATCCTGGATTGGCGTTTGCTCGGCGAAATAGCGCGAGCTGCGAAAGGCTTCCAGGTAGGCACGGCTTTGCGGGGTCTGGTCCTGGTCGTAGACGGCGAAGGCGAGGTTTTCCACATCCAGGGAAATGCCGTAGCCGAAGATCACCATCATGAACATCGCCCCGAGCAGGGCGAAGGCCATGCGCACCTTGTCGCGCAAGAGTTCCTTGCCTTCGCGACTGGCCACGTCCAGTAGGCGCGCCAGGCTGAACCCGCGCTTGCTCACAGGCGGTGCAGTGGTTTCGCTGACGGTGGCGGTAGGCGCCGTCGGTTCCGGTTCGCCCTGGGCTTGCTCCAGGCACGTGACAAACGCGGCTTCAAGGGTGTCGCCGTGGAACTGCTGTTGCAGCGCGTCGGGCGTGTCGCAAGCCAGCACCTTGCCCGCATGCATCAGGGAGATGCGGTCGCAGCGCTGGGCTTCGTTCATAAAGTGAGTGGACAGGAAGATCGTCACCCCCTGTTCGCGCGATAGCTCGATCAGCAACCGCCAGAAATCATCCCGTGCCGCTGGGTCTACGCCTGAGGTCGGTTCATCGAGGATCAGCACCTCGGGGCGATGCAGCACCGCCACGGCCAGCGACAACCGTTGGCGCAGGCCAAGGGGCAGTTCACCGGACGGCTGCTCGGCGACTTCGCCCAGGTCGAAACGCTGGATCAGTTCGTCGATCCGCGGGCCACTGTCGGCCTTGGGCAAGTCGAACAACTGCGCATGCAACACCAGGTTCTGGCGCACGCTGAGTTCGCCATACAGTGAGAAGCTCTGCGACATGAAGCCCACGCGCTTGCGGGTGGCCAGGTCCTTGGCGTTCACCGGGTTGCCCAGCAACGTAGCACGGCCTTCGGTGGCCGGCATCAGGCCGGTGAGGACCTTCATGGTGGTGGTCTTGCCGCAACCGTTTGAACCGAGGAAACCGAAGATCTCGCCCCGGCCAATAGCGAAGCTGACCTTGTTGACTGCCGTGAAGTCGCCGAAGCGCAGGGTCAGGTCGTGGGCTTCGATGGCGATATCGGTGTTGGCGCTTGCCCTGGGCGGGATCACCAGTGGCTGGTTGTTGTGGGCGCTGTCGCCCTGGAAGTGGGTAAAGGCTTCATCCAGTTTTCCGCTGGGTGTGGCCGCCGCCAGTTCGCTGCTAAGCCCGTTGGCGATCAGTTTGCCGCGATCGAGCATCAGGCAATGTTCGAACTGCTCGGCCTCTTCCATGTAGGCCGTGGCCACCAGCAGGGTCAGTTGCGGGCGCTCGGCACGTACGGTATCGACCAGTTCCCAGAAGCGTCTACGCGACAGCGGGTCGACGCCAGTGGTGGGCTCGTCAAGGATCAGCAGGTCCGGGTCGTGGATCAGTGCGCAGCACAGGCCGAGCTTCTGTTTCATCCCGCCCGAGAGTTTGCCGGCCGGGCGCTCGGCGAAACGGGCGAGGTCGGTGGCCAGCAGCAGGTTGTGCATGCGCTGGTCGCAGTCGGCTTTCGACAGGCCAAACAGCGTGGCGAAGAAGCGGATGTTTTCGCTGATGGACAACTCGGGATACAGGTTGCCGCCCAGGCCCTGGGGCATAAAGGCGATGCGCGGGTACAGGCTGTTGCGATGGCGGCGGTCGGCGATGGAGCCGCCGAGCACCTCCAGTTGGCCTTCCTGGAGGTGTTTAACCCCGGCGATCAAGCCCAGCAGGCTCGACTTGCCTGCGCCATCCGGGCCTATCAGCCCGCAGCGCGTACCGGCGGGCAGGCCGAAGGCGATGTCGATCAACGCCTGTTGCTTGCCATAGCGGTGCTGAACACCTGTGGCGTGCAGCGCCAGGTCGGTCATTTCAGGTTGGCCGGCCAGTCGATGTCAGCCGTACGCACATAGCCGGCACCGGGCATGCCGGGCTTGGCCTGCGGCACGGCGCTGGGTTGGGTCAGGCGCAGTTTGACGCGGAATACCAGTTTCTGGCGTTCGTCGCGGGTTTCCACTTCCTTGGGCGTGAATTGCGATTTGGCCGCGACAAAGCTGATTTTGGCCGGCAGCGGTTGGTCGGGGAGTGCATCGAGGAGGATGCGTGCATCGCTGCCGACGGTCAGGCGGCCGGTCACAGAGGCGGGCAAGTAGAGGTTCATGTATTGATCTTGGGGGTCGATCAGCAGCAACACGCGCCCACCGGCGGCGAGCACTTCGCCCGGTTCAGCCAGGCGTAGCTGGATAATGCCGTCGATGGGCGCGCGCAGGCTGCTGTCATCGATTTCGCTGGTGAGTTGCGCCACCTGGGCTTCGGCGGCGCCGATGGCCGCCTTGACCGAATTGACCTGGGCTTGGGCCGCGACTACGGCCGCATTGCCGGTATTCTGGCGAGCCTGCTGCTGGTCGATCAGCTGGCTGCTGGCAAAGCCACGCGCGTATAGCTCCTGCGTACGCTTGAGCTCCTGATGGGCCAACAGTTGCTCGCTTTGGCGCAGTTGCACATTGGCTTCGGCAGCGGCGAAGTTTTCCTTGGCGCGCAGCACCTCGGCTTCAGCCTGGGCGCGCTGGGCCTCCAGGGTGCGGGTGTCCATGCGCGCCAGCAGTTGGCCCTTGAGCACCTTGTCGCCTTCATCCACGCGCACTTCGGCGAGGCGCCCGGGTATCTTGGCGGCAATCTGCACCTCAGTGGATTCCAGGCGACCATTGCCCATGCTCAAGCCTTCGGGCAGGCGGTCCTGGGTGGATTTCCAGTAACCGAAGCCGCCGGCGGCGAGCAGCAACACAATCAGGAGCGAGGCAAACAGCTGGGAGGTGCGATGGTTCGTCGACATGAATGCATCCTGCGGCGTTAGCGTCCTAGTTTGACCGGCCTTGCCTCAGAAGGCGTTGATACCGATCAAATGAACTGAAGGAGCGAGCTGGCTCGCGAAAAATGTAAACGATAACGCGACCAGCCTGGAAGGTCGCGGTGAAGCTGCGCTCTTCGCGAGCAAGCTGGCTCCTGCCGTCAGCGTAGCGCCAAGACCGCGGCCCATTGCTCGGCGGTAACCGGCATCACCGAGAGACGGCTGCCTTTTTGCACCAGAGGCAGCTCGGCAAGGGCGGCTTGCTGCTTCAGGTACCCCAGGCCCAGTACGCTGGGGAACGTCTCGACATGGGCCACGTTGATCGCGCTCCATGGATTTTTCTCCGGGCTGGCCTTGGCGTCGAAATAGTGGCTGTCCGGCTCCAGTGCGGTCGGGTCCGGGTAGGCGGCCTCGACGATGGTGCCGATGCCGGCAATACCAGGCTCGGGGCAGCTGGAGTGATAGAAGAAAAATTGGTCACCCACCGCCATCGCCCTCAGGAAGTTGCGCGCCTGATAGTTACGCACCCCATCCCAGCGGGCTTCGCCAAGCGTTTCCAGGCCTTTGATGGAGAGTTCGTCGGGCTCGGATTTCATCAGCCAATAGGCCATTTGGGGGCTCCTGAAAAAGGCGTTGGGCAAGTTGTCAGGCAATTCCATGACAAACCGACAGTCGGTTGACGCCAAGGTTTGCGTGTTGGTTCACGTTAACGCAGAATGCCGGGATTTTAAGCTTGACGCAGCTGCAACGGACTACTTTGGAACGTTGTTGTCATCGTGTACGAGATGCCTGAAGGGGGGCAATCGATGCAACGTAAACCGGATTTACTATGGATATTGGTGATTTTGTTTGGTCTGGGCGTCGTGACCACCGGGTATGCGCAAAGCATGTGGTCGAACAAGACCGATGCACCCGTTGAACTGGCTCAGCAGCAGCCTAAACCGTTCAAGCGCTGACCCTTATTCAAGGCGCCGCTGACTCCAGTGGCGTCTCTGCGATATACCAATACTTGTCAGTGACCGTGCCCGCCAGCGGCACATCCCAACTCGCCTGCGCCAACCGATCGACCTTCTGACACTCATGGGCCAGCCCCAGCAGCGTCGGCTTGCGCCAGCTTTGGCGGCGAGCGAGGTAGGCCAGGCTGCGGTCATAAAACCCACCGCCCATGCCCAGGCGCCCCCCCGCGTCGTCGAACCCCACCAGCGGGAGCAACACCAGGTCCAGCGCCCACACCTTGCGCTGGCGGCAGGCGTTTATCCGGGGTTCGAGAATGCGAAACCGATTGGGCAGCAGTTTTTCCCCTGAGTCCACGCGTTGGAAGACCATCTTGGTTCTCGGCCAGGCGCTGAGTACTGGCAGGTAGGTGGCCTTGCCCCGGCGCTGGGCCGCGCGCAGCAGCAGGCGCGGATCGATTTCACCGTCCGTCGGCAGGTATAGAGAAATATGTTTGGCCCGGCGAAACAGCGGGTGCTGTGCCAGTTGCCGATACAAGCCAAGGGCCGCCCGGCGCTGCTCGCTGGGTGTGAGCGCACGGCGGGCCTTGCGCAACATGCGTCGAAGGTGCGGACGGGAAAGCGGCGCAGGTTCGGTCATGGTTTTCGGCTCATAAAACAATGCCAGTCCTTAAGACTGGCATTGAGTTTGGAAATCAGGCTCCCCGACAGAACCGCTGTCGACTAAGCCCTTGAACCCGAAAGTTCAAGGTGGAAGAAGCAGTAGGCTTTAAGGCTTTCCGTCTAGCGGACATGCACACCAGCCCAACGTGCAACTTCCAGGGTAGTGCGAATCGGCTCCGGGACATCGCCGACTGGCAAGCACGCCAGGGAGTGGGGCGAGTATACCTTAAACAGTCGCGGCAATCAGCCCTTGGGTGCGTCTGAGTCGCTGGAGAGCACCAGATCAACGCGTTCGAGCAGGTCACGCACCTGTTCGCGCGTTGAGCCGCTGGCCTGTACGTCAGGACGTTCCTGCTTGTGCAGCAGATCGTGGGTAATGTTCAGCGCGGCCATCACGGCGATGCGGTCGGCGCCGATGACTTTGCCGCTGCTGCGGATTTCACGCATCTTGCCATCCAGGTAGCGGGCAGCGCTCACCAGGTTGCTGCGTTCTTCCTGGGGGCAAATGATCGAATACTCTTTGTCGAGGATCTGCACGGTAACGCTATTGCTTGAACTCATGAGTCTTGCTCCAGGGCCTTCAGGCGCGAAATCATCGATTCGACCTTACGCCGGGCGATTTCGTTTTTTTCAATGAGGTGAGCGCGTTCCTCGCGCCAGGTCTTTTCCTGAGCTAATAGGAGTCCGTTTTGGCTCTTTAGTTGCTCGACCCGATCAATTAGCAATTCGAGTCTGGCCATCAGCGCTTGCAGGTCGGTGTCTTCCATTGGGTTCCACTGGATTTGTCTGATGAATGGCAACTGCAGGATAAACGATCTGACGCCCTCGATAGTCTTGGTACGTCTGCCGGTGCTAGGATACAGCGCTCCATTCTAGACATTGCGCCGTCTGGCGCCTAGCTCACCATGCCCATTCAGAACTCCCCGTACGATGCTTTTTCCAAACTGCTGAGCACCAGCGGTCATCCTTGCTCGCCTGCCGAACTGCACGGCGTGTTGCTCGGCCGCAGTTGCACCGGCGTTGGCTTTGATGCCGACAACTGGCTGGCCGATGTGGCCGAGCTGCTGGAAACCGAACCGACCGACAACGTGCGTAACGCGCTGATCGGCCTGCAAGAGATGGTCAAGGGCGAGCTGACCGGTGATGACGTCACCGTGGTCCTGCTGCTGCCGACCGACGATGCACCGCTCGCCGAACGCGCCGCCGCACTGGGCCAATGGTGCCAGGGCTTCCTCCACGGTTTCGGCGTGAACGCCGGTGGCCTGGAGCTGAGCACCGATGCCAAGGAAGTGTTGCAGGACCTGGCGGCCATCTCCCAGGTGCAAGACGCCCTGGAAGAGTCCGAAGACGGCGAAGGCGACTACATGGAAGTCATGGAATACCTGCGCGTCGCACCGTTGCTGCTGTTCACCGAGACCAAGAAGTCCGCTGAGCCGGCTGCCCCCAAGCCTTCGCTGCACTGAGAAAGGAAGCCCATCTGCCCATGATCCATATCCCCAAAGCGGAATACACCCGGCGCCGCAAGGCGCTCATGGCGCAGATGGAACCCAACAGCATCGCGATCCTGCCGGCCGCCGCCGTGGCGATCCGCAACCGTGATGTCGAGCACGTCTATCGCCAGGACAGCGACTTCCAGTACCTGAGCGGTTTCCCCGAGCCACAGGCGGTGATCGTGCTGATGCCCGGTCGCCAGCACGGCGAGTACGTGCTGTTCTGCCGCGAGCGCAATGCCGAACGCGAACTGTGGGACGGCCTGCGCGCCGGTACCGAGGGCGCGATCCGCGATTTTGGCGCCGACGATGCCTTCCCCATCACCGATATCGACGACATCCTGCCCGGCTTGATCGAAGGTCGCGACCGGGTGTATTCGGCCATGGGCAGCAACGCTGAATTCGATCGGCACCTGATGGAGTGGATCAACGTCATCCGCTCTAAAGCGCACCTCGGTGCCCAGCCCCCGAACGAATTCGTTGCCCTGGATCATTTGCTCCACGACATGCGCCTGTATAAATCGGCGGCGGAAGTGAAGGTGATGCGCGAGGCTGCGCGAATTTCCTGCGCGGCCCATGTGAAGGCGATGCAGGCCAGCCGCGCCGGCTTGCATGAGTTCAGCCTGGAAGCCGAACTGGATTACGAGTTCCGCAAGGGCGGCGCGAAAATGCCGGCCTATGGCTCCATCGTCGCCGCCGGGCGCAACAGCTGCATCCTGCATTACCAGCAGAATGACGCCGTGCTCAAGGACGGCGACCTGGTGTTGATCGATGCCGGTTGCGAGATCGACTGCTACGCCAGCGACATCACCCGCACCTGGCCGGTCAATGGCAAGTTCTCGCCGGAGCAGAAGGCGATCTATGAAATCGTGCTGGCCTCCCAGGAAGCCGCCTTTGCCGAGATAGCGCCGAACAAGCATTGGAACCAGGCCCACGAGGCAACCGTGCAGGTCATCACCGCCGGGCTGGTCAAACTGGGCTTGCTGCAGGGTGATGTGGACGAGTTGATTGCCAGCGAAGCCTACCGGGCTTTCTACATGCACCGAGCCGGCCACTGGCTGGGCATGGATGTGCACGATGTGGGCGAGTACAAAGTGGGCGGTGAATGGCGTGTGCTGGAGGTCGGCATGGCATTGACCGTGGAACCGGGGATCTACATATCGCCGGACAACCAGAATGTGGCAAAGAAATGGCGTGGCATTGGCGTGCGCATCGAGGACGACGTGGTAGTGACCAAGCAAGGCTGTGAAATCCTGACCGTCGGCGTGCCCAAGACCGTCGCCGACATTGAAGCCCTGATGGCGGCTGCCCGATGAGCCGGGTCAACCTGGCGATCATCGGTGGCGGCCTGGTGGGCGCCAGCCTGGCGCTGGCATTGCAAGCGGGGGCAAAGGCCCGAGGCTGGAAGATCGTGCTGATCGAACCCTTTGCACCGGGTGACAGCTACCAGCCTAGCTACGATGCACGCTCCTCGGCGCTGTCGTTTGGCGCTCGGCAGATTTACCAGCGCCTGGGGCTCTGGCAGCACATCTCCCGCCGCGCAGAACCGATCAAGCAGATTCATGTGTCGGACCGCGGGCGTTTCTCCACCGCGCGGTTATCCGCCATGGAGGAGGGCGTTCCTGCCCTTGGCTATGTGGTGGAAAACGCCTGGCTCGGCCAGTGCCTGTGGCAAGGCTTGGATAAAGAGGTGGTCAGTTGGCGCTGCCCGGCGGAAGTCACGCGCATGGAACCGCTGCCGGATGGCTACCGCCTGACCCTCAACGATGAAACCGTACTGGAATGCGACCTCGCGGTGCTCGCGGATGGTGGCCGCTCCGGTTTGCGTGAGCAACTGGGCATCGGCGTGAAAACCCGCCCCTACAACCAGAGCGCGCTGATCGCCAATATCACCCCGAGCGAAGCCCATAACGGCGAAGCCTTCGAGCGCTTTACCGATGAGGGGCCGATGGCCTTGCTGCCGCTGCCGGACAACCGTTGCGCGCTGGTGTGGACCCGCATCGGCATGGACGCCCAGCGCTTGGCCAGCCTGGATGAACGCAGTTTCTTGAGTGAGTTGCAGGGCGTGTTTGGTTACCGCCTAGGCACCCTGAAGCAAGTGGGGGCTCGTCACCTGTACCCGCTGACCCTGGTGGAAGCCGAAGAACAAGTCCGCTCCCACCTGGCGATCCTCGGCAATGCTGCCCACAGTCTGCACCCGATTGCCGGGCAGGGTTTCAACCTGTCCCTGCGTGATGCCAATGCCTTGGCCGAGGCCCTGTTGGCCGGGCCGACGGTGCCGGGCGACCTGGCCACCTTGCAGGCCTATCGCGAGCGTCAGCGGCTGGATCAGAAGCTGACCGTGGGCTTCTCCGACCAGGTCACGCGCCTGTTCGGCAGTGCACAGCCGCTGGTCGCCCTGGGGCGCAACATGGGCTTGCTGGGCCTGGACCTGCTGCCACCGGCCAAACGCTGGTTCGCCCGGCAGGCCATGGGCCTGGGTACGCGTCCCGATGCGTAAGTGGCTGGTCGCTCGCCTGGGTAAAGCGCGTTTATTGCGTTGGGTCATGACCCTTTACCCGCCGTATCTGGGCGCGGGGATCAGCGTGCAGCACATGAGCGCCGATTTTCGCCACGTCAAAGTGCGCATGGGCCTGGGGTGGTACAACCGTAACTACGTGGGTACGCAGTTCGGCGGCAGCCTCTATTCGATGGTCGACCCGTTCTACATGCTGATGCTGATGGAGAACCTGGGCCGCGACTACATTGTGTGGGACAAGGCGGCCAGCATCGACTTCGTCTCGCCGGGCAAAGGCCCGGTGTATGCCGAGTTTTCCATCGACGACGCCTTGCTGGATGAGGTGCGTCGACAGACCGCAGGCGGCGAGAAGTATTTGCCCCGCCTCAAGGTCCAGATTCATGACGGCTCCGGCACCCTGGTGGCGCGAGTCGACAAAACCCTTTACGTGCGGCGCAAGCCGCCAGCGAGACAGGCTTAAAGCATGGACATGCGCGCAGATGTGCTGATTGTCGGGGCCGGAATGGTCGGAAGCGCCCTGGCGCTGGCGTTGCAGGGCAGTGGCCTGCAGGTGCTGCTACTGGACGGCAGCCCGTTGAGCGTCAAGCCGTTCGAACGTGACGCCGCCTTCGAGCCGCGGGTCAGCGCCTTGTCGGCCGCCAGCCAGCGCATCCTCGAGCGCCTGGGCGTGTGGGACGGCATCGTCGACCGCCGCGCCAGCCCTTACGCAGAGATGCAGGTGTGGGACGGCAGCGGTACCGGGCAGGTCCACTTTTCGGCGGCCAGCGTGCATGCCGAAGTGCTCGGGCATATCGTCGAAAACCGTGTGGTCCAGGATGCCCTGCTTGATCGCCTGCATGACTGTGACCTCGGCCTGCTGGCCAATGCACGCCTGGAGCAAATGCGCCGCTCCGGCGATGACTGGCTGCTGACCCTGGCCGATGGCCGCAAATTGCGCGCGCCGCTGGTGGTGGCCGCCGATGGCGCCAATTCCGCCGTACGCCGCCTGACTGGCACCGCGACCCGCGAGTGGGATTACCTGCATAACGCGATTGTCACCAGCGTGCGCAGCAGCCAGCCGCACCAGCGCACCGCCTGGCAGCGCTTTACCGATACCGGTCCGCTGGCCTTCTTGCCATTGGTGCGCGATGGTCAGGAAGACTGGTGCTCGATCGTCTGGTCGACCACGCCAGCTGAATCCGCACGCCTGATGGCGCTTGAGGATGAAAGCTTTTGCCGTGAGTTGGAACGCGCCTTTGAAGGCCGACTGGGCACGGTGCTCAGCGCTGATCCGCGTGTCTGTGTGCCATTGCGCCAACGCCATGCCAAGCGCTATGTGGCCGAAGGCCTGGCGTTGATCGGCGACGCCGCACACGTCATCCACCCGTTGGCCGGGCAGGGCGTGAACCTGGGCTTCCTCGACGCGGCGGTACTGGCCGAGGTGCTGTTGTCGGCGACTGAACGTGGCGAACGCCTGGCGGATGTGAAAGTGCTGAGCCGTTACGAGCGTCGGCGCATGCCGCACAACCTGGCGTTGATGGCGGCGATGGAAGGCTTCGAGCGCTTGTTCCAGGCCGATCAACTGCCGTTGCGCTGGTTGCGTAATGCCGGGTTGAAAATGGTTGATCAAATGCCGGAAGCCAAGGCGGTATTCGTGCGTCAGGCCCTTGGCCTGACTGGGGATCTACCAGAGTTGGCACGGCCCTGAAGGCGCCGTGCAACATCTGGTAACGCCTCCGCTGAGTGTTTGATTGAGCTGCCAAATGTGAGTCCCTATCATTTGCTTTCAATTTGCATATGAGAGACCGCACCCATGTTGGCACCCAAGCGCCTCCTGACTGCCCTGGCCCTAACCCTTATCGGCAGCACCACCGTGCAGGCGGCCGACGAAGTCGTGGTCTACTCCTCGCGCATCGACGAACTGATCAAGCCGGTATTCGACGCCTACACCCAAAAGACCGGCGTGCAGGTGAAGTTCATCACCGATAAGGAAGCCCCGTTGATGCAGCGCATCAAGGCCGAGGGCGAAAACGCCACCGCCGACCTGCTGCTCACCGTCGACGCCGGCAACCTCTGGCAGGCTGAGCAAATGGGCATCCTGCAACCGTTCACCTCCCCAGTGATCGACAAGAACATCCCTCTTCAATATCGCTCGTCGGCCCATGCCTGGACCGGCTTGAGCTTGCGCGCGCGGACCATCGCCTACTCCACCGACCGGGTCAAACCCGGCGACCTGACGACTTACGAAGCCCTGGCCGACAAACAATGGGAAGGCCGCCTGTGCCTGCGCACGGCGAAAAAGGTCTACAACCAGTCGCTGACCGCCACCCTGATCGAAACCCATGGCGCGGCCAAGACCGAAGAAATCGTCAAGGGCTGGGTCAACAACCTGTCCACCGACGTGTTCTCCGATGACATCGCCGTGCTCGAAGCGATCAACGCCGGGCAGTGCGACGTGGGTATCGTCAACACGTACTACTTCGGCCGCCTGCATAAGCAGAAGCCGGACCTGGCGGTGAAGTTGTTCTGGCCCAACCAGGGCGACCGTGGCGTGCATGTGAACCTGTCCGGTATCGGCCTGACCAAGCATGCGCCGCACCCGGAAGCCGCCAAGGCCTTGGTGGAATGGATGACCACACCTGAGGCGCAGAAGATCTTCGCCGACGTGAACCAGGAATTCCCGGCCAACCCGGCGGTGCCACCGTCTGCCGAAGTCGCGACCTGGGGCAAGTTCGTGGCCGATACCTTGCCGGTGGAAGTCGCGGGCAAGCGCCAGGCCGAGGCCATTCGCCTGATGGATCGCGCTGGCTGGAACTGAAGGTGTAAACGCCGCCCCTTTTGTGTCTGCCTTTAGATACTCTTCCCTGGGAATTTGCTCTTGGTCCACCCCGCCCAACGTCGCTGGTACGCGCCGGTCTTTATCGTCGCCGCGCTGGTGCTGCCGCCGCTGAGCGTGCTGTTGCTGTCCTGGCAAAGCATCGATGGGCAGATCTGGTCCCACCTCTGGGAAACCCAGATGCCGCGCTTGCTGGGCAATACCCTGATCCTGGTGCTGGGCGTCGGTATTGGCGTGACCCTGTTGGGCGTAAGCCTGGCCTGGCTGACCAGCCTCTGCGAGTTTCCCGGGCGGCGCTGGCTGGACTGGGCGCTGATGTTGCCCTTCGCGATTCCTGCGTATGTGCTGGCGTTCGTATTTGTCGGCTTGCTGGACTTCTCCGGCCCGGTGCAGACCCTGCTGCGCGAATGGTTCGGCACGGGGCTACGCTGGCCGCGCGTGCGCTCCACGGGCGGCGTGGTCATTGTTTTGGTCCTGGTGTTCTATCCCTACGTCTACCTGCTGGCGCGCACCGCCTTCCTGGCTCAGGGCAAGGGCCTGATGGAAGCCGCGCGCATGCTTGGGCAATCGCCATGGCAGGCGTTCTGGCGCGTGGCCTTGCCCATGGCGCGCCCGGCGATTGGCGCCGGCGTGGTGCTGGCATTGATGGAAACCCTGGCGGATTTCGGTGCGGTCTCGGTGTTCAACTTCGATACCTTCACCACCGCCATCTACAAGACCTGGTACGGCTTTTTCAGCCTCTCCAGCGCGGCCCAACTGGCCAGCCTGTTGCTGTTGGTGGTGATGCTGGTGCTGTACGGCGAACGGCGAGCCCGGGGCGCCAGCCGACCGAGCAATGAACGACCGCGCGGCAAGGCGCTGTACCACCTGCGCGGGTTCAAGGCGGCGGCGGCCAGTGCCTGGTGTGGATTGGTGTTCGCCTGTGCGTTTGTCATTCCGGTGCTGCAACTGGTTGCCTGGTTCTGGCAGCGCGGTCGGTTCGACCTGGATGAACGCTATACCGGCCTGATCGTCCACACGTTGTACCTGGGCGGTACCGCCGCGCTGATCACGGTCAGCGTGGCGTTGATTCTGGCGTTCGCCAATCGCCTGGCGCCGACCAGGGCAATTCGCTCCGGCATCAGCCTGGCGAATGTCGGTTATGCCTTGCCGGGCTCGGTGCTGGCGGTGTCGATGATGTTGGCATTCAGCTACCTGGACCGTGAGTTGGTGGTGCCGCTGTCGGGCTGGCTCGGCGGTGCGGGCAAGCCGTTGCTGCTCGGCAGCCTGTCGGCACTGCTGCTGGCGTACTTGGTGCGCTTCCTCGCGGTGGCCTACGGGCCGCTGGAAAACAGCCTGGCACGAATCCGTCCATCGTTGCCGGAGGCGGCGCGCAGTCTTGGGGTGAGCGGCCCACGACTGTTTTGCAAGGTGTATCTGCCGTTGCTGCTGCCCGGGACCCTGAGCGCTGCGTTGCTGGTGTTCGTCGACGTGCTCAAGGAAATGCCCGCCACCCTGCTGATGCGCCCGTTTGGCTGGGACACCCTGGCGGTGCGGATTTTTGAAATGACCAGCGAAGGGGAGTGGGCGCGGGCTTCCTTGCCGGCGCTGACCCTGGTGTTGGTGGGCTTGCTGCCGGTGATCGGGCTGATCCGTCGCTCCGCCCGACAAATCGGCTAGGTGCCAGTCCTACAGCTTGCGGCTACAATGCGCGGCATTCGGTGCGGTCCGTCTTTCGGGTCGGGTCGCTGTACGTGGCTGCAGGCCTTGTAATTCAAGGTTTGCAGCGCGAACGGCAACCTTACGCACCTTCGCCAAGCCCGGAAGGAGAAACCCATGGGACAGCGTACGCCTCTGTATGACCTGCATCTCGCCCTAGGCGCGAAAATGGTCGATTTTGGCGGTTGGGATATGCCTCTGCACTACGGCTCGCAAGTTGAAGAGCACCATCAGGTGCGGCGCGACTGCGGGGTGTTCGATGTATCTCATATGACCGTGATCGATGTCACAGGCCCCGAGGCCAAGGAATGGCTCCAGCACCTGCTGGCCAATGATGTCGATCGTCTGCAGGGCTGCGGCCGTGCGTTGTACAGCGCCATGCTCAACGAGCAGGGTGGGGTGGTGGACGACATGATCGTCTACCGCACCGAAACCGGTTATCGGCTGGTGGTCAATGCCGCTACCCGCGATCAGGATATGGCCTGGATGCAGGCTCAGTTGGGCACCTACCAGGCGCAATTGCTCGAGCGGCCCGAATTGGCCATGCTCGCGATTCAAGGCCCCCATGCCCGGCAGAAGATTGCCGAGCTGGTTACCCAGTCCCGCGGCACCCTGATTCATCAGCTCAAGCCCTTCGAAGGCCAGGCCGACGGTGATTGGTTTATCGCCCGTACCGGCTACACCGGCGAAGACGGCCTGGAGATTGTCCTGCCTGCCGACCAGGCGCCGGGTTTTTTCAACGACCTGGTGGGCGCCGGTATTTCTCCTATCGGCCTGGGCGCCCGCGATACCTTGCGCCTGGAAGCGGGCATGAACCTGTATGGGCAGGATATCCACCAGGACGTTTCGCCCCTGGCGGCCAACA
Source organism: Pseudomonas sp. MPR-R2A5 (assembly GCF_058793055.1). Lineage (NCBI taxonomy): Bacteria > Pseudomonadati > Pseudomonadota > Gammaproteobacteria > Pseudomonadales > Pseudomonadaceae > Pseudomonas > Pseudomonas sp. MPR-R2A5. The sequence goes on from NZ_JBXAFK010000025.1 coordinate 80,327, forward strand.
TGGCCTGGAGCATTGCGTGGGAGCCGGCCGAGCGCCGTTTCATCGGCCGCGCCGCGCTGGAAGCCGAACTGGGGGCCGGTGTGCAGACCAAATTGGTCGGCTTGGTGCTGGAAGAGCGTGGGGTTTTACGCGCTCACCAAGTGGTTCGTATCGCCAATGTTGGCGAAGGAGAGATCACCAGTGGTAGTTTCTCTCCTACGCTAAGCAAATCCATTGCCCTGGCGCGCGTACCGATGGCGACTGCCGATCGGGCCGAAGTGGAAATCCGCGGCAAGTGGTACCCGGTTCGAGTGGTCAAACCGACCTTCGTGCGCCATGGCAAAACCTTGATCTAACTTTTCCGGCAGGCCAAAGACTGCTGACATTTCTTCTTGAGGACACAGACTATGAGCAATATCCCTGCCGACCTGCGTTTTGCCGAAAGTCACGAATGGGCGCGTCTGGAAGCTGACGGTACTGTGACCGTCGGGATCTCCGACCATGCCCAGGAAGCGTTGGGTGATGTGGTGTTTGTTGAGTTGGCCGAGGTTGGCAAAGTGTTTGCGGCGGGTGAAACGGCGGGTGTCGTGGAGTCGGTTAAAGCGGCGTCTGATATCTACTCGCCAGTTGCCGGCGAAGTGATTGCGGTTAACGAAGAGCTGGGCGGCAGCCCTGAGTTGCTGAACTCCGACCCTTACGGTGCCTGGATCTTCAAGCTCAAGCCAAGCAGCGTTGACGCCGACCTGGCCAAACTGTTCGATGCTGCTGCCTACAAGGCCGCCATCGGCGAGTGATTCCGCTGCAGGAGCCGGTCACCCGGCTCCTGCAACAGGCATTCAGCGTTTCAACACGGCCTTCACTGCCGCCACCGACCGCTCCACATCCGCCTCTGTCATCGCCGTGAACATCGGCAACGACACGATCAAACGTCCAACACGCTCCGCCACCGGGAACATGCCTTCCTTGAAGCCCTGTGCCCGATACAGGCTCAACAGGTGGATCGGCGGGTAGTGATAGCCAATGCCGACGCCAAGGGCTTGCATCTGCTCCATGAAGGTGGCGCGGGCGGGCAGGCCGTCCTGACGTTCCGGCAGCACCAGTTGGAACAGGTGCCAGTTGCTGTTTTCAAAGTCCGGCGGCGGCAGTTGCGCGCCGTACTTCTCTTCAAAGTCACTGCCGAAGCACTTGAAGTAGTGCTGTGCCAGGTGCCGGCGATGGGCGGTGATCTTCTCGATATGGGCAAATTGCCCCAGGCCGATGGCAGCAGCGATATCAGTCATGTTGAACTTGCCGCCCAACACGTCCACGTCCAGGCCGTCGAAGCCGGTTCGGGTCACCCCCTGCAAGCGATACTTTTCCGCCAGGCGGGCTTCCTCGGCGTTGTTCAACACCAGGCAACCCCCCTCGGAGGAGGTGATGTTCTTGTTGGCCTGGAAGCTGAAGGACACAAAGTCACCCGTGGCCCCAATGCGCTCGCCATCCCAGCTGGAACCCAGGGCCTGGGCAGCGTCTTCGACGATGCGCAGGTTGTATTTGTTGGCCAGCGCGTAAAGCAGCGGCATGTCCACGGGCAAGCCCGCCAGGTACACAGGGATGATCGCTTTGGTACGCGGGGTGATGGCCGCTTCCACCTGGGCCAGGTCGATATTGCGGGTCACCGGGTCAATGTCGGCAAACACTGGTGTGGCGCCCACTTCGAGAATCACGTTGGCCGTGGCGACCCAGGAGATCGGTGTGGTGATGACTTCATCGCCAGGCCCGATACCGGCGATGCGCAAGGCGATCTCCATGGTGCAGGTGCCTGAGTTGAAGGTGCGCGCGGGGCGGCCGCCAAAGTATTCCGACAGCTGTGCCTCGAATGCCTGCACTTTCGGCCCGCTGGTGATCCAGCCCGAGCGCAGTACATCGCCGACCGCCGAGATGGTGGCTTCATCGATGGTGGGTTTGGAAAACGGCAGAAAGGGCTGTTGGCTCATGACGACGAAGGCATCCGTTTCAGATAGACGATGAGAAAAAATGGATCAGTACCGGCATGGTTGCACGGCTCGACTGAATATAGCCTGTCGCCTGTGAATGAATCGTCAGCCGTTGCAAAAAGATCCGCCCGGTGGGCCGCATCTCGACAATAAGGGTCAGAAGGCCATTCGAGTTTCAAGAAACAGATTCTGCTCCTTGAGCTTGCCCTTGAGCTGTTCATCCCGTGCGTTTATGCGGTTGGCAAAGGTGTTGTAGCCGGTTTCAACATTGCCCATGCCCACATAGCGATAGCCCACCCCCAGGGTTGTTTCGTCACTGACCTTGGCGTCCAGTCCCAGGCCAACGCTATAGGCGAGATTGTACTGGCGGTGACTGGCGAAGCGCCGGGTGTCGTTGGCCTGGGTACCGTTGGCGTCAATCCGAGCCACGCCCACGCCGGCCATGCTGTAAAACGACAGCCAGGGGGTGATCGGAATGTCTTTGTAGCCATTGAGCATTAAACGCTGGCTTCGTGTGTGCAGGCTGTTGACGTTGGCGTTGAAAGGCGCCCAATAGGACTTGAACGTTGAGTTGCCAGGCAGGGTGTATTCGCCCTCCAGGCGCCAGCCTTCCCTGAGCGCGTAACCGGCCGCGAAGGATCCGGTGAACGTTTTGGCGTTGTTGGGGCCGTCTACCCGCGCGGTGACACGGGGGCTGGTCAGCAGAGCATTGGCAAGGTCCTGGCGGGCGCTGTTGAGTTTTGCCGAACCATACCAGCCTTCCGCCTGGGTGGTAGGGCTGGCGGTCGCGGCGAGTAACAGGGCGAAGGACAGCTTTTGCATGGTCGTCGATTCACTTTGATGTAAAAGGGGATCGATAGCTTGTTGCGGAGGGGGATCTAGCGTGAACAGGACTTCTCTGGCATTCATGGGCGAAGCCGGCGCCATTGGCTAATGAATTACCAGCTCTGGCTGTAGGATATCGGCGCAAAAAAATGCCGCTTCAAAAGCGGCATTTTTCATGGGGCAGTATTACTCGGAAGCGATGGCGTTTTTCGCCAGGATGGCATTGGCCAGTTCCATGTCCGTGGCTTTCAGGCCAGGGTTATCGGCACGGACCTTCTGCATCGCAGCCTCCAGGTACGGGCCACGGATGCCGCCGTCGCTGGCAACGAAGCTGCCGGCGTCGTCCTGGGCGGCAACCACCAACTTATGGTCCTTGAATGTCAGGTAAGTCGAGCCGGTAGTCGCGCCCGAGGAAATGACATTGCGCCAGAAACTGTCGGCCATGGCTGAGCCGACGGGGAGGGAAAGCACAGCGAGGGTTGCGACAGCATATTTGAGACGCATGATGGGTGACTCCGGGTGGGTTATCTGTACATTATGATTGTGGTTAGCCCAGCCGAGTTCCATCACTGACTAAACAGTTTCAACTTTCAGAATCGCGCCATCCTGGCCAACGACCCGTACTTGAGCGCCTACAGGCATATCCGGGCCGGTCACGATCCATACGCCATCACCGACTTTTATCTTGCCGCGCCCATCGACAATTGCCTGATGCACTATGAAGGTGCGGCCGATCAGCTCGGAGCCGCGCATGTTCAGCCCCGGCTGGTCGCTGGCCTTGGCGCTGCTGCGTTGGCGTTTCCACCAATACACCGCCGTCAGGATCGACAGGAGGGCGAACAGCAGCAGTTGCCATTCCAACCCGAGCGGCGGTACCAGGAACTTGATCACGCCCACGGCGGCGGCGGCGATCCCCATCCACAGCAGATAACCCCCGGCGCCGAACACCTCAAGAATCAACAACACAGTGCCCAGCGCCAGCCAATCCCAGAACGATAGATGCTGCAGGAAATCCCACATGTCGATCGCCTCAGCCTTTCTTGTTATCGAACGTGGCCTTGACGATCTCGCCGATTCCACCGACTGCACCGATCACCTGGCTGGCTTCCAGCGGCATCAGGATCACTTTGCTGTTATTGGCCGAAGCCAGCTTGCCCAGGGCATCGATGTATTTTTGCGCGACGAAGTAGTTGATGGCCTGCACGTTACCGGTGGCGATCGCTTCGGAAACGACCTGGGTCGCACGAGCCTCTGCTTCAGCCTGACGCTCACGGGCTTCGGATTCCAGGAACGCAGCCTGGCGGCCACCTTCGGCTTCAAGGATCTGTGCCTGCTTCTTGCCTTCGGCGGTCAGGATCGCCGACGCCCGCAGGCCCTCGGCCTCCAGAATCTGTGCACGCTTGATCCGCTCGGCTTTCATCTGGCCGGACATGGCGGCCATCAGGTCCGCAGGTGGGCTGATGTCCTTGATCTCGATCCGGGTGATCTTGATGCCCCACGGCGCGGTGGCTTCGTCGACCGTGCGCAGCAGTTTTTCGTTGATGCCGTCACGTTGGCTGAGCATGGCGTCCAGCTCCATGGAGCCGAGGACGGTACGGATATTGGTTTGCAGCAGGTTGCGGATGGCATGCTCGAGGTTGTTCACCTCGTAGGCCGCCTGGGCGGTGTTGACCACCTGGAAGAAGCACACGGCGTCGATCTGCACGGTGGCGTTGTCGGCGGTGATCACTTCCTGGGGAGGGATATCCAGCACGCTTTCCATCACGTTGATCTTGCGACCGATACGGTCCATGACCGGGATGATGATGTTGAGGCCCGGCTTGAGCGTGTTGGTGTAGCGCCCGAAACGCTCCACCGTCCACTGGTAGCCTTGGGGCACGACCTTGAAGCCCATGAAGAGAATGGCGACGGCCAAACCCACGAAAAGAAGCAGTACGGTTCCGATCTGCATAGCGATTCCCTATCTATTGGTGTCAGTGAAACGACGTTCGGCCGATTGTAGCGGTGTTGTCACGGATAAGAACGATTTCACGGTTCGACAAGCAAAGGATTTGTATCTGAATCCCCGGGCGTTACTCGTAATACTTCAGCCAGTGTGGTCAGCCCGGCGTTGACCTTGCGCAGGCCGGCGATACGCAGGCTGCACATGCCTTGTTTGAGCGCGGCCCGGCGCAAGGCCTGCACATCGGCGCCGGGGGTGATCAACGCTTTGAGCGTTTCGTCCATGACCATGATTTCGTACACGCCGGCCCTGCCTCGGTAACCGCTGTCTCGGCACTGCGCGCAGCCCACAGCTTCGTGGCGCTCATCCGCGACACGCTTGCAGTGCGGGCACAACAGCCGCACCAGGCGCTGCGCCATCACTCCAATCAGCGTAGCTTTGATCAAATAATGAGCAATTCCTAGTTCCTGTAAACGGCTGATAGCGCTGGGTGCATCGTTGGTGTGCAGCGTCGACAGTACCAGGTGCCCCGTCAATGCAGCCTGAATCGCCATTTCGGCGGTTTCCCTGTCGCGAATCTCGCCGATCATGATGATGTCCGGGTCCTGGCGCAGCAGGGCACGGATACCGCTGGCGAAGGTCAGGTCGATATTGGACTGCACCTGCATCTGGTTGAACGCCGGCTCGACCATCTCGATGGGGTCTTCCACCGTGCACAGGTTGACCTCGCGGGTCGCCAGTTGCTTGAGCGTGGTGTAAAGGGTGCTGGTCTTGCCCGAGCCGGTAGGGCCGGTGACCAGGATGATGCCACTGGTCTGGCGAACCATGGTGTGCCAGCGCCGCTGGTCTTCGGTGGGTAAGCCCAACTGATCGAAGTCCTTGAGTAGCACCTGGGGGTCGAAAATCCGCATCACCAGTTTCTCGCCGAACGCCGTGGGCAAGGTCGACAGGCGCAACTCCACTTCGGCGCCCGCCGGGCTTTTGGTCTTGACCCGGCCGTCCTGGGGTTTGCGTTTCTCCGCCACGTTCATCCGTCCGAGGCTTTTCAGGCGGCTGACCACGGCCACCGTTACCTGGGACGGAAATTGATAGACATCATGCAGCAACCCATCGATGCGAAAGCGCACCCGGCCCTGGTCCCGGCACGGTTCGACATGGATATCACTGGCGCGTTGGCCGAACGCGTACTGCAGCAGCCAGTCGACAATGTTGACGATGTGCGCGTCGTTGGCGTCCGGCTCCTGGTCGCCGCTGCCGAGGTTGAGCAGGTCGAAATGGCCCGGCGCTGCCATCTTGAGATCCGCGCCGCTGACCGACTTGGCCAGCCGGTAGAACTGCGCGATACAACGCTGGATATCCTGGGGATTGGCGACCACCCGCTTGATCGAGCGCTTGAGCACCTGCGCCAGCCCGGCTTCCCAGGCGGTGACATGGGGTTGGGCGCTGGCGATGGTGACGCTCTGCGCGTCCACGGCCACCGCCAGGATGGCGTGGCGTTGGGCAAAGGCGTGGGACATCAGCGGCACCACGGTTGCCACGTCGATTTTCAGGGGGTCGATACGCAGGTAGGCTTGCCCGGTGTGTCGGGCAAGCCATTGGGTCAGGGTTTCCAGGCAAGGGCCCAGGGCCGCGATGTGTTCCAGTGGGTGCTGGGTGTCGCTGGCCGGCAGCGTCGCCAGGCGCTGTGCCATGTCGGGCGTGATCAGCCCTTCTTCGAGCAGGGCCGGCAACAACGGGTGCAATTCCAATCGATGATCAACGGGCATGAGGCGTTTCCTGGGAGGCGTGATCCCAGGCTAGTCAGCCGCCAGTTTTCCTCCTCCCGATGTGTATTGCAGGCTTTTACTGGGCTCCCGCCGCCAGCGCCTGGGGCCGCACGGCATCGGCAGGCCAAACCTCGAGCGTGCACACGCTGATCAGGTTTCGAATCTTTTCACCAATCACCTGGGCACGGTGCCAGCTCAGGCCATCCATCACGATATCGAGGGTCAGCAGGTCTTCCTGCCGGTTCACATTGACCTGGCGCGGAGTCAGGAACTGCAACGCGAAATAGTTGAGTACCCGGCACAGCACATCCGGCTCAGCCTCGGCGACGATCTGATAATGCGCCTGGCAGTGAGCACTATCGACGGCCCAGGCATCGACGCGGCAAACGGAATGGGTGGTTTCAACGGCGTGCATGTTGGCTCTCCAGTTTCGACTGGAGAAATTTTTACATTCGCCAACGGAGATTTCTTATCTAAAATGGGCAATATTCACGCGTACTCGAATAATTCTATTCAATGTAAGCCACTAAGCAGGTTGTTTTATGCGTAGCGAGTTGGACGTCTATGATCGCCGCATCCTGGCCTTGCTGCAGGAGGATGCTTCGCTCTCCAGCGCGCAGATCGCCGAACAGGTCGGGCTGTCCCAGTCACCTTGCTGGCGGCGCATCCAGCGGCTCAAGGAGGAAGGGGTGATCCGCGGCCAGGTCACCCTGTTGGATCGCAAGAAAATCGGCCTCAATACGCAGATTTTTGCCGAGGTCAAACTCAACGCCCACGGGCGATCCAACTTCACTGAGTTTACCGAGGCGATCCGCGGCTTTCCGGAAGTGCTGGAGTGTTATGTGCTGATGGGGGCGGTGGATTTTCTGCTGCGTATCGTCACCTCGGATATCGAGGCGTACGAGCGGTTTTTCTTTGAGAAGTTGTCGATGGTGCCGGGGATTCAGGAGGTCAACTCGATTGTGGCACTGTCCGAGATCAAGTCGACCACCAGCCTGCCAGTATTGCGTTGACTGTACCGGCCTTATCGGGGGCTTGCCCCCGATGGCGATTTACAGACGCAGCAGGGTTTTCCAGGCACGGTTCTGATACACCGCGATGGCCTGATGCATGCGCGCATCCAGCGATTCATCGGTGATCGGCTGGTTGGCCAGTTGTGCCAGTTTGTTCAGCTCGCCGTACAAACGGTCCAGCTCCGGGATGTCCACCACCTGGCGTGCATGGTGCAGCCAGGCCTGGATGCGTTCGATGCGCGGCAGTTGCTCGGCGAGGTCTTCCGGTTGCTGCTGGTAGCGCGGCAGTTGCAGGGCGACGGCATCTTCGGCCAGCAGGCGCGGCAGCCAGTTGGTGATTTGCGCAGCACCCTGACGGTTGCCGCGTACGTTGCGGTCGGTGGTCCAGGTGCGGTTCAGCAACCAGCGGGAGGTGTTCAGCGAGAACAGGCCCCAGCGTACGTCAGTCAATTCTTCAGCGAACTGTTCCGGCGCGGCTTTGCGAATGTCTTCGTCGTCATCACCGGCCTGGACCAGCGGGCGCCAGTCTTCCAGCAGGGCGTCGAGGGCGCTGCGCAGTTCGCTGGTGGATTGGCGCGGGGCGGCCTGGCCGAGGCTGCCAAGCAGGGCACGCAGTTCGCCGAGGTTCTCGACCCAGTCTTGCAACAGGCGCCAGTGGCCATTGAAGCGGTATTGCTCGGCCAGGCGCTGGCTGCTGCCCAGCAGGTGCCACATGATCGCGGCGAAGGCGTCGTCCAGCGGCATTTCAGCCTGCAATTGGGGCGCCGGTAGGCTCAGTGAGTAGCTGCTGGCGTCGTACAGGCGGTAGCCGCGCTCAGCCTTGCTGATGTCACACGGCATCAGGGCCAGGGTCTCAGCCAGTTCAGCGGCCAGCTCCAGCAGGGCGGACGGTTCGCCTTCACGCAGTTCCAGTTCCAGCTCGCAGATTTCTTCTTTCTGCTTGCCAGCCACCACATGGCCCAGGTCCAGGGCGGCTTCGATCACCACCTTGGCTTTGCCGCGGCCCCAAGCGATTTCGGCGCGTTCGCGCACGAAGTCGGTGGTGAAGATTGGCTTGAGGGTTTTCTTGTCCAGCTCGGCCAGTTGCTCGGGCCAGCATTCGCCGTCGAGTTTCTTGACGTCGAGCTTGGCTTTGGGCAATTCCCAGTTGTATTCGTTACGTTCCGACAAGCCAGCGACGCTTTGGCCACGGGTCTTGAGGGTCTGGATAATGTCGTCACCGTCCTTGCGCAGGCGCAGGGCAACCTTGGCCTGGGCCAGGTCGCGCTCGGGGGTGTCGAAATACTGGTTCATCAACTCACGGCGTTCCCAGCCACTTTTGTTGCGTTTTTTCAGTAGCGGGTGCTCACGCAGCGCGGCGAGTGTTTCGCGGCTGACGCGGAGCTTGATTTCGGTTTCTTTCTGCATGGCCGGAAAATCCAGGATCGGGAGCGCAGCCGGGGAAAAGAGTGGCTGCCAAGGTCGTGCAGTGTACAGGACTGAGCCCGGCAGCGCGCCGCAACGGTTTATTGTGTCGTGCAGATGCCTCTATAGTGAGGCTCATCCGGGAAGTAGGGAGACCGCGCATGCCGTTGCCGTCCATGAAAGAGCAATTCGCCGCCTTGATTGCCGCGCCGTCGGTCAGTTGTACCCAGGCGTCTCTCGACCAGAGCAATCGCCCGGTGATTGACCTGCTTGCCAGTTGGCTGGGCGACCTGGGATTCGCCATCGACATCCAGCCCGTCAGCCCCGGCAAGTTCAACCTGTTGGCCAGTTTCGGCAGCGGCCCGGGTGGCTTGGTGCTGGCAGGTCATAGTGACACCGTTCCTTATGACCCGGCGCTGTGGAAGACCGACCCCCTCAAGCTGACGGAAGTCGATGGCCGCTGGGTCGGATTGGGCAGTTGTGACATGAAGGGTTTCTTCGCGCTGGCCATCGAAGCGGTGTTGCCGCTGCTGGAGCAGCCGTTCAAGCAGCCGCTGCTGATCCTCGCCACCTGCGATGAAGAGAGCTCCATGTCTGGCGCCCGTGCCTTGGCGGCCGCCGGGCGCCCGCTGGGGCGTGCGGCGGTGATTGGCGAGCCGACCGGCCTCAAGCCGATCCGCCTGCACAAAGGCGTGATGATGGAGCGCATCGATATTCTCGGCCAAAGCGGCCATTCGTCAGACCCGAGCCTGGGCCACAGCGCCCTTGAGGCCATGCACGATGCCATCGGCGAATTGCGCGGCCTGCGCCTGGCCTGGCAGCGCGAGTACCGCAACCCGCAATTCAGTGTGCCGCAGCCGACCCTGAATTTCGGCTGCATCCATGGCGGCGACAATCCCAACCGCATCTGTGGCCAGTGTTCCCTGGAATTCGACCTGCGGCCCCTGCCGGGCATGGACCCCCAGGCGTTGCGCGCCGCCATCCGGCAGAGACTCGAACCGCTCGCCGAACGCCATCAAGTCAAGATCGACTACGCGCCGTTGTTCCCCGAAGTGCCGCCGTTCGAACAGGCCGAAGACGCCGAGCTGGTGCGGGTAGCGGAACGATTGACCGGTCATCGTGCCGAAGCAGTAGCGTTTGGCACCGAAGCGCCTTATCTTCAGCGCCTTGGTTGTGAAACCCTGGTATTGGGCCCAGGCGATATCGCTTGTGCCCACCAGCCGGGCGAGTACCTCGAAATGTCACGCTTGACGCCTACAGTGCGTCTATTGCGTGAGCTGATCGAGCATTACTGCCTCAAACCTGCATAAATTAACCCCCGTCCATTCGTACATAAGGAGAGCGAGCGTGTCGCCAAGCCTGTTCCGACGATAACCATCAGCCCGCTGTGCGTTTTCACGACTCATCCTTTTTCGGCTGCTTTTTATTACAGGCCCAGGTTCCATGCCCGAATACGTCAATTGGCTTCGTCACGCTTCGCCCTACATCAACGCCCACCGCGACTGCACCTTTGTGGTCATGCTGCCCGGCGACGGTGTGGAACACCCGAATTTCGGCAATATCGTCCACGACCTGGTGCTGCTTCACAGCCTGGGCGTGCGCCTGGTGCTGGTACACGGTTCGCGCCCGCAGATCGAAGCACGCCTTGAAGCACGCGGCCTGACCCCGGCTTACCACGATGGTTTGCGCATCACCGATGCCGCAACACTGGAATGCGTGATCGATGCGGTCGGCCACCTGCGTATCGCTATCGAGGCGCGGCTGTCCATGGACATGGCCTCGTCGCCGATGCAGGGTTCGCGCCTGCGGGTGGCCAGCGGCAACCTGGTCACCGCGCGGCCGATCGGCGTGCTCGAAGGCGTGGACTACCACCACACCGGCGAAGTGCGCCGGGTCGACCGCAAGGGCATCAATCGCCTGCTGGACGAGCGCTCCATCGTGCTGTTGTCGCCCCTGGGGTATTCGCCCACCGGCGAGATCTTCAACCTGGCCTGCGAAGACGTCGCCACCCGCGCCGCCATCGACCTGGGCGCCGACAAGCTGCTGCTGTTTGGTGCCGACCTGGGCCTGATCGATGAAAACGGTCGCCTGGTCCGTGAACTGCGCCCGCAACAAGTGCCGGCGCACCTGCAACGCCTGGGCAGCAGCAACTACCAGGCCGAATTGCTCGATGCAGCGGCCCAGGCCTGCCGTGGCGGGGTAGGGCGCAGCCATATCGTCAGCTACGCCGAAGACGGCGCGTTGCTCACCGAACTGTTTACCCGGGACGGCGGCGGTACGCTGGTGGCCCAGGAGCAATTCGAACTGGTGCGCGAGGCGGCGATTGAAGACGTCGGCGGCTTGCTTGACTTGATCAGCCCGCTGGAAGAGCAGGGCATCCTGGTGCGCCGCTCGCGGGAGGTGCTGGAGCGTGAGATCGAGCAATTCAGCGTGGTGGAGCGCGAAGGCATGATCATCGCCTGTGCGGCGCTGTATCAGATTGCGGAGTCGGACGCGGGGGAGCTGGCGTGCCTGGCGGTCAACCCGGAGTACCGCCATGGCGGCCGTGGTGATGAGCTGCTGGAGCGCATCGAGACGCGTGCCCGGGCGCAGGGCTTGAAGACGTTGTTCGTCCTCACCACGCGCACGGCCCATTGGTTCCGTGAGCGCGGTTTCGTACCGAGCAGTGTGGACCGCCTGCCGTCGGCACGGGCGTCACTGTACAACTATCAGCGTAACTCGAAGATTTTCGAAAAGGCCCTGTAGGCCCGACTCGATAGATGAATGAAATTGCAATGTGGGGCGGGCTTGCTCCCGATGCGGTGGATCAGTCAATGAGTGTCGATCTGAACTACCGAAATCGGGAGCAAGCCCCCTCCCACAGTTGATCTGCCCAGGGGCTGATAAATACGTCGGTCACACTGCTTTGATCCCTTCCCCATACCTTCAAAACCCTTGCCGTGTCCCCTTTAAGCGGGGCGTCGGCTTGTCGCGCCTGTGCATTCTGGAATGTAAGGCCGGCCAACGGTTCGGGGATGCCGACGGTGTTTAAACCTGTCAGTTTGGCGATTTTCTGTGTCGGTTAAAATCCATCATCCGGCCGTCTTTCTGGGCCACCTGGTCGGCGGATTTCAGGTTCACGCCGTTGATTTGTCTGGTGCCCAGCCCCCAAAGGCGCCAGTGCAACAGGCAGGCCGTAATGAGACAAGGAGGGGGTAATGGTTTTTGTCGAGCCGGTCTTGGGGTGCGTCAATTTGACTGCCGTGAACCCCTACTAAAGTTTCAGAATTCTTGATTTGAGCCGATACGATCAAGGCGGCAGTGGGTAGATTGCACTAGGCTGCCGTGGTCAGAACGCTCCATACGACGGCTTTAATCCCGGAAAAAATATTAGCGATACAAAAACTGTAACAAATTGACGGGAGGATGCGCGTTTGGCCATGATGGCGTCGCTTTTTTGATCGTGGGTGACGTATGCAACCCCGCGGCCATACTGAGCGATCTAAAAAAAGGCTAACAAATACCCTTTAGGAATTAGCTCGTGGAGTAGTTGGTCTAGGCTGACTCGCTCACCCCATGCTAGGGCTTATTCCCAAATCGTATGAAAAAGAATGAAACAATTCTTTTTGGGTGTATGAAAAACTCATTACCCTGCAGGGACCAAATCAACTGTGATTAGACGAAGGTAGTAGACACACAAGGTTACGATTGACTTGTCAGTCACTATCCGGTGCTAATCGCGCATCTGTGGATCGAGGGCGTCAGACCCGAGACCAAAGAAATACAAAAATTAGAAATGAGAGGAGCGGTACATGAAGAAGTCCACCTTGGCACTGTCTGTAGCTTTGGGCGTAATCGCTCAGCAAGCAGGCGCTGCCGGTTTCATCGAAGACAGCCACGCCACACTGAGTGCGCGTAACTTCTACATCAACACTGATAACCGTGATGGCCAGCCATCGGCGACCTCGAACACCCGCAGCAAGAACGCTGAATGGGGCCAAGGCTTCGACCTGCGTTTCATCTCGGGTTACACCCAGGGCACTGTCCAGTTCGGCGTTGATGCGATCGGCCTGTACGGCGTGCGTCTGGATTCGAGCCGTGCAGAACACGGTAACTACACCGGTACTGCTTCCGGCGGCACCGTGTTCCCAAGCGACGGCAACACCGCTGTCAATGATTTCGCCAGCCTGGGCGTGACCGGCAAGGTCAAGATCTCCCAAACCGAACTGAAGCTGGGCACCCTGCAGCCTAAGCTGCCAGTTATCGTGACCAACGATGGTCGTCTGCTGCCGCAAACCTTCCAAGGTGGCCAGATCACTACCAACGATATCAAGGATTTGACCTTGGTTGCTGGTCAGGTCGAAAAGGCCAAGGGTCGTAACTCCAGCAACAACGAAAACCTGTCGATTGGCGGTGCCAACGGCAGCTCCAACTACAACGCAGGCAAGTTCACCAACAAGTTCTACTACGCCGGTGGTGACTACAAACTCACCAAAGACCTGACCGCCCAGTACTACTACGGCAACCTGGAAGACTTCTACAAGCAGCACTTCCTGGGTCTGACCCACAACTGGGCAATCGGCCCGGGCGTTTTGAAATCTGACCTGCGTTATTTCAACAGCTCTGACGATGGTAAAAACGGCAATACCCCTGCTTACTACAGCAGCGGTAACTACAACGGCTTCAGCGGCGGCAAGGGTAAGGTTGACAACAACCTGTACAGCGGCCTGTTCCTGTACACCGTTGCCGGTCACACCTTCGGTGGCGGTTACCAGGTCAGCAACGGTAGCAGCGACTTCCCTTGGTTGAACCAAGGCGACGGTTCGTCGGCTTACCTGACCACTGACATGCAGATCCAGAAGTTTGCCCGTGCCGGCGAACGCACCTGGCAAGCTCGCTACGCTTATGACTTCGCTAAAGTCGGCGTACCTGGCCTGACTGCTGGTGTTGTTTACCTCAAGGGTAGCGACATCGACACTGTTGGCACCAACGCTGCTCGTACTGAAATCACCGGTCAATCCGAGTGGGAACGTGACATCACCGTTGCCTACGTGATTCCAGAAGGCCCGCTGAAAAACCTCGGCGTTGCCTGGAAAAACGCTATGTGGCGTACCGACCTGGCGAACACCCGTTCCCAGGACGAAAACCGCCTGATCGTCAGCTACTCGCTGCCACTGTTCTAGTAGCGTAACGCTGTTGTAAGACTGTAAACCTTGCCCGGCGCAATGCCGGGCAAGGTGTCTTGCTTTTCAAGTCGGGCTCAACCCCCGCAAGCCCTTCCTGAACCCCTCTTCGTACAGCGTCTCAAGGCCTTCTCAAACCTTGAAATGGATGTTGCTCCTTGCCCGTTCCGGCGTCCAATGAACAGATTTTTAATATTCCATTATCATCTAGATAAATCGATATTTATTCTTTTTAAATTATCCACAATGCATGCACAGTGGGCTCCATAGCACTCACCAGGAGCCACACCATGAGCCTAAGACTGGGCGACATCGCCCCCGACTTCGAACAGGATTCCAGCGCCGGCAAGATTCGTTTCCACGAATGGCTGGGCGACAGCTGGGGGGTGTTGTTTTCCCACCCGGCAGACTTCACCCCGGTGTGCACCACCGAGCTGGGCTTTACCGCCAAGCTCAAGGAGGAATTCGCCAAGCGCGGCGTCAAGGCCATCGCCCTGTCGGTAGACCCGGTGGACTCGCACCACAAGTGGATCGAAGACATCAACGAAACCCAGCACACGATCGTCAACTTCCCGATCCTGGCCGATGCCGACCGCAAGGTCTCGGACCTCTACGACCTGATCCACCCGAACGCCAGTGACACCCTCACCGTACGTTCCTTGTTCGTGATCGACCCGAACAAGAAGATCCGCCTGACCATCACCTACCCGGCCAGCACCGGTCGCAATTTCCACGAAATCCTGCGGGTGATCGACTCGTTGCAACTGACCGACAACTACAAAGTCGCGACGCCCGCCAACTGGCAGGACGGCGATGAAGTGGTGATCGTGCCGTCGCTCAAGGACGAGGAAGAGATCAAGAAGCGCTTTCCGAAGGGGTATCGAGCGGTGAAGCCATACCTGCGTCTCACCCCGCAACCCAACCGCTGACACAGGACCCATGTGGGAGGGGGCTTGCTCCCGATAGCGGTGCGTCAGGACTGAATGTGTCGACTGACACGCTGCTATCGGGAGCAAGCCCCCTCCCACAGGTTGAGCGCATTTCAAGTCACACATAGCAGGGGTTTTCAGGCCGTTTCGACGGCCTTTTTTTTCGCCTGTGAATTTATCTATGCTTTATGCATTTAAAGAATAAACAAATGAAAAAATAAGATTTATAGATATATAAATCTGCTGATATGGTCTGTTCCATCTTGGCGCCATCGCCACACAGCGAACCGCCGACACTTGCTTAAGGAATTTCCTAGATGCTGGTCGTAACACTTGGAGGCAGTCCCAGCCAGCGTTCGCGCTCCGGGGTGTTGCTGGATAAAACCCGTCAGTGGTTGCAACACAAAGGCGTGGAAGTCGTGAGTTACCAGATACGGGACTTCCCGGCCGAAGACTTGCTGCACGCCCGCTTCGACAGCCCCAAGGTCATCGACCTGCTGCAACAGGTGGCCAATGCAGACGGCCTGGTGATCGCCACGCCGGTGTACAAGGCCTCGTTCTCCGGCGCGCTGAAGACCGTGCTCGACCTGCTGCCGGAACGCGCCCTGGCCCACAAGATCGTGCTGCCCATGGCGACCGGCGGCAGCATCGCCCACATGTTGGCGGTGGACTACGCGCTCAAGCCGGTGTTGTCGGCATTGAAAGCCCAGGAGCTGCTCCACGGGATTTTCGCCGAAGACAGCCAGATCGCTTATGGCGAAGGCAGTGCCCAGGCGCAGTTGGTGCCGGTGCTCGAACACCGTTTGCACGAGGCCCTGGAGACGCTTTATGGCGCCATGGCCCGTCGCCCGAAACCGCTGGACCCGCATGTGTTGAATGAACGTTTGTTGAGTGCTCGCTGGAGCATTTAAGTAAGCCTCACCGCTATATAGAAGTACTCACCTTACTCAGCCGCCAACGGCCAAGCAGGTGCAGCCAACCCCTTCATCGCATTTTTGGAGAGAGCGCCATGCGCACTGTCATCTTGCGTCGTGGTCTGGTCGCGCTGTTTGCCGCGGCTGTGTCCTTCGGCGCCATCGCTCAAGCCCACGCCGCCGAAACCCTGCGGATCGGTTATCAGAAGTACGGCACCCTGGTGCTGCTCAAGGCCAAGGGCACCCTGGAAAAACGCCTGGCCGCCCAAGGCGTGCAGGTGCAATGGACTGAGTTCCCTGGCGGCCCGCAGTTGCTCGAAGGCTTGAACGTGGGCTCTATCGACTTCGGCGTCACCGGCGAGACCCCGCCGGTGTTTGCCCAGGCGGCCGGTGCCGACTTGCTCTACGTTGCCTACGAGCCGCCCGCGCCGACCAGCGAAGCGATCCTGGTACCGAAAGATTCGCCGATCAAATCCGTGGCCGAACTCAAGGGCAAGAAAGTTGTGCTCAATAAAGGCTCGAACGTGCACTACCTGCTGGTACGTGCCCTGGAAGACGCCGGCCTGAAATACACCGATGTACAAACCGTATTCCTGCCGCCCGCCGATGCCCGTGCCGCGTTCGAGC
Organism: Pseudomonas sp. MPR-R2A5; assembly: GCF_058793055.1. Taxonomy (NCBI): domain Bacteria; kingdom Pseudomonadati; phylum Pseudomonadota; class Gammaproteobacteria; order Pseudomonadales; family Pseudomonadaceae; genus Pseudomonas; species Pseudomonas sp. MPR-R2A5. The sequence goes on from NZ_JBXAFK010000025.1 coordinate 96,864, forward strand.
GTGGCAGTGTCGACGCCTGGGTTATCTGGGACCCGTATCAGGCCGCCGCCGAGAAACAACTGCAAGCGCGCACCCTGCGTGACGGCACCGGCATTGCCGACAACCACCAGTTCTACCTGGCCACCAAACCCTATGCCGAAAAACACCCCGAAGTGATCAAGGCGCTGGTGGAAGAAGTACGCGCGGTGGGCGAATGGTCCAAGGCCAACCCCCAGGAAGTCACCGAACAAGTCGCTCCGCTGCTTGGCTTGCCGGCCGACATCACCCTGACTTCGGTGAAGCGGCAAGGCTACGACGCGCTGTTCCTGACCCCGGAAGTGGTGGCGGCCCAGCAGAAAATCGCTGACAGCTTCTACCAACTCAAATTGATCCCCAAACCCTTGAGCATCAAGGACGTGATCTGGACGCCACCTGCCGCCGTGGCCAAAGCGCCGTAATTCGACTTCTTCAGGAGACAACTCCATGAGCCTCAATATTTTCTGGTTCCTGCCTACTCACGGCGACGGCCATTACCTTGGCACCGCCGAAGGCGCTCGCGCCGTCGACCACGGTTATTTGCAACAAGTGGCCCAGGCCGCTGACCGTCTCGGTTTTGGCGGGGTATTGATCCCCACCGGCCGGTCCTGCGAAGACTCGTGGCTGGTGGCCGCCTCGCTGATTCCGGTGACCCAGCGTTTGAAATTCCTTGTGGCGCTGCGCCCTGGGATCATTTCCCCGACGGTGGCGGCGCGTCAGGCCGCGACCCTCGACCGCCTGTCCGGTGGCCGGGCGTTGTTCAACCTGGTGACCGGTGGCGACCCGGAAGAATTGGCTGGCGACGGTTTGTTCCTCAGTCACGAAGAGCGCTACCAGGCCTCGGTGGAATTCACTCGCATCTGGCGGCGCGTGCTGGAAGGCGAGACCGTGGATTACGACGGCCAGCACATCAGTGTCAAAGGCGCCAAGCTGCTTTACCCACCGATCCAGCAACCGCGTCCGCCGCTGTACTTCGGCGGTTCCTCGGAAGCGGCCCAGGACCTGGCCGCTGAGCAAGTGGACATGGTGCTGACCTGGGGCGAGCCACCGGCTGCCGTTGCCGAAAAAATCGAACAGGTGCGGGCCAAGGCGGCGAAGCTGGGGCGCACCGTGCGTTTCGGCATTCGTCTGCATGTGATCGTGCGCGAAACCAACGCTGAAGCCTGGAAAGCCGCCGACAAACTGATCTCCCACCTGGACGACGACACCATCGCCCGTGCCCAGGCTTCCCTGGCGCGCTTCGATTCCGTCGGCCAGCAACGCATGGCGGCCTTGCATGGCGGCAGCCGCGACAACCTGGAAGTCAGTCCCAACCTGTGGGCGGGCGTTGGCCTGGTACGCGGCGGGGCAGGCACTGCGCTGGTGGGCGATGGTCCGACCGTGGCCGCCCGGGTCAAGGAGTACGCAGCGTTGGGCATCGACACCTTTATCTTCTCCGGCTATCCACACTTGGAAGAGTCGTATCGCGTGGCCGAACTGCTGTTCCCACACCTGGATATCGAACGTCCCGAGCTGCCGAAAAGCGCCGGTTACGTCAGCCCGTTCGGCGAGATGGTGGCCAACGATATCCTTCCCAAAGCTGCATCACAGAGCTGAGGCAGCGCCATGAACCTTGAAAAATTGAGCCATCGCGTGGCGCCGTGGGTGTTGCCGGTATTGTTGTTGGCGGTGTGGCAGCTGTCAGTGTCGGCGGGCTGGTTGTCGACGCGCATCCTGCCGGCGCCCAGCGCGGTGATTGAGGCTGGGGTCAACCTGGTGCGCAGCGGCGAAATCTGGACGCACCTGGCGATCAGTGGCTGGCGGGCCGGCCTGGGCTTTGTGATCGGTGGCGGCATCGGCCTGGCGCTTGGGTTTATCACCGGCCTGTCGACGTGGGGCGAACGCCTGCTGGACAGCTCGGTGCAGATGATCCGTAACGTGCCGCACCTGGCGCTGATTCCATTGGTGATCCTGTGGTTCGGCATCGACGAGACCGCGAAGATTTTCCTGGTGGCCCTCGGCACGCTGTTCCCGATCTACCTCAACACCTACCACGGCATCCGCAACGTCGACCCGGCGTTGGTGGAAATGTCGCGCAGCTATGGCTTGTCCGGTTTCAGCCTGTTCTGGCAAGTGATCCTGCCGGGTGCGCTGCCTTCGATCCTGGTGGGCGTGCGGTTTGCCCTGGGCTTTATGTGGCTGACGCTGATCGTGGCGGAAACGATCTCTGCCAGCTCCGGGATTGGCTACCTGGCGATGAACGCTCGCGAATTCCTGCAAACCGACGTGGTGGTGTTGGCCATCGTGATGTACGCCATCCTCGGCAAGCTGGCCGACCTGGCCGCGCGCGGCCTGGAACGTGTATGGCTGCGCTGGCACCCGGCGTATCAAGTCAATAAAGGAGGTGCGGCATGACTGCTCAACAACCTCCACGCCTGTTGAAAGGCATCCCGCTGGCGGTGCGTAAGTTGCGCAAGGCCTTTGGCGCGCGGGAAGTGCTGAAGGGCATCGACCTGCATATCCCCGCGGGCCAGTTCGTCGCCGTGGTCGGGCGCAGCGGTTGCGGTAAAAGTACCTTGCTGCGCCTGTTGGCCGGCCTGGACAAAGCCAGCGGCGGCGAGCTGCTGGCCGGTTCAGCGCCGCTGAGCGAGGCGATTGAAGACACGCGGTTGATGTTCCAGGAAGCGCGCCTGCTGCCGTGGAAAAAGATCATCGACAACGTCGGGCTTGGCCTCAAAGGCAACTGGCGCCCTAAAGCCTTGGAAGCCTTGGAAGCGGTCGGCCTGGCCGAGCGTGCCAATGAGTGGCCGGCGGCCTTGTCCGGTGGGCAGAAGCAGCGGGTGGCGTTGGCTCGCGCCTTGATCCACCAGCCGCGCCTGCTGCTGCTCGACGAACCGCTGGGTGCCCTGGACGCCCTGACCCGTATCGAGATGCAGCAACTGATCGAAAACCTCTGGCAAAAACACGGCTTCACGGTGTTGCTGGTGACCCATGACGTCAGTGAAGCCGTGGCCATTGCCGACCGGGTGATCCTGATCGAAGACGGCGAAATCGGCCTGGACCTGCTCGTCGATCTGCCGCGTCCACGCGCCCGTGGCTCACACCGCCTGGCCGCGCTGGAAGCGCAAGTGCTCAACCGTGTGCTGTCGTTGCCCGGCACCCCGCCGGAGCCCGAACCTGTTTCACCGTTGCCTACGCAATTGCGTTGGGCTCAATAACTCACTTGTCCCACGAAGGAAGAACACCATGACTATTAAAGCCATCAACGTGCGTAACCAGTTCAAAGGCACCATCAAGGAAATCGTGGTAGGCGACGTGCTGTCGGAAATCGACGTGCAGACGGCATCCGGCATCGTCACTTCCGTGATCACCACCCGCTCGGTCAAAGAGCTGGAGCTGGTGATTGGCAGCGAAGTGATTGCCTTTGTTAAGTCCACCGAGGTGTCGATCGCCAAGTTGTGATTTGCGTCGCTCTTGAGGCCGTCATCGGGGGCAAGCCCCCCCACATGTTGATCTGTGAACACATTCAAAATGTGGGAGGGGGCTTGCCCCGGTACAAACCGGGGACATCGTTTACATTTCTAACCGGGGACATGGTTTACAGGTTAA
>NZ_JBXAFK010000026.1:0-23605 GCF_058793055.1 Pseudomonas sp. MPR-R2A5
CTGCTTCATCGGGAAACTCGGTGGGTGGGGTCGCGGTATTTTGCCAAATCAGAAAGTTTTTTTCAGAGTTTCCCTAGTGCGCGACGCCATAGCACAGTTGAGCATATCCTGCTTCGGGTGCTTAGCCAGGTCTGTAATTCTCCAGCACTATACTCAACGTTATTCTCAAGCGTCTGCACTGCAATAATCCCCATAAACATACTATAAAACGTTTTTGAAATTTTATAAATGGATGCTTTATTTGAAGCAGCTCCAATAGAAAAGACCTGGCCAGGAAAGTCGAGATGTGGAGAGAAACCATCCACTTGCATTTCTGAAGATGTACCCAGTCTCACTATCCCCGATGCCAAAAGCGCCAGTTAAAGAGCATGACTTCCATGTAGTGTCGCCAAGGGAGCAGGTCACACTTCCTCTGGCAGGCGCCTGGCAGGTGCCCTGGATCAGCTGGAATTCCCACCCACCTGGTCTTTTCCATAAGCCTTGTTCGCAGGACAACGTTATTCCCGCGGCGCTTTTTGCAAGAAGGGTTCGGTCACTGCACTGTTGCCCCTCGGTAGCTATGCCTCCCAGGGACAAATATTCATTTGTCTGAATGCGATCATAGGCCGTTATCTTGCCCGTCGAGGTTATCTTTCCACCCCATAGTTCACCTCCGGTTGAAAAGTTTTTGTCGTTATAAACTTGGACCCAGTTGGGGCTATTTTGATAAATCCCGCCTCCCCATTTTTCGCTGTACCAGCCTGTGTCACCACGTGTTCTGAACCAACCACCTGTGCTGGTATCACCGGTAATGGTTGCAGTAGCGGCATTAACATTGGCTGTGGCGATAACGTTTCGAGCTGTAATGTCGGCGTTAGCTGTTATGTTGCCTGACGCTGTGATACTTCCTGCGTTGTTAATATTGTGGTTGCCCATCGTGATATCAGTATTCATCGTGTTGAATTCTGGATGATTGGGCACTGCGTTTCGATATAGATAGTCATTAGCCAACGCTCCATCCATAAGAAAAAGTGCGCTAGCTGTATGTCCTGGGCCAGGAGCTATAGCATAGTTACTTAGTGCTACCTGCCATCCACCCCGCACGCCCTGGACGATGTTCGGATTGGCAGAAGAGATGAACCCACCAGGTCCTCCGAGATTTTCAGCGATGGTTCGAATACCCATTTCAGGAATCGTCTGCCCACCTGTAGTAACCACAATCACTTCCAGTTGATTGGCGTTGGGTTTCCGGGCGAGGCCGACAATGGTCTGCCCAAAGGCGTTAGTGGGGCTATAACCTGCAGGAAGGTAGTTGGTGTTGACGAGCATCGGAACGGTTATTTGCACCGGTACGGTTGCTGCCGCGTTGGCCAGCACCACGCTGTAGTTATCCTTCAGATATTTGGCCAATGCCTCTGAAATGGTTCTCTGTTGATCAGCCGCAATTCGATAGTCCTGAGAATCCATCTGCTTGATTTGCCATGCGATCGCCAAAGTGACGACAACGGAGAAAACGGCCAATCCGATCGCCATGTCCAAGCTCAAGAACCCCCGCTGCTTGATCCTACTGGTCATTCCAGAGACTCCTTGATGATTGGTGAGCGATGTCGTGATCGAGCATCGTGATCTTTCCTGCATGGACTTTCTCTCGGATGCCCGGTCCGTCATCGCCTGTGAAAAGCAGGCTCTGCAGGGTTAATCGACGACTTCCTTCGTTGCCACTTGATAAGGACTGGTGAAGAACAGCCACCAACCCCTTGGAGAGCAGCTCTCGGGCGTTATTGAGTAACGGCTGAGCCAGGGCTGATATACGTTCAATGCCTTGAGTAACGCTGCCGGCATGACCTGTGCTGATAATGAGATGGCCATTGATCGAGGCTTGAATTACTTGTGCTGCTGTCGAGCTGTCGCGAATTTCTCCCACGAACAGGAAATCGGCTCTTGTGCGCAGCGCTAGGATCAAAGCTTCCTCGTATCCCCCCATCCGGCGAGAGACCGGAACTTGAATGCAGCGCCCACTCCCATGCCTGCCATTCAAAAATGGTTCTGGAGGATCCTCTACAGCCACACAAATGCCTCCCCAGGCCTCGAGACGTGCTTTCACCAGTGATGCAGCACTTGAGGTTTTCCCTGTGCCCATTTCCCCACAAATAAATATCAGGCCGCGTACCGTGTCGCTCATCAGCGCGTCCTGCAGATAGTCGGGCAGACCCAGCATGTCCAATGGACGGATCTGGACTGAGGATTTGCTTACGACAAACACAGGCTTGCCATTCAAATCCAGCAACTGGGTTACACGAAGGACGACGCCATCTTCAATTAGGGCGAACTCTGGATCCTGGGTTGCCTTGTGCTTTTCCTCGCACTGCGCCCGTAAGCGCTCAAGGTCTGCCCGCCATTCGGCGGGCGCTTCAACCCTTCGTGCCTGCCCAGGGAGACCTTTGGCGTCGGCAAATCCATCGCCGAGGTACAGGTCGACGAATTCAGCATCAGAGATCACGCTCACACTGAGTTCCTTAGTACGAAGTCCAAGCGATGGTATTGGCGTCCGAGGAGCAGCTGGTCGCAGCTGCCACCGCAGTGATTTCGCCGGCAATTGCAGTGCCGCCATTGATCGCCGTCGTTGTCTGTTTGTCCTTGGCCATGTTCGAGGCAAGGGTGATGCAGGCATTTTTCGGAAGGTTGGATTCTGTGATGGTGAAGGTCATGCCGTTGCTCATTACGGTCACTGCGCCGTTCCAGCGGTTGGACAGGGCATTACCGTTGATGCTCATGCCGCCAGTTGCCTCGAGGTTGATCAAAGAAGGCGCCAAGTTGGTGCCTGCCGTGGCGTAGCCCGTGGTGCTTTTCAGTCGTTTGGTATTGCTCAGCAACGTGCCGAGATTGCTCTGTTCAATGGTGACGTCCGAGCTGCCGAACGTTCTGTAGCCCATGAACACGATGAAACCAAGTGCCACCGCGATCAGCATCAACCAGAACATCCCGTCCAGGGAGAGAAATCCGCGTTGGTTGTTTTGAGTGTTTGTTGGCATTTCCAGTACCTCATTTAGGTTTGATTTAAAGCGTTGCAGTCACATTGCCGGCCAACTGGAAGATCCCGACCACTACCAGAATCATCATGACCCCCATGGCCATGGAGGACATGCCGATAAGAGATTTGGCGATGGCTTCGACGCGCTGAAGCGTTTGCTCCAGCCACCGGTTGGAAAACCGTTCCATCGACTCAGCGAAGCCTTTGCGGGTGGCGAGCACTTCCAGAAAATGCATCGCCATGAGGTCTGGGAATTGATGACCCGCAAGCTTCAATGCGGTACCGAAGTTTTTGCCGGCGCTCACTCCGTAATGAATGGCGCTCAGGCGCTCTTTCAACCATGGAGAGGCATTGCGTTGAAGAGAGGTCAGCGCATCTAGTTGGTTGATGCCGGAGCGCAGCATCACAGCCATGTTGAGCAGAAAGATCGATCCGTGGAGCGCCTTGTAGACTGACCAAGGCGGGAGCCTCTCTGCTCGGACTCGCAGGACCTGGAGCAGCTTGTTCAACTGCAGCTTCCACGAAGGGCTGGCGGCCGTAATCTGAAGGCCGCAAAACACGGGTAGAGTGATGATCGATATGAGGATAAAGACGATTACAGCTATCAGCGTCACTAGCCCGTAGTGGGTCACGAAATTCGATAGGGCATAGAGGAAGGCCGGCACGCCGGTCCACGCCTCGGGGTTGGAGCGTCGTGTCATGGAGGGCACCATCCACACTGCAATCACATACAGCAACGCCGCCATGACGCTCCACACCATGGAGGGGAAAACGGTGGCGGACGCTACGAGTTTGCTGATCCGCTGACGTACTTCGATGATCCTCACGCAGTCCCGAAATGCCTGCACCAGGTTGCCGGTGTCTTCCCCGGAAGCGATCAAAGAGTTCTCGTCATAGGGAACCCAGCCTTCGCAGGAAATGCTCAGCGATTTCCCACCTTTTACCGATTGCGCGATATCCCTGCAGGCAAGGGACACTGGATGGAGCTTCTGCCCGTTATCGCTGAATGCTCTGGCCACCGTGTGCAGTGCGTCTTCAAGCGACACACCATCCTCAAGGATGCCCATCAGGCTCTCGTAGAACTGGATTCTTTCGTTTTTGCCAAACTGCTTGGCATAGAAGGTCTCTGCCCAACGATTCAGCATCGCTCTGACGTCACTCAGCATGAGCGAGCTCCAGGATTTGCCGGTCAAAGTCCAACGGCCCCACCGTCATTTCGGCGTGGCGGGGGTCTACTAATCCTTGTTTCAGTTTGATGATCGTGTGTGCGGTCTTGGTAATACCGCCCATTTCCTTGACCCAGTGGCGACGTGCCGCACTTGCACCCTGCCCATTGAAAACGCGCATGAATTCAAGGTCGGTGAGCAAAGTTTCCGCAACCACCGTGCGACCGGTGATGCCCAAGCCTTTGCAATGCGGGCATCCCGGTCCTTTGAGGTAGGTCTCATCAATCGCTTCCAAATCGCGCAAGTGCTGCACCAGCGCACTGTTGAGCTGCCCGAGATGCTCGCGTGCGGGGACGCGGCAGTGGGAACACAGCACGGGCAAGAGGGATTGATTGACCACGCTTGTCATCAGTGCAGGATCAGTAACCAGGTGTCGGTCTACACCCATGTCGATCAGTCGTTGAAGAGCTGCTACAGCGTTGTTGGTGTGCAGTGTCGTCAGCACCAGGTGACCAGTCATACCGCCGCGGAAAGCCGCTTGTGCTGATGCAAGGTCCCGGATCTCCCCATACATGAGAATGTCAGGGTCGAGTCGCATGGAATTGGTGATCCCGTCATTCCAGGTTTCACCGGCGCCCAGCGGTGACTGATTGGCGAGAAGTGGATATTCAGGTGGATCTTCCATCGTCAGAATGTGTTTTGTTCCACCGCACTCTTCGTGCAAGAGGTTCAGGTTTACCTGCAGCGACTTCGATTTGCCGGAACCGGTGGGTCCAGTGATCAGGTTCACCCCATAAGGCAAGCTGCGGATGCGGCTGAATGCATCAATTTGCTGCGTCAGGAAACCGAGATCACTAAGCGTCATTTTGGTTTTGTCGTCATACAGCAGACGCAAAACCATCAGAGGGCCATCTACGAGCGGCCGAGTGGCGACTCGGGCACCGAACAAACCGAGTTGGTCGACATAGGCGCGTTTTACCCTGGCGTCCTGGCTCACCTGCGGCTGGTAGTGGTCTTTCGCGACATCGCACATGCTGTTGTAGAGGGACGAGCAGAGCTCCATGCCCACCTGGCTCTGGTGCTGTTCTGCCTCCCACAAGAGCCCGTGGATGCGAAAGAAGATTCGAGTGATATCGTGACCTACGACAAAGTGGACGTCGCTGGCATTGCGCCGGTGGGCTTCTCCTAAAAGCTGCACCACCTGGGCCTGGCGCTTCGTCTCAGTCGCCGATAGTGCTTTACCATTTGCATCATCATTGGCGCGGTAGAGTGCCTTGATTGTGCTCATCGAGCAGACCTTGACCTCAAAGTGGTGATTTTCGTGTTCCAGCTGGTCCTCGAATGCCATGACATAGGCATCCGTTTGGTGTTGGGCTGACACATACAAAATCCCATCGCTGGTCAACGCACATAGTTGACGCAGCTCGGGTTTCAGCTCAAACGGTCCACCAGGGGCCGTCAGCAGTATTTGGTGCGACGTCAGTAGGACTGCAGCAGACTCATCACTGTCAGGCTCTATGACATCTGGTTTTTCAGTCAGGATCGTCATCGAACTTCTCAATCAACGTTGGCCAGGGATCAGCCCAGGCGGCATAGGTGCTGATGGGGTAATGCTGGGGGCTGAATTGTTAACGTTGCTCAAGCTGGCCGGGGGCGTACTGGAAAAGCCGAGGGGGTAGCGCTTACCGCCACGCTCGAGGGTCACGTTTTCGACGGAGAGGATGGCCATGCGATAGCCACCGGGTAACTCCCGAGATGAGGCATCTGCGTCTACTTCAAATCCGCTGCTGTAGAGCAGAGTCGCACGCAGCCGTTTTGCTGAGCCGAATACCGCTTTCACGACAGGCAAGTCAGACTGTGTATCACTGCTGTGCGCCGAGGCTGCAGCCGGCTGTGTGAGGTTTCCTTGAGAAAAAAACACAGTTGACGGCTGCGTCGTCGCACTTTGGTCTTCGCCCTTGATCGATCTTTCGGCCTTGGCCTTCTCGGCTTTGGCATTCAACAAGATCGTCTGGCTTTGAATCTGGGCCAGCTCGCCGACGTTCACCCCAGATAGGGTGTTCTCATCTGCCCAGCTCGATGGTGCCCCTAACGCAAGGATGGAGCACAAAAAGCACAGCGCTTTATTTCGCATATAGGTCACCTATTACTGACCAGACAAGGTGGCCGGTCTCATATTTGGTTGTGATTTCGCGCAGCCGTAAGCCCTGACTGGGTGCGCCGGATAATGAGTCCAGCGGCGTAATGCCAGTGGCATAGCTCAGCTCGAATTGCTTCCATTGAGGCGGTGGGGGCGGCGGTGGCGCAGGTTGGCCCGGTATCGCTGGTTGAATGGGCACAACGACCGGCACTTCTTTCAGCACTGGGGTTTGAGTGAAGCTGTGCAGCCAAGACGACAGGTTCGCCAACATCACGATGGCGTCTTTTAGAGGCTCATCACCGGCTGCGGGTAGAGAGATGTCGAATTTCAACGTGGCCGAGTTGCCCTCGTCAAAGAAGGCCGGCCGATCAGAAAAGTGGCCCTGCGTCGCCTGTATCAGTTTGTCGGCCGTGCTATTGCCCGAGCGCTTATAGGAGGACAAAACCTGTGCGCCGTCGCAGACGGCACTCGTGAACTGCCATCCCTGAATGGACAGAGGCAACTGATAAATGACGTTGCTGCAACCCTCCAGGAAATCTGCAACAGATGGACGTTTGGCCCAAGGGTGTTCAAGCGCTTGGGGCGTCTGTTCCATACCGGATTCTTTTTGCAGTCTGGCCAACTCTGCCAGGCGTTGCTGTTCAGCCTGGAAAGCCGCCTCTTTGGCTATCTGGTCCTGATGGTTCTGCCATTGAGCCCATCCGATGATGCCGGCAGCGATCAGCACGCCAAGAACCGCCAGCTGTACAAGTTCTGGTTTGGATAGCCCAAAGACGAGTGGCCGTAGCCGGTACTCGCGTTTTAGATGCGACGGCTGAAGCAGCTCTGCCACGTCCAGTGGTTGACCGCCCATATCGAACTCTGGGGGCAGGTACTCGTTGTCGAAGTTGATCCCACGACTGCGTTGTTGCGCGACTCGGCGGCGGACCTCAGCACCAGTGCCGATCATGTCGCAGCCAGAGATCACGCCACCTTGATACACAGCAACGAGGGCATATTGGTCAATCTCGCTTTCAGTTTTCCAGGCCGCGATCCATGAGTCCCCCAGCTGTCCAGCCAGGGTGGCCGCGAGCGAGTACATCCCTTTGATGACCTCCTCGCTGCGCGCTACAAAACCTGCCTGAATAATGGCTGGTGTTCTTCTAATGGCGACAATGTCGAGGTGGTGCTCACGACCGTACTGGCGCGCTTCCTTCATGTGCCCGGTGACACTACCCAGCGGATGCCAGCGCAGACCGGTGACAAATGATTTTCCACGATACTGGAGTACCTGGACTCGAGCAGAGCGTGCATTTTTTGAGGTTTCCGCAACCATGGCTTACCCCTTGGAACCTGTGCAATGCAGCAGTGGGGTAGGGCAAGAGCCCCAAGGCTCGTTGGCAGCAGGTGAAATCACCGCGCTGGGGCTGCCTGTGTCGCTATCAACAACAGGAGTAATCAGCACTACGAGTACGCTGTGCCCTGTGGTGCGGACACGGCTGCCGCCCAAACCGAAGAATCCAGGATCCCCTACGCCAGACTTGGTTGCGTTTTCGCTGTTCTCCTCAAAACCAGTCAGTACGAGGGTTTGACCGCTGCGCAATTTGACCTTGGGCGACAGATTCTTGGTGTCGTAATCCGCTGTCTGGACACTGGAGCCGTTGCTCGTAAAAGTGGTGAAGGTCGGTTTGCTACTCATGCTCAGGGTGATCATCAGCAACATGTTGTCCTGGTCGATGATTCGAGGGAGCAACATCATGTTGAAGCCGCTGGTGATAGTCGCGGGGGTGAGCGAAGTAGACGATCCAACGGAAGCCGTAGTGGTTGTCGAGCTTGATGCGACATAGCTCTTTACGTTGCCGATCTGGATGGGTGCCGGCTGCAGATTCAGCGTGGTGACCGACGGCGAGCGAACGTTCGAGATTCGGCCCTGTTCGGAAAGTGCTTTGATGATTAAGTTGGAGCCAGCCCAAGGAGACTTCGACGTGTCCAAAATACTCAACGAGCCCGACACCGCGCCCGTGCTTATGCCGGTGGTGGCATTCTTCAGCGAAAAGCCCCATTTGTTGCTCAAGGACGTATAGACAGCCGTCCAGTCCAGGCCGGTCTGGTCTGTGTCGGTGAGAGTTACCTCGAAAACTTTGACGTTGAACAACACCTGACGGGTGATACTGCTGTTGATCGAATTCAGGTATTTAGCAACGTTTGAGAGTACTTCTGGTCGATCACTTACCGTCAGGGTGCCAGTGGAACGCGAGAGGAACATCCGACCTTGGGGCTGTTGGCTCAGCATCGCCTTGACGTTTTTTTCAATGTCTCCGATCAGCGAGGTCTTGATGGTAACGGTGGTGCTCTGGTTGCTGCCTGATTCACCCGATGCACCTGTCGACGAAGATCCGCCGCCACCACCACCGGAACTGCTCCCGCTGCCTGTAGCGGTCAGCAAGCCCGACTTCACTGTGCTTTCAATGACCTGGTCATCACCAAATGCCCAGACGTCGAACGTCTTGGTGTCGAAGTAAGTGACATGCACGCTTCGATCATCGGAGGAATAATTCCACGCTAAGCCCAACTGGGAGGTCGCTTGATTCAACAACCCTGACAGCTTGCCGCTGTACTTAATGGGGAATGTGTTGGGTGCAGTCAGCCCAATCGAATTCATTGAGCGGGCGTTGCTCGGAACATTGCCGATGACGCCGGCGGGCATGAAGTTGGTCAGGTTGTCGGCAGAGCCCAAACCAGGTGGAACTGCAGGTCCTGAGTTGCCCTGCGTCGAACTGGAAAGGACACTTGGGTCGATTGCGTCAGGGGCTACGATGACCGGTACACCACATTCACTAGTGATGTACTGCGCGATCTCAGCGATCCCAACGTTATATGAGGGGCGATAGGTGATGTCGCAATCCATGGTCAGCGGTAAACCACGCTTGGCGACCAGCGGTTTTTTGGACACCCATGGTTTGTCGCTGAACACCACCGTAGCGCGCGCGGACTCTTGCTGCTGATTTCTCAGAAATCGGCTGTATTGAGAGGCTGTCGCAGCGTCATTTTCAGCTCGGCTGGCCGATTCATTCACACGCTGCAGCGAACAGGAACTCACCAGTGCGACGATAAGTGACAAGGCTGTGCTTTTGATCCAGAGACGAGCAGTCATCATTTGTTCCTCTCTGTAATAAAAATCAGCCGCTGTGAGGAGTTACTGTCGACCACATCGACCAGAAAGGACCGTGGAGCCGAGTCGTAGAGAGGGAAAATCGACCCAATGGCTTCTTGGAAACTGCCCTCAAATCGAAGTGGAGCGTCAATTGAGTAATCCAAATCATCGACCTGCCACATCAGTTTCCAGCCCGCTTTTTCAGCCCAGCCTTCGACGGTTTGACGAAGGGTTGAGCCAGTTGAAGCCGTCCATGTCTGGGCCAGCGGCTTCGGCGCTGCAATGTCCGTCGCAACCGGCTTTGGCGCTGCAGAAACTGCGGACGGCGCGGTGACCAGTTTCGGAGTTGAAGCGGCCTTGGCATCTGGGTTGCTGGACGAAGTCGAGGCCGGACTCTGAGTCGGCAAGGCAGACGTTTGTTTTGTAGAGCCATCCTTGGTAATCACCGTAGGAGGGGCCACGGTTTTGGCTGGTGCAGCGTTCGCCACAGGGGTAGCGGCTGATGCCGTTGTTGTGAAAGGCGCTGTTTGGGGAACGGCGGCGACTACTACTTGGCTGCCCGCATCATTGTTATTGCTCTTCGCTGCGATAGGCTGTGCAGCTGTCGATGTGTTGAGTTGAGCAATCTGAGTTGATGCAGGACGTGGAGAGTCCGGGAGCTGGTAGCCAGGGCGCAGGACGTAGCACACCTGACGGTTGACCTCGTCGACCTTCACCTGCCAGGCCGGACCTGCGAGCACCTGCAGGGTGTTACGCAGGGTCATAGGGCCAAGTTTATATTGGGCTGCTGGGAGTGGTCGGGTGTAAAGGATGTTGACGTGGCCAGAGTCTGCCGAGCAAAGCGTATAACCTGAACGGTCCACCACGTACTGCATGGCCTCATGCACATTTGGGTGCATGTTGGCTGGAATGCTGATGTCGATAATCTGAGCCATCAGGTCACGTTGGCCAGAATCTGGCAGCGTGCTGACGAGGGTGTAGCGGCCATAGCGCACTACTGGTTCTTTTTCAGGAACGGCGCCGCCAGGATAGAGGTCTGGCGTCAACATGTCCGGATTGCGACTGCTGTCGAAAGCGGGCTTGGGTGTCTGCGCCGTTTGGGTCGTGCAACTGGCGATTAACGCTAGAAGCGAGAGCGTGGTGACGTGCCTGATCATGTGCCGAGAGGCCCCCTGTAATGATAGGGGAACGGTGACAGGCTGGTACCAGCTGCGCAGTAGGAAATAGAAAACTACGTCTATAGGTATTTATAGGCTATACAAAGATGACGCGACCGAGGTGGAAAATTACCTAGTATCTGATCACCCATTTCCATTCACGCTGAGCATTCATTTGCATTCACGCTGACCACTCAATTGCATTCGACCTGACCAGCTATCCTGCCATTACGCCTAGAGTAATGAATCCAAAATCGCGTTCAGCGAACATCCATTCGAACATCAAATCTCCGTCCGCGTGCTGAGGCGATTGTTAATCCCTCCTGGTCGTTACCCTGTGGTCGACCGGTGAGCATTGATCCCCATCGTTAACTCCCGCCACAGGCATTTGTGCAAGCAGGCTGAACGTGGTTAAATCTGCATATTCGATTATCCACATATGCAGAGCGATTGCTTATGAGCCTTACACCACACACATTCTTCAAGTGCTTGGGTGATGAAACTCGCGCCCGGATCATGCTCATGCTTTCGGCTGAGGGTGAGTTGTGCGTGTGCGAGTTAATCTGGGCACTGGACGATAACCAGTCGAAGGTCTCCAGGCATCTTGCCCAACTGCGTGCTTGCGGGTTACTCGCAGATCGGAGGCAGGGTCAGTGGGTTTACTACCGGCTGCATCCCGAGCTTGAACAGTGGGCACTGGATGTTCTGAACGTCACTACGCAGGCACACCAGTCCTGGGTTAACGACCATCAAGGACGGCTGGCTTCCATGGAAGACAGACCCGTGCGCCAAGCCTCCTGCTGCTGACATCCTGATCTGGAACATACTCATGCTCATCGCAGCATCGATTTTCGTAGTTACGCTCGTCTTTGTTATCTGGCAACCCAAGGGGTTAGGTGTCGGCTGGAGCGCGGCAGCGGGTGCCGTTCTGGCACTACTGACTGGCGCCGTAAGTCTAGGGGATGTGCCGGTTGTGTGGCACATCGTCTGGAACGCTACCGCGACCTTCATTGCTGTGATCATCATCAGTTTGTTGCTCGATGAAGCGGGATTCTTCAAATGGGCGGCGCTTCATGTCGCTCGCTGGGGTCGGGGCAAAGGCGGACGTCTGTTTGCGCTGATGATCCTGCTCGGTGCAGCCGTTTCGGCACTGTTCGCCAATGATGGAGCCGCACTGATTCTGACCCCAATCGTCATCGCGATGCTGACGGCGCTTCGCTTCAGCCCGGCATCCACCTTGGCATTCGTGATGGCCGCAGGCTTCATCGCTGATACCGCCAGTCTGCCGATGGTGGTGTCCAACCTGGTGAACATCGTTTCGGCAGACTTTTTTGGCGTGGGTTTCGGTGAATACGCTTCTGTCATGTGGCCAGTGAACCTAGTGGCCGTGGCCGCGACACTGTTCATGCTCTGGATGTTCTATCGCAAGGACATTCCCGCCCAGTACGACGCGGATCAGCTTGAGGCCCCGGAGTCGGTGATTCGAGATCGGGCGACCTTCATTGCTGGCTGGTGGGTACTTGGCCTGCTGCTGGTTGGTCTGTTCGCACTGGAGCCGTTAGGTATCCCCATCAGCGCTGTTGCTGCTGCGTGTGCAATGATCCTGCTGGTCATCGCAGGTAAAGGCCAAATCATCTCCACGAGAAGGGTCATCAAGGACGCGCCCTGGCAAATTGTCGTGTTTTCGCTGGGCATGTATCTGGTGGTCTATGGCCTGCGTAATGCTGGCCTAACCGACTCGCTCTCGGGGCTGCTGAACATATTTGCCGAGCATGGCCTATGGGCCGCTACCTTGGGCACCGGTATCACCGCTGCGCTGTTGTCCTCGATCATGAACAACATGCCGAGTGTGCTTATCGGCGCTCTGTCCATTCAGGGCAGCGACGCTACAGGACTGGTACGTGAGGCCATGATCTACGCCAACGTCATCGGTTGCGATCTTGGCCCCAAGATCACGCCCATCGGAAGCCTGGCCACGTTGCTGTGGCTGCATGTGCTAGCGCAGAAAAATATCCGCATCACCTGGGGTTACTACTTCAAAGTCGGCAGCATCCTCACCCTCCCTATCTTGCTGGTAACGCTGGTGGCACTGGCGTCGCGGCTGAGCATCCCTGTCTAGGAGAAACCCATGAAAGTGCTATTTATGTGTACGGCAAACAGCTGCCGGAGCGTTCTCTCGGAGGGGTTGTTCAACCACCTGGCCCCGAGCGGTTTTAACGCCGTCAGTTCGGGCAGCTTCCCAAGCGGACAACTGAATCCACGCGCCGTGAGTACGTTGCAAGCGCTTGGTATCGACACCACAGATCTCTACAGCAAAGGCTCAGAGGTGTTTTCGGACTCACCACCGGATGTGGTGATCACCGTGTGTGATAAGGCTGGAGGCGAACCCTGCCCGGTCTATTTCGGGCCTGCTGTCAAAAGCCACTGGGGCCTCGCCGACCCTTCCGATGTAGAAGGCACAGACAGCGACATCCAAGCCGCATTTGACGCGACCGTCGTCCAGATTAAAAAGCGTTTCGAGGCATTCTTCAGCTTGGATCATTCGGCGCTCACACCGCAGGAACTGAAGCGCGAGCTAGATCAAATAGGTGAACTGTAATGGACGAATTTTCCTCGGAAAGCAGCCTGGATCTACCTAATCTGGATCAGTCGCTAATCGACTTCGTCACACTGGATCGCCTGCAAGGCAACGAGCAACCGACTCACAAACCACGCATCTTGTTGCTGTATGGCTCAACCCGTGAGCGCTCTTTCAGCAGGCTGCTGACCCAAGAGGCCGCGCGCATCCTGACCCTAATGGGAGCCGAGACCGTCATCTTTGATCCCTCGGGTCTGCCTCTCCCTGATGACGCTCCGGAAGACCATCCAAAGGTTAAAGAGCTGCGGGATCTGGTTCTGTGGTCAGAGGGACAGGTGTGGTGTTCGCCAGAGCGTCACGGTGCAATGTCTGCTGTATTCAAAGCCCAAATAGACTGGATACCTCTCACGTTGGGCGCTGTCCGCCCCAGCCAGGGCAAGACGTTGGCCGTCATGCAGGTCTGCGGTGGATCACAGTCCTTCAACACGGTAAACCAGCTTAGGATCCTCGGGCGCTGGATGCGGATGATCACCATCCCAAACCAGTCGTCAGTACCCAAAGCCTTTCTGGAGTTCGACGACGCAGGGCGTATGAAGCCATCCGCCTACTACGACCGTGTTGTGGACGTGATGGAGGAACTGATGAAGTTCACGCTGATGGTTCGGGGCCGGGAAACGTATTTGGTAGACCGCTATTCGGAGCGCAAGGAAAGCGCCGAAGCACTCTCGAAACGAGTCAATCAAAGATCGATTTGAGCGACCAAGGGGATAGAGGATGAGCAACACCACAGTAAGGATTGCGCAGATTTCGGACGCTCAAGCCATCCAGGCAATTTACGCACCGATGGTTGAGCATACGGCGATTTCGTTTGAGCTTGAGCCGCCCACAGTCGAAGAGATGGCCAAGCGGATTGGGTCGACTTTGCCGACTTACCCGTATCTGGTAGCGGAGCGAGACGGCCAGCTCATCGGCTATGCATATGCCAGTCAGCACCGGGCTCGTGAGGCCTATCGCTGGTCGGTCGACGTCACCGTTTATATATCGCCAGAAGCGCACCGTAGCGGGGTCGGCCGGGCACTGTATGGCGTGTTGCTGCCGACATTGAAAAGGCAAGGGTTTCACGCAGCCTTTGCCGGGATCGCGCTGCCAAACGATGGCAGCGTGGGGCTGCATGAAGCACTAGGCTTCGCTCACATCGGTACGTATCCAGAAGTAGGATTCAAGCATGGCGCTTGGCATGATGTTGGATATTGGCGTATCGCGCTGGATTCAACGAGTCCGCCAAAACTGTCCGTGCCTTTCAGTGAGATCAGTCTCTTCTGAATGGGTCTCGACGGCCATTATGAGCGATGGGAAGATTCTAATACGTAACAAAGTCAATTATGTTCGACTCCTCGAAATGAATACGAGCAAAGTGGGTAAAATCGAAATAGATTTGCCACTTTCGGAAGTTTGCAGATATCGAACGAAACTATTGTTGCCGATGGGGAGGCCTATTAGATTCCAGAAAACAAAAGTAATGGTTCCAAGTACGTTTACAAGGTCTCAGCCACTAAGAAGCAGTGATATACCGCAGATCTACAAATTGGTCGCCAATGCTTGTCTCGCGTTGCCGGCCGCGTCGGGCTCAATGAGGTCACTTGCCAACTGACGCTTATCCTGCAGCATTTGCCAAAGCATCTGGTCGATTGTGTTTTCCACCAGCGGGATTTTCACCACGACCATGCGCAATTGCCCATTGCGGTAGGCCCTGTCCTCAGCCTGGTCCTGCAGTCCAGGCGTCCAGGGGAGGCCCAGGAACATCACATAGTTGGCCGCAGTGAGGTTGTTGCCGGTGCCGGCAGCGGAGGTAGTGGCGGCAAAGACGCGGGTTTCTGGATCACTTTGGAATTGATCGATCGCCTTCTGCCGTTTGCCTACAGAGTCACTGCCGACAACCGTGACGCACCCGTACTCAGCTTGCTTGCACCGAGTGCGAAGTGTTCCTACCGTATCCTTGAACTCACAGAACAAGATTACTTTGTCCTCCGCGTCCAGTTCGCACAGCAGATCCATTACGACACGAATCTTTACCTGCTCAAGCAACTGACGCAGTGATCCCAACCTGGCGAGGCTAGGCCTGTCTTCGAGCCGAATTTGATCGTATTGCTTGCGCTCTTCAGCAGTGAGTTCGATGGGTAAAGTTTGGCGCTGTTTGCCCTTGAGACCGGGCAAGACATCCTTGCGTCGACGGAGCATCCAATCGCCGATTGCGCCCCGCAGATTCATGCGGAAATCCTGACTGCCGGCGAACTGTTCGCAGAATTCTTTCAAGGGCAGTTTCCCAACGGGGTGGCCGGATAGCCGTAGCAGCGTGTGCAGCTCAGATTCTCGGTTGAGGACTGGCGTACCCGTCAGCAGGTAACGGTTGGGTATCTTGGCGGCAATGTCGAAGCCGTGACGTGTCCACGCGGCGGTCGGCTCTTTCAGGCGGTGCGCCTCGTCGATGATCATCACTTCAAAGTGTCCTGCATGCAGAACAAAATCGCCAAGGCGTTCGTAGTTGGTGATAATCCATTGCGAAGAGGGATCAAAGACCTGTTGGCCGATAGTGGCCTTGGGATACACCATCTGGATTTCGCGTTGCCAGTTGATGATCAACGTCGACAGGGTGATAACCAAGATGGGTCTATTAGCTGCTCGGATTGCAGCGGCAATGATTGCTTGGCGAGTTTTACCAAGCCCCATGTCATCCGCAAGCAAGGCGCTTGTGCGCTGTAGCAAGTGCCGGATGCCTGCCGGTTGATGGTCCAGTAAAGAATAACCAGCCAATGCCTGGTTAATCTGTTCGGTAGTGGACCCGGTGCGCTCGATTGAGGGCACCGCGGCTAAATACACATCGGTTGAGGTGCTATCGTCAGCCGCTTTTGCTGCGCGCTCTTGTGGCGGTCCACCAAGACTGATGCGGGTGATTTCATCAGCTGGAACAACGGATCCGTCGGTCAGCAGCTCTTGCACGGTGTCGAGGATTTCGAACTGATCCTCCGACAATCCAAGCTCCAGGATCAAGTTGCTTCGCACCACTTCCGCACCAGCGTCAATGCGCCAGGACTTGGAATGCCCGAGAAACACGCCGTGCATGCGCCTTGAAACGGCGACCGCGCCAGGATGGTAGTCACCTGACAGCAGGATCCCGCCCTGAACGAGTGGAGCTATCCGAAAGGTCAGCCCCCACGTGAATGCCTGCCGATCTGGGTCGTTTTGTGCGGCTGTGATTTTATGTGAAAACGTCTCCCAACTTTCATTGAAACGGTCCTCGGACAACTCCATCAAACGGTGGAAGAGCACATCCAGGTCATCCAGCAACTTGCCTTTTGGTAATCGCCAATAGCGATGTTGAGGATGCTCGGCACGCCGAATATAGAAACCATTACGTTCGAGAAACAGCCGGTTCGCACCCTCAACGTATTGCATTAAGACCCCGAAGTCATAGCCGTCAAAAATGACTTTTTCGACCAGGTCCTGCCGGCGGTTCATCAGACGTGGACGACTCATGTCCTGCTCAATCGTTGGTTGATCCATTCCGCACAGGCCTGGGCATGCATTTTTTTCCGGTTTCGATTTGTATAGCGCGACATGGATAGTGTTTGGTCGGGCCATTCCAGGTTAATGGCGAGCTCACCCGATTTGATCTTTGCCCAAAACCATTGATAGGCCCGGTCAACCCTGGAGCCCGACTTAGGTGTGCGATTGCGGAGCCCTCTCAGTTGTATCGTCACCAGGTGTTTGGGAGTCAATTTTGCTAACGTTTCGCCCCAGGCACTTTCATCCATTTGGATTTCTGCAGAGGCCAACGATTTCCCGTTTTCGCGAACCGAAAAAAGACGGCAGATGCCCCGATAAGCACTGTAGTCGTAACCATCAATGCAATGGCCCAGCGCTCGATGTTCCGCATCAAGATCGGCGGGGCACTTCAGTTCGATAATTTGCAGCCCATTTGGACTCACGAGGGGTGTGCTGGTTGAATAAAGCAGCGGCTTCCAGGGCGTTAAAGAGTCTGTTCTTGTTTGTGGATCTACTGCATCTAAAGCCTCACGGATGTCTATCAACGCGAGGTGAAAGCCATTCACCAAGCTGGCGATCTGGTGATAGGAAGCAGTAGCAATGAAGCTTTTGAGTTTCTGCAGTGCTTCACCAGAAGCTGGTCCGTCGCTCTCATCAACGTTGTTAAAGAGCTCGTTCAGGTCTCGAAAGTCGTCGGCGATTTTGGACCAATTGTCGTCCGACCAATCAGTTGGACACCCTGACAGCAGCCTGTTCCAGTCCTGCGTTTGATCCAGCAGTTGATACGGGATTTTATCCAGCAGCGCGAAGAGAGTGATCCAGTGCGCTTTTTTAAGAGGACGGCGATTGCCCAGTGAGGCTCCCAGCAGCAGTCGATGCCAGGGTCCTTGTGGCCCCTCGCGGCTGATACGGGTCAATGCACTGCCGGTATCGAATACCCGCTGTTGACCCAGGTAGCGCACTGCAGCGCGCGGCGCCTGTAGCAGCCAAGCCAGTGTGTCGGAAAGGGGGAGGCCCGCGTCGGCTATGCGACCTACCAGGCACTCTTCAGCGGAAATCAAATAACGGTCCTCACTCCAGTATGGGCGCCACGCCTGAAGTTCATCCCATGGGCAGTTCATGTATACCTGCTGCTGCCCATCCCACGGCCACGGCCATTGATCTGCTAGTACCAGAAGTGGAATCAGTACTGGCTGGGCTTTTAGGGCCTGAAGGCGGCGTTTTCGGTCACCTTGAGCCAGCCAGTTATAGAGCTTGGGTGAGGGACATTGCGCTGAACGAATGGCGAATAAAAGCTCTTGGTCCAGACACTGGCAAAACTGCTTCAGCGTGCTGCCAATCTGCTTCAGGTAAAATCGGGTGCGGGGATTGAAGTACCGATTGTTGCTCGCCGTCCAATCGAAGCCGCGGCGATTAAAGCTTCCTAGATCTTCAATCGAAAGGGCTTTCGCCCTCTCTCCAGCAGACTTGCAGAAGGAGGTCAGTAGGACGTCTGCATACCAGCGTTTTTCAAACCTGAGCAGTAGCTGCTGGGCCACCATTGCGGTGGGTTTTCTCTTATGCACGCGGTCCTTGCTGAAGATTTTGCAGGCCTTAACCTGATGACCATCGAAGTACTGGAGGTGATCGCCGATTCTGGCCAGGAGCCGCCGTGTTTGATCATCTGTAGAGGGCAGGGCTACGCACCAGCAACGAGTATGGACAGTGGAACTCAGATAGGTATCGATGAAGGAGGTCAGCTGGGAGGGCGGTACGTTAAATTGTAAAGCCCAGGTCTGGGCGACTTCAATTTGCCGGTCTGAGAACTTCTCCAGCTTCGGCGCTAAGATGCGCAGCCCCACCACCGATTGTCTCTTCTGTACGCTCACCCATGACCTCCTCTGCAATTTCGCAGAGGACTGTCAGGTATAGGAATGGTGGGCTTCTAGGGTTAATGCGTAACGGCGTTGTCGGTGATTTATATCGGCAATGGCAGAAGTCACACCCCTCTGGGTTTATTGAGATCTGGTTTGCCATTCAAGTTTGGAAAACTCACCTTGCATCCATTCGATTTGAAGCCTGTGCAACCCCAAAAGTCATAGCCACCGCCCCCTTTTTTTTGTCGCCTTGCGAGGGGTTGATTGCACTTGGGACAGTTGAAAGCGCCACCTGCTGTGGCTGGGCGTGGAGCGGACGCCATCGGCACACTCGGCATTCCACGTTGCTGAGACAGTTCCTCTTCCAGGCGTCTATGCAGACGCGCAACGACAGCTCCATAGGTGTCTTGGCCCTGGGCGACTTTGTCCAAATCCCGCTCCAGCTCCCTCGTAAAATCGAGCTCCACGAAACTGTAGAACCCTTCCAGCTTCGCGATTGTTTCCTCCCCCAGCGGCGCCGGTACCAGCTTGCGGCTTTTTTCCTCAATCATTCCTTTGCTGGTGATGTTCTTCAAGATCGAGGCGAACGTGCTGGGACGACCAATACCGCGGCGCTCCATTTCTTTGATTAGACTGGCCTTGGTGTAGCGGGATGGCGGCTGAGTTTTCTTCTTCAGCAGTTCTCCGTTGTGCACAGAGATGATCTGTTTTGGTGTGAGTGCAGGAACTGGGTTGCTCGCTGCTCCATCTTCCTCATCGTCTGTGTCATCGCCCTTGAGCAGTTTCCGCCACCCAGGATGAAAAAGGGTTTCACCAGTTGCATTGAATCGCAAAGCCTTACCATTTGGGCCAACCGCGAGCAGTTTTACAGCACGCACGTCGAATACCGCCGCTTCGATCTGGCTGGCCAGCGCCCGGACCCAAATCAACTTGTACAGGGCGAGTTCCTCGTCGTTCTCACCAGCTTTTGTATCAGCCCAATGCGTCGGGGTAATAGCGGGGTGGCCTTCCTGCGCGCCTTCGGCGGCCTTGAATGTACGTCGCTCGTCGACGGTCTTCAATCCGATAGATCTAGCTACGGTTCTAATATCCTCCATGGCCTCGTCTGGTACGTTGGGATTATCCGTCCTGTGGTAGGTGATCACGCCTTGTTCATACAATCGCTGGGCGACTTGCATGGTCTTGTCCGGGTCCCATTTCAAGGCGTTGCTGGCTGCTTGTTGAAGGGTGGAAGAGATGAAGGGCGCGGGTGGGTGGCGCTCGGCCTTGCGGTCTTCACAGGACTCGACGACGACATTACGTGTGCCGGCGACGAGTCGGGCCAGGTTGGCATCTTGAACGTAAGGAAAGTCTTTGCTCGCGAAATCCGGTACCGGTTGCCAGTCTGCATACCAGGTGGTGCCCTGATTCATATCCACAAAGTTCAGACGCACACCGAAGTGGTTGATTACCTGAAAGTTGCGGATCTCGCGCTCGCGCAAAACCACCAGGTATACGGCAGGCGATTGCACGCGGCCTGCAGAGGTGGGCTTGCCCATCAGTCGGCGTAGCTCCTGAGTCACCAGGTAACCCACCAAACGATCAAGTACACGCCGGCATTCTTGTGACGCGACTCTGTTCAAATCGATTTGGCGAGGATTGGCTAGAGCCTCTGCGACACGCTTCAGGGTGATTTCATTGAAGGTGATGCGTTTGTAGGATTTGACCGCCAGTACCTGCTGGATGTGCCAGCTGATGCTTTCACCTTCGCGATCCGGATCGGTTGCGAGGTAGATTTCATCGGCCTGTTTAGCTGCGGCCTTGATGGTCCGCACGGCCTTGGCGCTCTTATCCAGGATCTCGTACACCGGTGTGTAATTTTTGCGGACGCCTGTGGTGATCATGCTGTCGTCCTGCCCTCTGGCGGGCAAGTCACGTATGTGCCCACCACTGGCGACAACCAACCAGTGTTCGCCTGGGCGCAGTTTCTTCATCATTGGCTGAAGCTTTTTCAGCTTCCCAGGTGCCTCGATGATCAATAGCTTCACGGTGTGCCCCTTCTCAATTATGCAGAGCGGGACTGTCACGTCATGGCAGGTAAGGCTTCAATGGGAAATGGTCAATGCACAACGGGAGGCTTTTAGCGGCTAGAGGTCCAGCGTCAGCTGCTGTTCCTGGGCAAAGCCCTTTAGCCACGACGCGCGCATCGCAGGATGGTGGTAAGGGCAGTCATACACCCGTAGCCCTTTTCGGGCGGCGTCAGCACCGGCTATTTGAACGGCAGTATGGGGGTTATTGAATTGCCGCCTATCTGCTGGTTTCAAAGAAGTTCGAGATTGCGCCATTGGCTATCGGTCCCCGAAGAACAGATCTATCAGACAGTAACATCACGAATAGCGCATTTTTTTGCATCAAAAACGGAAGTTTTAAACTTCTGTGCTTGAGATAGCCGAATGGAAGTGTGACTCAACCTGAAAGTTAACGAATGGCGCGATTTTTTGCCAACCAATTGGCGGTTTGATGTCAATTCGAAGCTGGCTCGTCCGTCCAGTTCGCAACTCTGATCCACGCGATGAAGTCCTGAGTGGATTGTCCGCTTTGAACACGTAGTTGTTCCAGCTTGCCGTATAAGTGTTCAGTCATTTCGTCGTCGTCGTCAAAGTCGACGCGGTATTCAGTATCTAAGCGGTATTCATCGAGCAAGGTGTTGATAAATCGGCGGGCTTGCCAGGTATCAAGGTCTGTCTCTCCACGGCCCCCCATCAGATACTCTCCCGTTCGCCACCCAACTGGAGCCCATGATGCTCGGTTTATGTCCAGGGTGAGCCCGTAGTAGTCCGGAGCATTCACCTCGCTTTCATCAAAGTAAGCCCAGTAAACACGGCCTAAAGCTGGGTGCTCTGCGCCAATGACAACGTACCCTGTTGGGTCCCTCAAAACTTCATCCATCGGCACGTCCTAATTTGTAGTGGTTCTCTAATGAGGTCGGGGGAAACGATGAGCTGTTTCCCCCAACACCGACAGCTACACGAATGGGCCGAAAAATTAAGCCCCTGTTTTCAGAATTGCGGTGGATCGGTATCTGGATATTCATCCGGGCCTGGAGCTGGCTGCGGCCGCGATTCGGGTCTGTTGGACTGTTGCGAATTCTGGTTTTGCGAAGGCGCCAGATTCACCATGGTCACGCGGTGTGGCAGCATGCCGACCCGGCTGGCCTGGATTTTCAAAGCTTCGAATTCGCCATCGTCGTTCTTCCAACGGTCCATAACGGCGCGACCGGAAACCAGCACTCGCATACCTTTCTGGAACAGTTGCGAATAATGCTCGGCGTCCTTGTGCCACCACTCCACATTCGCCCAAAAACCGCCACGATCTTCGTAGCCGCCTTTGCCATCCGGAATCGAATTGTCGAAGTAAACGTTGGCTCGCATGAGTCGACGTGGGTCTTTATTGCCGTTGGGGAATTCTTTGAATTCCGGTGCAGAACCGATATTGCCTTCCCAGCCTTGTACGGGCGTGCCCATGAGTATTCTCCGAGGTTATTGGTGTTGCGTTGGGTTGTTGAGCTGCTGCAGGCGAGCGGTATACACGGCCTCTGCCTGGCCCATTTTTTCTGCGCACTCGGCGGCCTGTTTGGTGATCGAGTGCAGCAAACTCATTTGCATATTCAAGGTGATGCGCTGCAGCTCCATCACGTAAAGATCCTGCAGCATGGATTCCGGTGTTCTGGGTGAGCCCATCATTTCTGCCCAAACCCCTACGCCCATCCGCCGATCTGTCACCTGCTGCCATCTCAAAAACTGGGTGCCGGCTTGGGTGTTCTGCTCAGTCAACCGCACTGGAACTAGGGTGAATGGATATCGGCGGGCCTGGCTCAGCACTTCCTGGGCAAGAGCTTTTAAGTCCGATTCTTGAGCTCGGCAAAGATCGGCAAATTGGGTCAGCTCCCCCTTACCTTTAAAAGGCTTTAAAAGGCCCTTTAGTGAGGCAGCCTGTTGCAGTCGCTGAAAGGCTTCCTGTTGCAGTGGCCGGAAGGCGGTCTGTTGCAGCGACCCATCATTGGAGGGAATCTGGCCCATGCTCTTTAACCCTCAACGGGGTCATCGAGATGATCATCCGTCTCGGTTTGCTGCTGACCGCGGATGATCGGTGGCGCGAAATTCGAACGGCGGGTGCCTTCCAGGATGTCTTGTGGCAGCTCACCGTACCGCTCGTACATTTTGCGGGCTGCTTCAGCCTTGGCATTGTTTGCAGCGAAGTCGTCGCGGGCAGCGCCTGAGTACTTATAGATCTGGGCCAGACCAAACAGTCTCCGCAGTACCGCTGCGCCTTCGTCGATCCAGGTTTCCATATCGTGGCGCCCGACAAGGCCAACGTGCTGGGCCAACAGAATGCGTCTGACAATTTCGTCGTAGTTCGTCAGCAGGTACACAGCCTGAAATCCCAGGGGATTGGAGATGTACAGCGGGAGGCTGACAGGCTGGATCGAGAGGTTTTCGCTAATGCTGATGGCCGGTGGAAGAGAGGCCATGGCTGTGTCCAGGCGATCTTCGATGGTCTTTAACGCTTCCTTGGAATCGTTGATCTTTTCCTCGAGGAGGATCATCCACCAGTCAGAGTAGGGATCATCCTGTTGGGCGCCTCGAGACATTCGATTGACGACAGTGCAGAACCCTGACAGACCAATGATGCCGGCTTTGAGGTCATTTTTAGGGCGCCCCATCCATATACGAGCGGCGTGGTGAGTGTGAAGGGTGAGCTTCACATCGCTGCGCAGTGAACCGATGTTGAGCCGGAAGTTATCAGCCATGGTGCAGTGTTTCCTTGGGAAGAGGATTGACGTACCCATGCTGCAATTTGGCTATAGGAGACGCAGCATTAAATACGTAGCCCGATGGAAGGGGATTTGTTGAGGCTTCTATATAGGAAGAGCTGAAACTCGCCGGTGCGGACCGAATCCCTTGCGTGGCGGCCACCTCCGGTGCCGGATGCTGTCAGGGTGTTGTGGGCCACAACACTTGCCATGTCGCCGGCACGGATGCC
>NZ_JBXAFK010000026.1:23705-96367 GCF_058793055.1 Pseudomonas sp. MPR-R2A5
TGTCGCCGGCACGGATGCCGGATCCTGCCAAGGTGGTGCGGGCCGCACCACTTATATGGCGGCCACCTCCGGTGCCGGATGCTGTCAGGGTGTTGTGGGCCACAACACTTGCCATGTCGCCGGCACGGATGCCGGATCCTGCCAAGGTGGTGCGGGCCGCACCACTTATATGGCGGCCACCTCCGGTGCCGGATGCTGTCAGGGTGTTGTGGGCCACAACACTTGCCGTGTCGCTGGCACGAATGCCGGATCCTGGGCAAGTGATTTGGGCCGAGTCACTTGCGTGGCGGCCGCGGCGTATTTCGGTTCCTGTCAGGGTGTTGCGGGCCGCAACACTTGCTGTGTAGCTGGCACAGATTCCGGTCACGACCGCTTCGCTCTGGGCCGCGTTACCACGATATTCTGGTTGTCCACCTGACATCATGGATGTGTACCCCGATTAGGCTTCAGCAGATGCAGCATTCCGCTGAGTGTGTGTTTTGCGGTTTGTATCGACTCAGGGCTACGCGTCTGCGTTAGCGTCTTCGTCGGCTGCTCTGCGCCCTCTGGCGGGGCTGAAGCGTCTTGACGCTCGGGGCTCGCTT
Source organism: Pseudomonas sp. MPR-R2A5 (assembly GCF_058793055.1). Lineage (NCBI taxonomy): Bacteria > Pseudomonadati > Pseudomonadota > Gammaproteobacteria > Pseudomonadales > Pseudomonadaceae > Pseudomonas > Pseudomonas sp. MPR-R2A5. The sequence goes on from NZ_JBXAFK010000026.1 coordinate 24,290, forward strand.
TTGCCTTGTCGTCAGGGTTCCATTGGCTGTTGAAATCGCCGCGAACGGCCATGCCGACGAGCGTCATTAAGTATCCAAGCGGGTTTCGGACCCCTCCCGAGTCACAGCGGTGGACCCATTGTTTGATGAGCGCGGTTTTCAACTCTGCTGGAACCTTTTGCAGCGCCAGGACCGCGTTCTGTTTTTGCTCGACCGGTAGTCGATGCAGTGCACCGAGCAAATCGGCAGCGATGTCGTTTGGTGTGGGCGGTACATGTACAGAGCTTTTACAAACATCTTTGTGTGTATCTGTATACGTACTATATGAGTTCGGATGCCGAACTAAGTCCGAACTCAGTGATTTACGGCTGAGTTCGGCATCCGAACTCTGCTCCAAAGCGATTCGCTCTTCGCCTTTTTCACTGAGTTCGGTATCCGAACTCAGTGGAGATAGAGCTATATTTTGCTGAGTTCGGATTCCGAACTCAGTCGCTTTAAGAACGACTGGAGCCTGCGCTTTGGTCCAGGCCTGGCTATTCATGCGGGATTCGATGATGTCCAGCCTGCTAGGTAAGCGTTGGCCAACATCAGGATCAGCTGCAAATTCCTTCCAGGCAATTTCTGCCACTTCGCGAATCACCTTGGTCTGGTGCTGCATTGACTGCGCGAGTAGCTGCAAGTAGTCCTTGTCGAACTCTATAGCTTCGGCCGGTGTGACCGGTTCGTCGTGAAGCAGGTAGACGTTGCCTTGCACTTGTCCACTCAGATCATTGCGCACCCGTCGCCCCAGGCTAAGCCAACGGGTGAGACGTAAGGTCACTAATGCTTTTGATACAGTTTCACGCGAGGCAGGCCTACCGGGTTGCATACCCAAATATGGCCGCAGTTGGTCATAGGTAGGGAACGCCGTAAGGCCGTCGTCATTGATCAGTAGGCGAAATACCTGCCAGGTGTTTCTTTCAAGCGGGGTTAAGCGATCATCCAAAAGCAATCGGCGAGGAACCGTTTCGTGTGGGTTCCCGCTGAAAATAATTCCGGAGTAGGGGGAAGACCCTTCAATCCCCGGAGGCGCCGACTCTTTTTTCTGAAGCAAATGAGCTTCAAGGTGACCCGAGGCCGAGTCTAAAAGCGTCGACAAGGGAAGCCGAGACAACCTCATAATACAGAGTCACCTTCCACCGATGTCGCTGCAGGCTGTGCAAGTCGTTGAGAAGACACAAGCTGTAGCCTTCTCGGAAGGCCAGGGTTTGCAGGAGGGTAAAGCCCTTCCTTTATCCAGGACTGAATGCGATGCCAGATGATGGCCAGGCTGAGGTTTTCGTGGGTCTCATCTGGGCTAGTATCCTGTGGAGCATTGAGTTCCTCGGCGACCAACATGGCGATGTCCAGCAACGCGAGACTGTCGCCAAGCTCTACCTGATGCTCTTGCATTAGGTGCGTCCATCGGTACCAAAGCTGAGCGTCCATCTCCTCACTGAATTCGCGCCAACGGCCACGACGTGCCGTCACGCCGATCATTAGGCGTTGAAGGGCCACATCCTGCGGAGACAGCCCGAAGAACTGTTGCAGCATTTGAGTGGTCGCGCCAAGTCGCAGCGCACGTTCAATCATGCGCACTTCTTCATCAGAACGCTGCGCGCCTGACAGTAGTTTTTTTACCATGTCCCCATCAATGGTGACGTTGCACCAAGACACGGGAGTGTTAAGCAGCAAGCTCAGTACTGAAGGTTGTTGGAGCTGAGCCAATATCTCTGGCTCCAGGCCCATTTCGATGCAGCGCCGAAGTTGGCCATTACGCATGTGATGAAGCACCTGTGACAGGATTGCTTCATTTATTGGTGTCTTGGACATGACGACTCCCCCTTGTAGAGTCCGTGTGTTAACTGGCTGAATTCGGACCGTTGTTGGCGACTGACTGGATTTCCAGGTCAATCAAACGTCTTGCGAGACGAATAATGCGGAACAGCTTCACTAGAGCGCCGTCGCTGAGACGGCATTCACTTTCAGGGGGCTGATCTTTTGTGTGAGGCTGGCCCAGTAAGATCTGGCCCAGTCCGGCTGCGAACTCAAAGTCAGCCAACGCGTCGATTTGAAGCTTGGGTTGCTGCTGAATCATTTTCAGTACGATGGCCATCGAGCCGCTCAAAGACTGGAGCAGCGTCAAGGTATGTTGGGCTGTGGCAGTAATTTCGACTTCCGCTTCGGGGTGTCGGTAGCTGAACCCGACGCCACCATCGATATCGATAAATTGACCTGGGGCTTTGACCGAGCTGGCTATTTCGCGAGCCAATTGAGCGATGTGCTGACGCAGGGTCGCGGTATTGTCTATTTCGCGTTCGATGTACCAAAGGTCAGAAATGGGATTGAGTCCGCCAGCTTGAACAGGGATGGCCACCAAGGCATTGGAGGCGAAGTCGGGCAAGACCTCACCGTCAAGCGCAGCGAGCTCCCGTTTCATCTTGTCGACTCTGGGAGAAGTCTTCACAGGGCTCGCAACGTGCCCATCGATACGTGCTTGGCGCTCTTGTGGGCTCATTTGCTCCTGCGGAGTTGGGGCCAGTTGCTGTTGCACCCCTTGAGGTGAAGGACTCTCTTTGGAGGGCGTCGTCTTATGTGTGCTGCCCCCCGAAGTAGTAGGGGGTAGTTGTAGAGGGTTCTGATTAGCCTCAATGCCATTGTTCGAAACGTTAAGTTGAGTCCCCCCCTCAAATTGCGATGCAGGGTACTGTGGCAGCTCAAGAACCGGCGTAGACCGGCGCAATTGGTCCTGGTTCTGAGTGATTTCCAACAGTATTTGCTCGTAGCCGAGGTTCAGCGGCTTTTTAAGGTGATCTATCAGTTCGTCCTGAAATCGCTGGAATAGAAATTCTTCAGCGTCGCCCTCAAACTGGGACAGTACATCTTGGAAAAGCGTATCGAAATCAAGGTGCTGCTCCTGCTCTTGATAATTGCGATCCCAGCACTGAAGAGCTGTTTTGCGCAAAGACAGAAGCTTTATGATTCTGTCTACTCCCAGTCCAGAGTACAGCGCGCCTGGAATTGCTGGCAGTAAGTACCGAATGGTGTCGTGCATACGACTCAAGTGAGACGCGGAGACCGGGTAGCCATCCGCTGACAGCCGCCGTGAAAGCTCACGTAATGAGATAGACTCCCCTGCCTCTGTTTCATACAGCGCTCTCGCTTTGTCGACCCCAATAGCCCGCTCAATGAACAGGAGCTGGCCTTGGAGGTCGTTTTCAGCCAAGTGGCCGGTGAGCGAGATGATTTCGCCCCGAACGGCGTCCCAGGGTCGAAATAGGCAGTGAAACTTGAAGTACTTCTCGTCGCCGGTCTCACGATACAACTCGTTTAAAATTGCCAGGCGAGTGTTGCCGCCGTTGCGGATCCGGTACTTATCTTCCCCAGGTTTACGAGTGACGGGAGGTGGCGTATCGAGTCCCCGATTTCGTATCGACTCTTTAATTTCATCGTACTTCGGGTTACGAGTCGTCCTTGGGTTTTCGTCATACGGCAGCGTTTCGTCGAGAGTCAACAGCATGGGGGTATCGACGATGGGGTCGCTCATTCGCGCTGCCACCGGCGACTTCGATTCAAACGCCGGCAGCAACAGCTTATCTTTCATGGTTTGGGCCAAAGACGCTTTCATACTCTGGCTCCTGGCTGCTCATAAGCCGGGCTTGCCGCCAAAAGCTGGTCAATGATTTTCAAAGCACGATCCAGAGCAGCTTCAAGTTCGGCAGTTGTCTCCAGCCGATAAACAATTTCTGAGTTCATCGACCTGGCGTTTTCACGTGCTTCCAACGCGATGCGTTCGCGCATCCCGTCGGGCAGGCGAATAACGAATTTTTCTTCATGCAGACGCTGTGGTTTGTTACTCATGGTGGGCTCCGATGCCTAGGGTAGAAAGTGTGTTCAGCGACGTTTCAACTGATCAGTGAGTTGGGTAGGTAACCCCTTGATGACTAATGAATTGGACGCCTCGTCGTACTCGATCTTGTCCCCTAGCAGATGCGCTTCAAAACTGATGGACAAGCCTTCGGCACGGCCGGTGAACCGACGGAATTGGTTGAGAGTGCGTTTATCCAGGGGGATTTCCGGCGACAGGCCGTAGTCCTTATTGCGGATATGGTCGTAGAACGCCTTGGGGCGATCTTCATCGATCAAGCCTGACAGTTCCTCCAGGCCCATGGGTTCACCGAGCTTGGCCTGGCTGGTGGCGTAGTCCACCAGGGCCTTGGTTTTCTCGCGGGCCGATTCGTCTGGCAGGTCTTCGTTTTCAACGAAGTCGCTGAACGCCTTGAGGAGGGCGCGGGTTTCGCCCGGGCCGTCGACGCCTTCCATGCAGCCAATGAAGTCGCTGAAATACCCCGAGATCTTCTTACCGTTTTTGCCTTTGATGTACGAGATGTACTGCTTGGATTGCTTGTTGTTCTGCCACTCGGACAAGTTGATACGCGCTGCCAGGTGCAACTGGCCAACGTCCAGGTGGCGTGAAGGAGTGACGTCCAGATCGTCAGTAACCACCACGCCTTCACTGTGGTGGAGCAGGGCGACAGTTAGGTAGTCGGTCATGCCTTGCTGGTAATGGGCAAACAGTACGTGGCCACCGGTGGAGAGGTTGGACTCTTCCATCAGCTTTTGCAGATGCTCGACCGCCGTGTGGCTGAAGGCGGTGAAGTCCTGGTCACCTTCAAAGTACTGCTTTAACCAGCCGCTAAACGGGTGCGCGCCGGACTCGGCATGGAAGAAACCCCAGGCCTTGCCTTGTTTGGCGTTATAGCTCTCGTTGAGGTCGGCAAGCATGTTCTCGATGGCGACCGATTCGGATAGCTCCGAATCGCGTGCCTGGAGAACAGCAGGTGTGCCATCGGGTTTTTTGTCGATCAGGTGGACGATGCAATGACGGATAGGCATTAGATTGCCTCCTGCGAGTGTAGGGTTTGAGCTCGATCAGCACGACGAATACGGGCTTTGGCGTTGAGGCCTGAGCGGTAATCGCTTGCGGTTGATGAGGTGTAAATCGATCCAAGGCCAGATTTCGTGAACTTGATATGGCCACCTTGAGTGCGAGACACCGTCCAGCCATTCGCTTCAGCAAACTTCACGAGTACACGAAGGCTCTCGCTTTTTCCGCGTAGGAGATTGGTGGTCATAGCTCTGCATCCCTGTCTGCCAGAACGTTACCGGTCTGGATCGCGATGATTTCAGCCTGATCGCCAGGAAACTTGGTACCGAGCTCATGCAAAAAGTGACGCGTAGCCTCACGTGCTCCAGGCACGCGGAACACCACGCTGCAGTGCTGAACTTCCGCGGGGTGTTGCAGGTGAGACATGACGGCCACTTTCAGCGAGCAGCACTGGAGGTAGCGGGGCACCCAAACCGACCAGAAGTAGCTGGATAGCAAGGCGCCCGCACAGAGCAGTTCAACGGTAATTGTTGCGCTGGGCGTGTTGGTCAGCTCGACGTAGCCGAGCTTCTCAAACTCCAACAGATCCTCACGCATGCTCATTGGGACCACGGTGCTGTGGTCACGAGCAAGGCGGCCGATCGCTTGAGCTAATGCGTCGAGCTCCACCGGGTTGATCCCAGATTTATGGGCATGAGCCACAGCAGAGGCTTCGAACACGGCACCGGCATGGATACTAGGAAATAGCTCGGCGCTACTGTGCATCCGACACCTCCTGAAGCTCCTCGATGTCATAGCTATTGCAAGTAGGGCAAATAAGCTCGTCCACTTCACCGCCGGGTAAGGCTGGAGCGCCACTCACTTGATGTTTCGGGTGGTGGCTATCGCATTGAAGGCACCAGTGAGTGATGCGTACGAGAGTATTCATCGCTGAGGTGTGCTTTTTCATAGTTGAGCCCCTTGCCAGCCGGCGTTGGGACTGAGGTTGGCAAACCGGGTCTGATTGGCGATGAAGGCTGTTCGTACGGTCCCAGTTGGGCCGTTACGCGCCTTGCCGAGAATGATTTCTGCAATGCCTTTGTGTTCGCTCTGAGGGTGGTACACCTCGTCCCGGTAGACGAACATAATCAGGTCCGCGTCCTGTTCAATCGCACCGCTATCACGCAGGTCTGCGTTGATCGGACGCTTATTTGGCCGTCGCTCCAGTTCTCGGTTGAGCTGGGAAAGCGCAACCACCGGGCAATTCATCTCTTTCGCTAGGGCCTTGAGGGACTGGGATATAGCGCTGATCTCGTTGGCCCTGTTTTCCTGACCTGGGCAGCGCATGAGCTGCAGGTAATCGATCAGGATCAAGCTCGGGTGTCCGAAGCGACGAGCTGCTCGACGAGATTTAGCTCTGATTACTGCAGGCGTGAGCGCTGATGAGTCGTCGATGACCAGCCGCTCTCCATAGCCATTAATACGAGAAACCGCTGCAGTCAGCTTCGGCCAATCATCATCATCGAGCTTGCCCTTCAATAGCCTGCCCAGATCGATATGGCCTAGGATGCCCATCAATCGATACATCAGTGCTTTGGCCGGCATTTCCATGCTGAAAACCTGAACTGTACGATCAAGCTTTGCCTGCAGAGCCGTATCTATGAAGTTCAAGGCCAGAGAGGTCTTCCCCATAGACGGGCGCGCGCCGAGGATGATCAGGTCGGCTTCTTGAAAACCCGACGTCAGCTCGTCCAGGTCCTCCAGGCCTGAAGGCAGGCCGGTCACGGTGATATTGCCGTTGAAATGTTCGTCTATTTGTTCGACGACGTTCGTCAGGCATTGGTTGATATTGACGAATTCCGTTGCGCTCTTGCCTTCACCCAGAGCGAACAGTTGCTGTTCAATTGATTCTTGAACATCCTCCGCACTTGCCAACGGGTCTGTCGCCTCGCGAGAGCATTGGTATCCAAGGGACATGAGCTGTCTGAGCCGAGAGCGATTACGCACGATGGATGCGTAATGCTCGATGTTGGCTACAGACGGCGTGTTTTTGGCCAGCTCGCCCAGATAGCTCAGCCCTCCGGCTTCGTCTGGCTCCTCCAACGCGTTGTGGACGGTGACGATGTCGAACGGAATGGACTTGTCAGCAAGGCTTGCCATTGTCCGGAACAGCAACCGATGGTCGTGTCGGAAAAAATCAGAGGCATCCAGTTTGTCTGCGACGAGATCCCAGGTGTTGTTGTCGAGCAGTAGCCCACCTAACACACCTTGTTCAGCCTCTACGGAGTAGGGAGGTGAGAGGTCAAGGTGATTCATTTCCCAGACTCCTGGCCTATCTGAAGAAAACCACTCCCGTTGCGTGCCCCCAGGGCTTTGACCATGTCGACTTCAACCTTCGCTGAATTGATCATGACCTGAGCAACCTCGGCAACCGCTTTGGCCCGTTCGATTTCCATTGGTCTTTCTGGGTCCAGGAGGCTCTCGATCGCGACGAACAGGTGATTACGTAGATCTTCAATCTTGTTCTTCATGTTCAACCTCCCGGATGGTGCGTTTGAGTTTGCCGATAGCGCGTATTGCGGATTTCAGCTCTTCCGGATACCGATGAATGGTGTTCCGACGCATACGTTCTGCTCTCGTCAGCAACTCCAGGTTATTCAGGGCTATATGGGCCTTGTTGCCGTCCTTGAAGCACACGCACATGTTTATAGGGACTGGTCCGTGATGCTCCTCCCAAAGCAGTACATGCACGGCTTTCCAGTCAACGGGTGGGTAACCGGTATCGGTGATTTTCTTCTGCTGATAACCGTCAGGAGTTGTGCGCAGGCTGCCAATAGGCAGCCAGTTCCCCGGTTTATTGCCGGCCTTAAACTGCGTCTGAGTCATACGGCCAGAGGAGGGGAGCCCCTTAAGGCCCTTATTCCATGGGACGGATCCCTTGGGAAAGCGGAATTCTGCGCCCAACTTGCCGTCAAGCCGGCCACAGAGACTACTGCGAAGAAACTCGGCGCTTTTGCTCAAGCCCAGCCGTTTGGCTTTGGCATAGACCTGATAGACGCTGAGCCCCAATTCGGCGGCTAGGACCTGAGTCGGTTCATTGGGATAGCGGGCAATGAGCGAGCGCTCTTCTGCCTCACTCCAAACATGGTGTTTGTGAACCGGGGCAAGCCCAAGTTGGGATCTGGCTTGTTCCAGCGCCGCCATGGCCAAAGGTGAAAGCGAATGAGTTCTCATTGGCTCCCTCCATGCCCAAGGGCTCCTTGTGACTGCTGTCCGACACCACGATGCAGCCTGGCATGCTTGCCCTGGTCCCATCCCGCTTGCAAAGAGCGGGTGTCATGACCTTTGGCTTCGATGGGCTTGATAATGGCTAGCGTTAGTTTTGGATGATGCCATTCCAGGTAGGCTTGGATCTCCAGCGCAGTGTTTTCGTCTATCCCACCTGCAAACTGGTTCACCTTAGAGGCGACGGCATTGAGCCAGCCCTCGGCAAACAGTTGGCCGCGGTGACGTTTGGTTTTCAGTTGGCAGCGCTTCTGCTGGGCAACATGAGCTCGTCGGGCTGCGACAAGCTGGTGATGCAGCGTTGAATAGGTGTGAGCTGCCAGATCGGGTGAAATACCTTTCCCCAAGAACTTGAAGGACCAGCCAAGTAGCGGATTGAAATACGCCAAGTGGCTGCAATCGAAGGCTTGGGAACAGATTGAGGCCAGGTTGTGCAGCCAATCCTGCGGTGCCCGACGGGTTTTGGTACCCACAATGGATTCTTCGATTGTATGGGCAGCGACTTCGGTGTGTTCCAAGTTGTACTGATTCATCAAATGGCGAGCTTGACGAAGTGCAATTTCCACTTCGTTTGGGGCAGCGCCTTGTGACTTGGCCAGCGCCATGAGTTTGGCGACCTTGCTGAGGACTTTTTGCTTGTCCATCATTCACCCCCTTCCTGTTGGAGGCGGGGGGAGAGCGCCTCTGACCACAGGCGAAGTGTTTCTTCCTCATCAGCAGAGAGGTGAGTCCGGGCAAGGCAGTCCGCAACCTTCTGTTTCAGGGCATCAAGGCGGTCTTGAACACTTGACCCATCGTCGTAAGCAATCTCTTGCTCAACAGCTTGCACAACGTCATTACGAAGAGAGAGAACCGTGCTTATCCAAAAAGCACTTGGGCTGGTCCAGCCAATGAGCTTTCGAGTTCTGGCAGGCGACAGGTAATCACGGAGCCTGAGATTGAACTCCCTAGGGGAATAACCATTCCTGAAAACGTCTGCTCGATTAAGCGTCAGCGCTGTTTTAAGAATATCTAGAAGAGGGTCCAAAGCCGTTGGCTCAGGAGCAAAGGGTTCTAAATATGTTTCAGCTACCAGGCGTTTGGCTTCGGCATATCGACTTTGCTGACGGCGTTTGGCTTGGTTTTCGTCGCGGCCGCGCTTTTCCTTCGCGTGCTTAATGTTCGAGTTCACTGACTCGATAAGCTTCGCGGCGTCCTGCAAAAGCTGAAGCTGGTCAACGCTCAACTGAGCGCCAATCCGACCGGGTAATTGGTAACCGCTTGTCAGGGCTCGGATTTCTCGTGCGGTTCCACTGAGCTTGGCTTGCAAGCTGCGCAATTGCTGAGCGCTGTAGTACTTGCCAACCTCTAGGATGAGGTTTGCAGTAATACTGCGGGCGTCGGTAATGGAGGGCTTCGCCATTTCAACGACCCTCCCTCACCAAGTTAGCTACCTTTTCCTCGGTCATGGCCTCGAAGCGGTCACGCCATTCTGGAAAAAGCTCAATGGCCAATTGGCGGATCACGACAAGGGCTGCAGGGGATATGCGGTTGGAAGGCTGTCTGTATTCCAAGCGGTGTACTGGGACGCCCAGGGATGAACTGTTACGAAACACCACTGCGGAGGGGACGACGCATTCCAGAACGTTGATTTCGTCATTGTCCTGGAAAATTTCCCGTACCGACTGCTCGATCATTTGCGCGTCGGTGGTTTGGTCGAGATTGTTGACGACGATCCGCACAGGAGGGATTTTCATGCCCAGGCGCCCATAGGCGCGCAGGCCGTCCAGCATCTGCATGGATCCCCGGCTGAACTCCCGTGCAGCGAGCATATTGGGCGGAAGTGGGGATATGACCAAATCAGAGGCTAGGACCACCATTTCGAGCATTGCCGACCTGGCGCCTTGGGTGTCAATCAGTACCAGGTCGAAATGATCTTTGAAGCCCGGCATCAGGTTGGCGAGTCGCAACCGTCCGTCAGGTGCTTGCAGGATCAGGCTGTTCAGTTGGTTGTTGATGTCGTTGGAAATGACAAGCGACAGGTTTGGTATCGTGGTGCTGGATATGATCTTGGCTGATTCGGTGATATTGAATGCCAGCAGGTCGTAGATGCCTCCTTGAGCTTCATCGACCAATTGGTAATACGAGGAGAGCGAAGGCTGTGCAGGATCTAGGTCGATCATGAGCACGCGCAGGCCTGCATCCGCACAAAAAGCGCCGAGGTTGGCCTCGATGGTAGTTTTGCCTACGCCGCCTTTGGTCGAAACGACCGCAGAGATTTTCATGGTTTGGAGCCTCTAATGTGGGTTCATTAGAGGCTGCGAGGCCACGGAAACAGCTATGTGTAGCGAACACGATCCTGGGCTATGAAGCACTAAAACCAATTGTCTTTTAACCAATTGGTCGTAGGTTCGAATCCCACACGACCCACCATTTTTGAGACCAGTTAACGCTGGAATCAGATCTTAAGATCAGAGGTCAAAAGCCCTGGTCGTGAAAGGCGACTGAAAGGTCGCCTTTTTTTACCGGGGTATAGCGCAGTCCGGTAGCGCGCCTGCTTTGGGAGCAGGATGTCAGGAGTTCGAATCCCCTTACCCCGACCATATTAAAAATCCTCGTATCGAAAGATACGGGGATTTTTTTTGCCTGGAATTTTCTCAAATCCAACACAAAGCGAATATGGGAGGGGGCTTGCTCCCGATAGCAGTGTGTCAGCCACTCATTACTCAGCCGACTCACCGTCATCGGGCGCAAGCCCCCGCCCCCATTAGCCGAGCCCCATCAGGGACCGTGTTGTCAGTGAAGCTTGAGTCGCGGCTCGGTCCCGCGCCCGATCCTGCTGCCCAGCATCAGCATCGCCGTGCGGAAGACGCCATACAGTGCCATCTGGTGCATGCGGTACAGCGACACATAGAACATCCGCGCCAGCCAGCCTTCGAGCATCACGCTGCCTGTCAGGTTGCCCATCAGGTTACCCACCGCCGAGAAGCGCGACAGCGAGATCAACGAGCCGTAGTCGGTGTACTTGTACGATGGCAGGTCCTTGCCTTCGATCCGCAGCTTCAACGATTTGGCCAGCAATGAAGCCTGCTGGTGCGCGGCCTGGGCGCGTGGCGGCACGTTGCGGTCGGTGCCGGGTTGCGGGCAGGCGGCGCAGTCACCGAAGGCGAAGATGTTTTCATCGCGGGTGGTTTGCAGCGTCGGCAGTACCTGCAGTTGATTGATGCGGTTGGTTTCCAGGCCGTCGATGTCCTTGAGGAAGGCTGGCGCGCGGATGCCGGCGGCCCACACTTTCAGGCTGGCCGGAATCACTTGGCCGCTGCTGGTGATCAGCGCGTCGGCCGTCACTTCGCTGACCGCCGAGTTGGTCAGCACCGTCACGCCAAGCTTCTCCAGGGTCTTATGCACCGGCCCGCCAATCCGCTCCGGCAGGGCGGGCAGCACCCGTGGGCCGGCTTCGATCAAGGTGATATGCATGTTTTCGGGTTTGATGCGATCCAGGCCATAAGCCGCCAGTTCGTGGGCGGCGTTATGCAGTTCGGCCGCCAGTTCGACACCGGTTGCTCCCGCACCGACGATGGCGACGCTGATCTTTTCCACCACGTCGGTTTGCCCGGCATGGGCGCGCAGGTAGTGGTTGAGCAGTTGCTGATGGAAGCGTTCCGCCTGTTTGCGCGTGTCGAGGAACAGACAGTGTTGCGCTGCGCCTTCGGTGCCGAAGTCATTCGTGGTGCTGCCGACCGCGATCACCAGGCTGTCATAGCCCAGCACGCGCGCAGGCACCAGTTCGCGGCCTTCTTCATCGAGGGTCGCCGCCAGCTGGATTTTCTTCTGTTCACGGTCGAGCCCGCTCATGCGCCCCAGTTGGAACTCGAAGTGGTTCCATTTGGCCTGGGCGACGTAGTTGAGTTCGTCTTCCGAAGAGTTCAGCGAGCCGGCGGCCACTTCATGCAGCAAGGGCTTCCAGATATGGGTCAGGTTGGTATCCACCAGCGTGATGCTGGCGGTGCCGCGTTTTCCCAGAGTCTTACCCAGGCGGGTAGCCAACTCCAGGCCGCCGGCGCCGCCGCCGACGATAATAATACGATGGGTCATGGGGATATCTCGCAAGGCTAAAAGAAATCGGAGCAGTTACCCCCGCGAGCGCCAGGCAGCTCATAGCGTCAGGTAACTCAAAAGGCGGCTCAGCAGGCCGAGCCCAATCACCGCCACCAGCACCACCACAAGGAGCAGCCATGGCCGGAAAGGCTTGCGCTCGACTTGGTTCTGGGAGAGTTGCAGGTACTCTTCGACATGCTGTTGGTCATCGGGGTTCAGGCGGCTGGTCATAAAGGCCTCGTCAGGTAGACGTTGCAGAAGGGCGCCACGTTACAGTCGGTGGGTGGGCGCAAACGCTATAAGCGTAGCCTGTGCCCGTGTCACAGGCTGATGCCCACGTCGAACACTATGCTGCGGCCCAGGTTGTTGCGCAAGAAATCCGGCGCGTCCGGGTGGGCGAACAGCACCCGTGCAAACGTCGGCCCCACCAGTGACAGCGAGCGCCAGCCCTGGCGCAGGTACTCGGTGGGCGGCGGGAAGTGACTGTTGAGGTCCAGGACTTCGCGCTTGAGGCTGGCAAACGCGACGATATCCAACTCGCCCAGGTCCATCCCGCGCTCTTTGTAGTTGTGCGCTTTTTTGCGCAGGGTCGGCGCCAGGCGCAACAGGAACTCATGGGCCGGAATTCGTCGCGGCTTGGCTTCGCGCCGAACCAGTTGGCTCAGGGAGAACGCACTGCGCCGACGCAACAGTTCATCGCGCCATTCGTCGTTCAGGCGCCGCCCCTCATCCAGAACGAAGAACACCTCGAAACTGGCGTCGCGAAACAGTACGTCCGGAGGCTCCTGCCCGGCGGCGTGAAACTCTTCGGCGCGGTACGGCACATTCAAGCCTTGCAGCAGGCGTTGGCAGACCCAACGCTCACGCTCCCATTTGCGGGCATTGGACAGGAACGCGTTGGCTTGTTCGGCCGCTACGGTGAGCAGGCGCAAATAATCTGAGTCATCCATGCATGCAGCTTAGCGTCCAAATGATGACGGCAGGAAGTCCCGCCGCAAAAGCTCGGTGTAGACTGGCCACTTGTCCGTTCTCCCTAGCATGAGGTGTGCAGTGAAGTTTTTTGCCGTGCTGTTGCTGAGCCTGTTGCCTGTCTGGGCCCAGGCCGTTGAGGTGGGCGAGCGCGTGGCGCCCTGGACCCTGTTGGATCAGTTCGATCAGGCCTACACCCTGGATGACCAGGCGCAGATCCTGTTGGTCGCCCGCAGCATGGACGCCGCCAAGCAGGTGGACGCGGCTTTGCAAGGCCAGCCCAAAGGTTATCTCGAGGCGCGCCACGCCGTGTTTGTCGCAGACATCCAGCGCATGCCTCGGCTGGTCGCCAAGTTGTTCGCGGTGCCGGCGATGCAAGCCTACAACTATCGGGTGATGCTCGACCGGGACGCCCGTATTGCTCCGCGCTATCCCGCGCCCGCGGATAAAGTGCTCTGGCTGCAACTGAATAACGGCAAGTTGATTGCTCAACACGAGTACAGCTCGGCCGCGGAACTGCGCCAAGCCCTGGAACAGGTCAAGCCGTGATCAGTGCGGCAGTGCTGGCGCCGGCAACCCTCGGCATCGGCTGGTTGCTGTATGCGCCTGTGCTGTTGTGGGCGATCCTGCGTTCGCCGTGGGTCGAGCTGTTCGCCGATCGGCGGCGCCAGCATTTGCTGTTTGGCACGGTGTTCGCGCTGTTCATGTTATGGCTGGTGCGGCGGGATTTCGACACCGGCGTCTCCTACCACTTTATCGGCATGACCGCCGTTACTCTGTTGCTCGATTGGCCGTTGGCAATTGTCGGCGGGTTTGCCGCCCAGTTGGGCTTGATGCTGTTGGGGCGCCAGGACCTGGCGGCGGTAGGCATCAACGGCCTGCTGCTGGTCGTGCTGCCCGTGCTGGTCACCGAAGCCTGCGCGTTGCTGGTGGAGCGAGCGCAGCCACGCAATCCCTTCGTGTATATCTTCTGTTCCGGTTTTTTTGCCGCTGCGCTGTCAGCCTTGCTCTGCCTGCTGGTGGGGCTGGGGTTGTTGTGGTTCGACGGGCGTTTTGCAATGCCGGAATGGCTGGAGGATTTTGTCGGTTACCTGTGGCTGATCATCTTTCCAGAAGCCTTTATCAACGGCATGGTGATCAGCGCGCTGGTGGTGTTTTGCCCGGAATGGCTGGAGACATTCAATCGCACCCGCTACCTCTCGGCACCCTGGAAGGACGACGATTCGCAGACTTGACCCAGGTCAAATCGCTCGCAGCGGGGCAGGCCCATGCTTTGCGAAACTTTTCCTGAGCAAGGCGGGAGTACAAATCATGAGTGTGTATGAGTGGGCACGGCAGGAGTTGCGCAGAAGCCAGGACGCGGCGCAGGAAATCGGTTTTGACCCAGGCTTGACCCTGCGCGCGATGCTCAGCGCCGTGGTGCAGCAGAGCAAAGGTGTGCGCAGTTTCGAAGACCTGGCCGACGAGTTGCAATACCTTGCAGAGAACCTCGACGACCAGCAGGAATATGCCTTTATGCGGCCTTAATGGCGCGGCGGCAGGTCTTCGGAAAACAGCTCGTCTTCGGCGTCCGGCGCCACGGGGATCTTGTGTTCCTCAGCGGCCCAGGCGCCCAGGTCGATGAGCTTGCAACGGTCCGAGCAGAACGGCCGGTTGAGGTTGGTCGCTTTCCATTCCACGGGTGCGCCGCAGGTTGGGCATTCGACGGTCAAGGGTTGGCTCATGATCGGCCTCCACGCAAAGTAAGGTAAAAGTGGTGCAGTCGCTCGACCTCGCTGTGCAGCCAGGCGAGGTCTCGGTCATTGACCAGTACGTCATCGGCATGCTTCAGGCGGTCTTCGCGGCTGGACTGGGCCTTGAGAATCGCCTGCACCTGTTGTTCGCTGATGCCGTCGCGCAGCAGGGTACGCTGAATCTGCAGGGATTGCGGCACATCGATCACCAGGATGCGCTGGGTCATGTGGTACTGGCCGGATTCGATCAGCAGCGGTGACACCAGGATCGCATACGGCGATCGGGCGCGGGCCAGGTGATTGCGAATCTCCTCGCCAATCAATGGGTGCAGCAAGGCTTCCAGCCAGCGGCGTTCTTCGGGGACTTCAAAGATCAGCTTGCGCAGCGCGGCGCGGTCCAGTTGGCCGTCGCGCTGCAGCACGCCGGCACCAAAGTGTTCGGCGATGCGGGCGAGCGCCGGACGGCCAGGCTCGACCACCCAACGGGCGGCGTGGTCGGCATCCACCAGGTCGACGCCCAGGTCGACAAAGTGCTGGGCCGCAGCGCTTTTGCCGCTGCCGATACCGCCAGTGAGGCCAAGGATCCAAGGTGTTGCAACAGAAGTGGTCATCTGAAACCGACAGACTGCAAATAGAAGTCGGTTATTTGACCACCCCAGAGCACGGCAATCCAGCCGGCAATTGCCAGATAGGGACCAAACGGCATCGGTGCCGAGATCTCAGCCTTGCGCAAGCGCATCAGAATCAGCCCTACGATCACGCCCACCAGCGAAGACATCAGTAGCGTCATCGGCAGAATCTGCCAGCCGCCCCAGGCGCCAAGCAGCGCCAATAACTTGAAGTCACCATGGCCCATGCCGTCCTTGCCGGTCACCAGTTTGAACAGCCAGAACACTGTCCACAGACTTAGGTAGCCGATCACCGCGCCCCACAGTGCGTCCGGCAGTGCGGTCAGCAGGTCGGCGCTGTTGATGATCAGCCCCAGCCACAGCAGCGGCAGGACCAGGATATCGGGTAGCAGTTGGTGATCCACATCGATCAGGCTCATTGCCAGCAGCCCCCAGCTCAACAACATGACTGCCCCGGCTTGCCAGCCAAAGCCAAAATGCCAGGCCACCATGGCCGAGATCAGCCCGCAGGCCAGTTCAGTGATGGGGTAGCGTGCACTGATCGGCTGCTGACAATGGGCGCAACGCCCCCGGAGCATGAGGTAGCTGAGCAGCGGGATATTCTCCCACGGGCGAATCGGGTGATTGCAGTGCGGGCAGCAGGAGTTGGGGTGCATCAGGTTGTAGGTGGGCCCGGCGGGGTCGGCGGGCATGCCGAGCACTTCAAGGGCTTGTGCGCGCCATTCCCGCTCAAGCATTTTCGGCAGGCGCCATACCAGTACATTGAGGAAGCTACCGATGATCAGCCCCAGTACCAGGGCCACTGCGACAAACGCCCATGGCTGCTCAGTCAGCAGCAGGTTCAAAACGCTGTACCGAGTTGGAAGACCGGCAGGTACATCGCAATTACCAGCGCCCCGACAATGCCCCCCAGCACCACCATTATCAGCGGCTCCATCAGGCTGGTGAGGTTGTCGACCAGGTTGTCGACTTCCGATTCATAGTGGTTCGCGACTTTTTCCAGCATGCGCTCGAGTGTGCCCGACTCCTCGCCGATGGCCGTCATCTGAATTGCCATGCCTGGAAAGAGACCGCTGGCGGCCATGGATTGGTTCAACTGCATGCCTGTGGATACCTCATGACGCATATGTTTGATCGCCTGCTTGTACGGCCCGTTGCCGACGGCACCTGCCACTGAATCCAATGCCTGTACCAGCGGCACCCCAGCCGCGAACGTGGTGGAAAGCATGCGGGCATAGCGTGCCACGGCCGATTTCTTCAGCAGTGTGCCTGCCAAGGGGGCTTTCAACAAACCCGTATCCAGCCCCTGACGAAAGCCAGGGGCTACGCGATAGGCGTGGCGCAGCGCGAAAAAACCGGCCCCGAGGCCAAGCGCCAGAGCCCACCAGGCTTGCTGCATGAACGTGGACAGGCCGATGACGTGCAGGGTAAAACCGGGCAACTGTCGGTCGACTCCGGCGAACAGGTTCTGAAATTGCGGCACTACGTGGATCAGCAGGATGCTGCTGACCAGGCTCGCCACCACCAGGACGGCGATCGGGTAGGTCATGGCTTTCTTGATTCGCGCCTTTAGCTGCTCACTCTTTTCCAGGTGAGTGGCAACGCGCTCCAACAGCGTTTCCAATGCCCCGGCCTGTTCGCCGGCGGCAATCAGGTTGCAGTACAGGTCATCGAAATAGCGTGGCTGTTTGCGCAGCGCGGTCGCCAGTGCGGTGCCGGCGGCGATGTCCTGCTTCAACCCCTTGAGCAGTTCCTGCATCGACCGGCTCTCGAAGCCGTCGCTGATGATATCGAAGGCTTGCAGCAGAGGAATGCCGGCTTTCAGCAAGGTCGCCAACTGGCGGGTGAGCAGGGCGATGTCAGTGGGTTTGATCGGCGCGGCGAGGCAGGCCAGGCCGGGGAATTGCCTGCGCACACGGCTGGGGCGGATCCCTTGCTGGCGCAGCTTGGCCTTGATCAGGGCGAGGTTGTGGCCCGTGGTGTGCCCGGACACCCTGTGCCCCTGGCGGTTGGTGCCTTCCCACGCGTAGGTCCTTGAAGCGTTGTCCATGTCCATTTCCGCACCCAGTTCGTCGAAGTTTTATAGCTTAGTCAGGTGACAAATTCGGGCGGCCTGGTGTTGCACGATAAAATGTCAGAATGTGCGTCTTGTGCGCGATGGGCCGCTCGCGGGTGAGTACACTGGCGCGGCTGTGAAATACGGGGTGCAGGACGCGCCTTGTCATGGGTTCTATTCTGGAGAGTGAATGTGATGCGTCAGAAAGGCTTTACCTTGATCGAGTTGTTGATCGTCGTGGCAATCATCGGCATTTTGGCCACCATCGGCTTGCCCATGTACACCACGCACCAGGCCAAGGCCAAGTTCACCGCGGGGCTGGCTGAGATCACCGCGTTGAAAGCCGGCTACGAGGATGTTTTCAACCAAGGCACCGAGCCGAAGCTGGAACTGGTCGGCGGCACCAGCCCGACCGCCAACTGCAAGATCGACGTGGCCGGGAATGTCGCCACCGGTAACGGTTCCATCAGTTGCGAAATACTCGATGCCCCGGCGCCGGTGCTGGGCAAGACCATCACCCTGACGCGCAGCGCCACCGCCGGCTGGAAGTGCGTGACCACCGCTGAGGCGAAATACGCCGCCAAGGGTTGTGATGCCAGCGGCGCTTAACGTCAAGCCCCGCACATGGATGTAAAGGTGGCCAATGTCGTTATCCCTGCAGCAGCGCGGCAATGTTTTCCTGGTGGCAGCGGTGTGCCTGTTGGTGCTGGGTATCTGTGCCCCCTTCAGTGGGCACGACCTGCAACGAGGGGTGCAGATTGCCCTGGGATTGTGTGCGGTGCTGTATGGGCTGTCGGTTTCTCCGATTGAGCGGCTGGTGGATCGGCCCACCGCCATCGGCCTGGTGCTGATTATCGGGCTGGGCCTGCTGTCTTCGGCCCTGGCCCACCAGCCACTCTGGGCATTCACCGAGGTGGCGCTGTTTATCGTCTGTGGGGCGATTGCGCTTGCATTTGCCTTGCTTCGGCGCCACGGCGGTGAGCCTTTGGACCGCGTCCTGGTGCTGGTCGTGGTGCTGTTGTGCCTGATCAAATCGATCCAGTATCTGCATGCTGGCCTGCTGGCTATTACCAGTGGTCAACGGTTACTGGACCCTGACCTGCTCCTGTCAGGTTTTGCCAATAAGCGTTTCTACGGTCAATTCCAGACCTTCACTCTGCCGTTGCTGGCCCTTCCCCTGCTGCTGCCCGGCGTCAGCCGTCCCGTACGAAGTGCGGTGTTGGCGTTGTTGTGTGTCTGGTGGTTGATCGCAATCAGCGGCGGCACACGTGGCACGTGGCTTGGCATGGCGATGGCAAGTGGGGTGCTGGCAGTGCTGGGGCCTTGGGGGCGGCGCTGGCTGGCCTGGCAGTGGGTGGCACTGTGCGGTGGGCTATTGCTGTATTGGCTCTTGTTCACGGTGCTGGTGGGGTACCTGGGCATCGAAGTTTCCCAGGCGGCAGCCGATCGCCTGACCACCTCTCTGTCGGGGCGCGGCCCGATCTGGTGGCAAGCGTGGCACATGCTGGTCGAGCATCCATGGTTGGGTTTTGGGCCGATGCATTTCGCCGATATTGCCAACAACATTGCTGCCCACCCCCATCAGGCGATCCTGCAATGGGCCAGTGAATGGGGCATGCCATCGGCCCTATGCGTGGCAATTCTGGCGTGGCGGGCGAGTTGGGCCACCGTTGGCGTACTCCGTGAGCGGGCGCAATTTGCAACGTGTGCCGACCTGCTGCGCACCTGCCTGTTTGCGTCGCTGATCGGCGCGCTGACGCAGTCCATGGTGGATGGTGTGATCGTGATGCCTAACTCGCAGGTGTGGTTGGCGCTGGTGGTGGGCTGGCTGATGGCGTTGCATGCCTGGCGCACCCCGGCAACGCCCGCATTGCCCCTGGCCTGGAGCGCCTGGAACGTGGCGAGTGTGTTGGCCGTTGGTCTGCTGGTGTGGGTGGCCGTGCGTGACCTGCCGCATCTCCAGCAAGCGCAGCAGCGCTATCTGGATACCCGTGGCGGGTACCTGCAACCGCGCTTCTGGGCTCAGGGCGTGATTGCCCTCTCACCGCCGTAAGTTGCCGGACGCCCGATGCGGTGCTAGCTTTAGCCCACCGCCCGTGTAGCTCAGCCGGTAGAGCAGCGCACTCGTAACGCGAAGGTCGCAGGTTCGATTCCTGTCTCGGGCACAAAGGCAACAGTGTTTCAAAGGCAACGTTTTCAGATGATCCCAGAATGGTTCTGAAGGCCAGACGAGCCGGCATTCGTGCCTGTTCTTTTGTATCTGCGCAACCTTGATGACCCAGATGCATCCCCATTCCTCGATCTAAGAGAACAACATGACCACGACTGAGATGACCCAGGAAGTTCGGCACCAAGCAGCCCTCGACAAGTACATCGGGGAATCGCCGCAGCTTAAAGAAGAGATCAAGGACCTGAGCGCTGAAGATCAGCGTGACCAGATCCAGTGGGCATTCGAGGACGAGGCCGAGAGCCAGGGCTTGCAGCCTTGGGAGCTGACCCTCAAGTACACCTCGACACTGGAAGAGTTCGAAGCGGCACGGCTGGCCCTGCACAAGGAAGCGGCCGAGGTGCTGGGTGTCGAGTGGGAAGAGTACTGCGAGATGAATGACCTGGTGGTTTAAGCGCTTGCTTGTGTAGGAGCGAGCTTGCTCGCGAAAATCGCTAACGATGACGCGGGCTGCCTGGTATCCTGCGGCGTTCTCAGGTTTTTCGCGAGCAAGCTCGCTCCTACAGTTAAGGTGCTCAAATACTGAGGCGCATCGACAAATCCACCGCCTTCACATCCTTGGTCATCGCGCCGATGGAGATGTAATCCACTCCGGTTTCTGCGATGGGCAGCAGGGTGTTTTCATTGATCCCGCCGCTGGCTTCCAGCTTGGCCTTGCCGCCATTCAGGCGCACGGCTTCGCGCATGTCATCCAGGCTCAGTTCATCGAGCATGATGATATCGGCGCCCGCCGCCAGGGCTTCACGCAATTCGTCCAGGCTTTCCACTTCGATTTCCACCGGCTTGCCTGGGGCGATCTGGTGCGCGGCGTTAATGGCCTGGGCAATGCCTCCGCAGGCCGCGATATGGTTTTCCTTGATCAGAAAGGCGTCATACAAGCCAATACGGTGGTTGTGGCAGCCCCCGCAGGTCACGGCGTACTTCTGCGCCAGGCGCAGGCCGGGAAGGGTCTTGCGCGTGTCGAGCAGCTTGACCTGGGTGCTGGCGACAAAATCGGCGAGGTACTGGGCCCGAGTGGCTACGCCTGACAACAACTGCAGAAAATTCAACGCACAACGCTCGCCGCTGAGCAGCGAGCGCGCCGGGCCTTCAAGGTGGAACAGCGCCTGGTTGGGGCTCACGCGTTCACCGTCGGCGACTTGCCAATGCACGGCGACCCGCGGGTCCAGCTGGCGGAACACCGCGTCTACCCAAGCGGTACCACTGATCACCGCCGCATCGCGCGTGATGATCGTGGCCTTGGCCAGCCGTTCGGCCGGGATCAACTGTGCGGTGATGTCGCCACTGCCGATGTCTTCCAGCAGTGCGCGGCGCACATTGGCTTCGATTTCGGCGGTGAGGTCGGCAAGACGGAGGTTCGGCATAACAGGCTCCACAAACAAAGTGCCCCGATTATAGGGGCAGCGCGCGTTTGAACCCAGCCACCTGCTCATTTACACGCCAATGACAGAGTTTGCTGGCGCAACGGCCCTCATTTGCAAGATAATCTCGCGCCTTGCAATTGGCGTCATAGCTTTGACGTACTGGTGATAACCGGAAAACCGCAGTGCCCAGCCGGCCCTGTACCCGATCGTTCCCCAACCCACACCGCCGTTTCAGGAGGCCAGGATGCACAATGACGGAAAGGTGGTGCCTATTCACAAGGCACAGGCCACGCCATCGCCGCTCGCTCGCCTGCCGGTGGTATTGCTGCAGGTTCGCGACAAGTCCGCGCAACAATTGCAGCAGGGCTTGCAGGAACTGTTCGATAACGCCGACGACACCCTGTTCGAAATGGCCGACAAGGCCCGCAACAACATCGATCACCATATTTTCTTTGAAGCCATGCGCGACTTGCGCCTCAAGCGCAAGAATTTCGAACGGGTGTTCATGGAGCAATTGTTCGAGGCCTTTGCCAACCTGGGCCAGGCTGGGCGCGGTGACCTGCAGTTGGTTCCGGTGGTTTCCTACGATACGGCGTCAGGCACCTCCAGCGATGACCGGGAAAAAACCGTGGCGTTGGAGGCCATGCTGGTTCGCGTGCGCCATCGCGATGGCTTGGCCCTGGGGCAATTGACCGCGCGCCTGAATGCATTGCTGGATAAGCACCTGGATGAGCGTGAGAACCCCCTGGGGCCGGCGTTGTTGTGTGAGTTCTTCCTGCGGGCAGGGCGCAGCCTCGGGGTGGAAATCCGCGTCAAGCTGATCATGCTCAAGCTATTTGAAAAGTACGTCCTCAGCGACGCCGACTACCTGTACGGCGAGGCCAATCAGTTGCTGGTTGCCACGGGGGTGCTGCCCGAGCTCAAGGCTGTGCCGTCGCGGCGCCTCGGCGGGCGGGCGACACGCGAGCATCCGCGTGAAGACAATGTGCCGACGTCCGATCAACCGGTCGACGAAAACGGCCAGCAAGCCTTTGCCGCCCTGCAGGAACTGCTGGCGGCCGTACGTGGCAGCGTGGCGCCCACCCTCGAAGCCAGTGCCGAACCTCAGCCGATTGCCACCCGTGACCTGTTGCGCATGCTGTCGCACTTGCAGCAATACGTACCGGAGCCGGACGTCGAGGACGACTTCGACTTGCGCAACCAGCTTGAACAGCTGTTGACCCGGGTCAGTGTCAAGAGTGGCAAGTCCCGCGTGGTGGAGGATGCCGACGAAGACGTGATCAACCTGATCGCCCTGCTGTTCGAGTTCATGCTCAATGACCATGGCGTGCCTGACGCCTTCAAGGCCTTGATCGCACGCTTGCAGATTCCCTTGCTGAAAGTGGCGGTGCTGGATAAGAGTTTTTTCAGTCGCCCCAGCCACCCGGCCCGTCGGCTGCTCAATGAAATCGCGGCCATGGCCATGACCTGGAACCCGTGCGATGAGTATCAGCGCGACAGCCTGTACGTGCGCATCGAGCAGGTGGTACAGCGTTTGTTGAACGAGTTTGTCGAGGATCCGGCGATTTTTACCCAGCTTTTGACGGAGTTCTGCGCGTTTACCGCGAACGAGCGGCGCCGCAGTGAGCTGATCGAACAGCACACCCGTGACGCTGAAGCCGGGCACCTGCGTACCGAAGAGGCTCGCCAGCGCGTGGCGGATGTGCTGAACCGCCGGCTGCTGGGCAAAGTACTGCCGCGCGCCGTGGTGCAATTTCTCCAGCAGGCCTGGAGCCAGGTACTGTTGCTGGCCAGCCTCAAGCACGGCGAAGAGTCGGTGCAATGGCAGGCGGGGTTGCGGACCATGGACGAGTTGATCTGGAGTGTGAGCCTGCAGCAGGACACCGAGGCCGGGCGGCATTTACTGGAGCAACTACCGGGCTTGCTCAAAGCGTTGCGCGATGGCTTGACCAGCGCGGCGTTCGATCCTTTCAGTACGCGTGAGTTTTTTGTGCGGTTGCAGGCCCTGCATATTCAGCCGGGTGAGGGTGTCGAGACCCTGGTCGAAGTCAGCCAGCCGTTTGTGCTCAGCCCGGGCCTGCCCGACACCGCCGAGGACCTGCCGCTGGACGATCCCGCGCGGCTCAAGGTCCAGCAACTGCGTGTCGGAGGTTGGGTCGAGTTCCAGGCGCTTGAAGAACCCCCCCTGCGCTGCAAGCTTACGGCGATCATGGCACCGTCCAACCGCTACATTTTCGTCAACCGCATGGGGCTCAAGGTCTTGGAGAAAAGCGTCGGCCAACTGGCGCTGGCGTTCAAGCGTGGCACCTTGCGCCTGCTGGACGATGGCCTGTTGTTCGACCGCGCGCTGGCAGCGGTGACGAACACATTGCGTCAACTCAATCGCGGCAAGTGATCGCACCCACCGGGTGGAACGCGGCATACTGGTCACACTTCGTCACGTTCAAGGATCCTGTATGCAGTTGGACCCCACCAGCGGCTGGTGCCAGGGCATTGCGCATTGCCCTTCGCCCAACTTCAACGAGCGCCCCACCGGCGAAATCTCACTGTTGGTGGTGCATAACATCAGCCTGCCGCCAGCGCAGTTCGCGACCGGCAAGGTGCACGCGTTTTTCCAGAATCGCCTGGATGTCACGGAACATCCCTACTTTGAAGGGATTGCCGACTTACGGGTGTCTGCGCATTTTCTGATTGAGCGCGACGGCACGGTGACGCAGTTTGTATCGTGCCTCGACCGGGCCTGGCATGCCGGGGTTTCGTGCTTCGATGGGCGTGAGACCTGCAATGACTTTTCCCTTGGTATCGAACTGGAAGGTACGGATGACTTGCCGTTCACGGATGCGCAGTATGCGTCGCTGATCGACCTGACGCGCCAGTTGCTGGTGGCTTACCCCGACATTACCCGTCAGCGCATTTGTGGCCACAGTGATATCGCGCCGGGGCGCAAGACCGACCCTGGCCCCGCTTTTGATTGGGTACGCTTTCGTAGCGCCCTGCAGGATGGAGGACACGCACAATGAGTTTCCTGGTATTGGTGCTGGCCGTGTGGATCGAGAAATTCTCGGCCTTGCGCCAGCGGTTGCAGCGTGATGGCGGCTGGTTACGCGAGCTGGCCAAGTTGGAGGCGAGCCCGCGCATGGGCAAGCAGCCGTGGCTGATCCTGGCGCTGCTGGTGTTGTTGCCGGTGGCCTTGCTGGCCTTGCTGCTGCTGGTACTGGAGCCGGTGGCCTACGGCCTGTTGGCGTTGCCGGTGCACCTGTTGGTGGTGATCTACAGCCTGGGGCGGGGGGATCTGCTCGCCGGCCTCGGACCGTTTCGAGATGCGTGGCGCCGGGGCGACTTGCAGGCCGCCGAGCATGTGGCCGAGCGAGACCTGAAGATCGCAGCGGACAGCGGGGAACAACTGCTGGAACGGGTTCAGGGCCATCTTCTATGGCAGGCCTACCAGAGTTTCTTCGCGGTGATCTTCTGGTACTTCCTGCTGGGCCCTGTCGCGGCCCTGGCTTATCGCCTGCTGGCACTGGCCAGTGAGCACAGCCAGAACCCCTTGGTAGCCGAGCGTGCCGGCCAACTGCGCCATGCCTTCGACTGGTTACCGGTGCGCTTGCTCGCGGCCAGCTTTGCCCTGGTGGGCAACTTTGTCGCGGTCAGCCGTGTGATGCTTCACGAATTGCTGAGCTGGGATATCAGCGCCGCGCAGTTGGTCGAAAAAGTCGGTCTGGTGGCCGCTGAGATTCCGCCGCCGGTGGTGGGGGCTGATGGCATCAACAGCCTGGATCGCCTGTGGGAACTGCTGCTGCGTGCGGCGGTGCTGTGGTATGCCGGGTTCGCCATCTGGACGGTGCTGCCCTGACCTGGGAGGAGCCGGCCCGCCGGCTCCGTTCTCGTTAACCTTAAGTTACAAAACTCCCTTTCGATTTGAGCTATACAGACGGAGCGCCAAATAGTGGCTTTCTGCCGCCGCCCTGCGCCTCAAATAAAAATAATAGGAAGGGAGTTCACCCGTGAAGAGCTTGCTCTATCCCGCCGTCGCGCTGATGAACCGCCTGAGCTTCGGCATGAAGTTCAGCCTGATCAGTGTGCTGTTCCTGCTGCCCATGCTGGCGACCAACTATTTCCTGGTGCGTGATTCGTGGCGTGAGTTCCAGGGCACCCGCATCGAACTGCAAAGCCTCGACCTGCTCGGCAGCAGCCTGGCCCTGCGCCGCGACCTGGAAACCCTCAACAACCAGGTGCAAATCAACGCAACCCTGGGCCAGTCCGGTAAGGCTGGCGACCTTGAAGGCAAGATCACCACGTTGGAGCAGCATGTGTTGGCACGGGTGCAGGGGCTCACGGCCATGACCACCGACCCTGAGCAAATTGCCGCCTTCGATGCCAAGCGCGACGAATTGATCGCTGCCTTCAAGGCCCAGCAGCAGGAGTCCTCCCTGCTGAGTAAAAGCGCGCTGATCGGCAAGTTGCTCAACAAAGCGCAGATGCTCAGCCAGATCATCGCCAGCCAGGCCGGCTTGAGCCGCGACCCCCAGAGCGATTTGCGCCAGCTCAGCGAGCTGATCACCAGCATCACCCCGCAGGTCACCCAGACGCTGGGGGAGGGGCGGGCGATGGGCGCCTATTCCCTGGGCCAGGGGTTCCTCAATTCGTCCTCCAGCACCCGCTTTGACGAGTTGCTGCAGCAACTGGAAAAACTCCACGCCGAATACGCCCTGAAACTCCAGGACGCCCTCGGTTCCAGCCAGGCCGCCCACGCTGCGCTCGACAGCCTGGCCAAGGCCAGCAATGCCAGCCTCAAGCAAGCCAGTGAGGTCTTCGAAGAGCAGGTGGTGATGGCTGAAACCCTCGACGCACCGTGGCAGGGTTTCTACGACAACGTCAGCCAACTGATGGCCCAGACCTATCAGCTCGATGAAGCCACGCTGGCGTTTCTCGGGCACCAGCTGGAGCAGCGCCTGGCGCAGTACCGTACGCACATGGTGGTGCTGGTGTGCGCCCTGGCGGCGGTGTTTTTGCTGATCTTCTATTTGTACGCGGGCTTCTATGCCTCCACCCGCACCACCCTGCGACGCCTGGGGGTGATGATGGACAAGGTGGCGGCGGGCGACATGACGGTCACGTTCGTCGCTCATAGTCGCGACGAGCTGGGGGAACTGGGCGAGGTGTTCAATGGCACCGTGGCCAAGATCCACGACCTGATCGAGCGCGTCGGCCACACCGTCGGCCAGGTCGAGTTGCAAGCCAGCCAAGTGGAGGCGGTCTCAGTCCGCAGCAACCAGGCGGTGTCCGGCCAGCGCAGCCAGATCGAGCAAGTGGCGACCGCCATGAACCAGATGTCCTCCACGGCGCAGGAAGTGGCGCGCAATGCGGCGGCGGCGGTCAGCAGCGCCCATAGTGTCAACGATGAAACCGTCAGCGGTCGTGGCCTGGTGCAATCCCAGCAAGGCAGCATCGCGCGCCTGGCCTTGGACATTGATGAGTCGGTGCGGGTGATCAACCAGTTGGCGACCGATAGCCAATCGATCAGCAGCGTGCTGGAAGTGATCAAGAGCATTGCCGAGCAAACCAATCTACTGGCGCTGAACGCCGCGATTGAAGCCGCTCGCGCCGGAGAGCAGGGGCGCGGTTTTGCGGTGGTGGCCGATGAAGTGCGCACCCTCGCGCGGCGGACCCAGCACTCCACCGAGGAAATCGAGCAGATGATCAGCCGTTTGCACAGTGGTGTCGACGCGGCGGTCAAGGCTATGGGAACCAGCCATGCCATGGCGAATGGCACGGTGGGGCAGTCGGAAAAGGTCCAGCAGGCCTTGGAAAACATCCTGGGTGCCGTCGGCATGATCGTCGATCAGAACCAGCAGATTGCGGCAGCCGTGGAGCAGCAAACCGCCGTCGCCCACGATATCGACCAGAACATCGTCGAAATCAATCGTGCAGGTGAACATGCCGCCCAGGGTGCCCATCAGGCCGAGGCGGCCAGCCGGCAGTTGTCGCGCCAGGTGATTGAGTTGAAGCAATTGATCGGCGCGTTTCGCGTGTAAGACTGTTGAGTAGGATGTTTCTTTTACTGGAGTGGTACTTGTCTTGATTTTCTTGTACTTCGTCTTTGCTGCCGAGAATGGGTGAGAATTTGTTTCAGCCAATAATCACAGTCCAAGGGAGGCAAGACGATGACCGCTGCCATAGGCATCAAAGGGCACTGCGCCCATTGCGACATCACCTTCGAACTCAAGCCTTGGCAGTTGAATGCCATTGCCATTGAAGAACCCTTCGATTGCCCGTACTGCCATAGGATTCTGCAGTTGTGCTGCACCCGGCAACTGCGTCAGTTCAGGGCATTGGACCATTGGGCCTTGGTACGACTGAGCATGGTGGTGTTCACCTGCGTGGCCCTGATCGTGGCGTTGGTGGCAGAGTGGCTCGGGCTGATCAGCGTTATCGGGCAGTTGAATATTTCACTGCTGGTGCTGTTGGTGCATTTCCTGGTGGCACGCTACGCCCGTCATCGGCAGCGGATGACCTTGGACCTGCAAGTGGTCAGGCCGGTCAACGCCCTACCAATTGAACAACTCGCACGCATTGCGTGTGCTCGCTTCAGCCAGCAATAGCGGGCTGAGGCCCATGCGTTCGGCCAGCGCGGTGCAGATATCGGGCAAGTGTTGCGGGCTGTTACGCTGGCCGGGGTACATGGCGGGGGCCATGTCCGGCGAATCGGTTTCCAGCACCACCGCGTCCAGGGGCAGTTGGGCGAGCACCTTATGCATGCGCAGGGCCTGGGGCCAGGTGGCGGCACCGCCCAGGCCCAGCTTGAAACCCAGCTTGATGTATTCGCGCGCTTCTTCCCGGCTACCGGCAAAGGCGTGGATGATGCCGCCCCGTGGCAGGCGGATACGCTTGAGGGTGGCAATCACGGCGGCATGGCTGCGGCGCACGTGCAACAGCGCCGGCAGTTGGAAATCGACGGCCAGTTTTAGTTGGGCTTCAAACAGGTGTTGCTGGCGTGTGCGGTCCAGTTGTTCGAGGAAGTAGTCCAGGCCGATCTCGCCGACGGCGCACAGTTGTCGATGGCCGTGCAGGCGGGTCAGCCAATCGCCCAGCTCCGTCAGGTCGGCGGGGCGATGGTCATCGAGGTACACCGGGTGCAGGCCGAAGGCGGCGAACAAGCCTTCATCGCCTTGCACCAGGTCCCACAACCGCTGCCAATTCTGCTGATACACCCCCAGTACCACCATGCGCTGCACGCCGAGTTGGCGGCTGTGGGCGAGGACTTCCCGGCGATCGCTGTCGAAGTCCGGAAAGTCGAGGTGGGTGTGGGTGTCAATCAGCTCCACACTCAAGCCTCGTGAATACGCCGCTTGAAGGTCCGGCCGATGGCATGCACGCCGGGTTGGTACTGCTCTTCTTCGATGGCGGCCAGGGCCAGGCGCAACGCCGTGTCGGCGATCAACTGATGTTGCTGGGCCATGGCATTGACCGGCAACGGCAGGAAGTCCAGCAACTGCGTATCACCAAAGGTCCCCAGGCGTAGCGGGCGCGATCTGAGCGGGAAATCATGCAGCGCGTCGAACACCCCTTGCAGCAGCACGTAAGAGGTGGTCACCAGCGCGTCAGGCAAATGCCCCAGTTGATGGAGAAGTTGCTCCATCAGTTGGCGGCCACAATCGCGGCTGAAGGCCTCGCCCTGTTCGACGATCACTTCGCCGGTAAAACCTTGCAGTGCTTCACGGAAACCGGCGGCGCGCTCCTGGCTGATGCTCAACTCAGGCCGCGCACCGATCAGCGCGATCTGCTTGGGCACCGGTTGCAGCAGGCTGCTGGTCAGTTGCTGGCAGGCCTGGCGGTCGTCGCTGACCACCGAGCAGAACTGTTCGGCGTTCATCACCCGGTCGATGGCAATCACCGGCAAACCCTTGGTTTGTAACTCGCGATAGCTGTCGTCGCTGGCCGGCAGGCAACTGGCGACAAACAGCGCATCGCAGCGTCGGGCGCGGAACAGTTGCAGCAGTTGGCGTTCGCTGTCGGCATTGTCGTCGGAGCTGGCGATCAGCAATTGATAACCGCGCGCGCGGGCGCCTTGTTCCAATAGCTTGGCGATCCGTGCGTAACTGGGGTTTTCCAGGTCCGGCAGGATAAAACCCAGCGTACGGGTATGCCGGCTGCGCAGCCCGGCTGCCTGGGGGTTGGGCGTAAAGCCATGGGCTTCGACCACCGCACGCACGCGCTCGACGGTCGCGCTGCTGATGCGTTGCTGTTCGGCTTTGCCGTTGATGACATAACTGGCGGTGGTTACGGACACACCGGCCAGACGTGCGATATCACTGAGTTTCAAACCGGGATTTCCTTGTTTTTTAGAGCTGGCCCCGACATTTTGTCCAATCGTAACCGATTACTGCACACGACTAATGTCTCAGCTCAAGTGCCGAGTGGTTCTTCAAGGATGCGCAATTAACGCGTAATCTGCCATAAATTCTAGATTAAACGTTTCAGCAGGCGTATTTTTGCGATGTTCGCTACTGAGTGGCTACTGCCAATTGACTGCTCAGTCGCTTATTCATGATCAACTTTATACTGATTTATTCAAAACAATACCTAGTGCGCCCGCCGCACTAACTAGGAGAACGGCATGCTTGAGCTCACTCACGAGCAGATATCCATGGGCCAGGTGGCTGTGGATAAATCTGCTGCCTTGCACCTGCTCGCTGACCAGTTGGTGGCCGATGGCCTGGTCGCCGAGGGTTATCTCAGCGGCTTGCAAGCCCGTGAAGCCCAAGGTTCGACCTTTCTCGGCCAAGGGATCGCCATTCCCCACGGGACTCCCGAAACCCGCGACCAGGTATTTTCCACCGGCGTGCGCCTGCTGCAGTTCCCCGAAGGGGTGGATTGGGGCGACGGCCAGATCGTTTACCTGGCGATTGGCATTGCCGCCAAATCCGATGAACACCTGCGCTTGCTGCAACTGCTGACCCGCGCCCTCGGTGAAACCGACCTGGGCCAGGCGCTGCGTCGTGCCGGTTCCGCCGAGGCCTTGCTGAAGTTGCTGCAAGGCGCGCCGCAGGAGTTGGCGCTGGATGCACAGATGATCAGCCTGGGCGTGTCGGCCGACGATTTTGAAGAACTGGTATGGCGCGGTGCTCGTCTGCTGCGCCAGGCCGACTGCGTCAGCAATGGCTTTGCCGCGGTGTTGCAGCAAGTCGATGCGTTGCCCCTGGGCGATGGCCTGTGGTGGCTGCACAGCGAGCAAACGGTCAAGCGCCCTGGCCTGGCGTTTGTCACGCCGGATAAACCCATGCGTTACCTCGGCCAGCCGTTGAATGGTCTGTTCTGCCTGGCCAGCCTCGGTGAAGCGCACCAGGCTTTGCTGGAGCGCCTGTGCGCGTTGTTGATCGAAGGTCGCGGCCAGGAACTGGGGCGCGCCACCAGCAGCCGTGCGGTACTCGAAGTGCTCGGCGGCGAACTGCCGCCCGACTGGCCCAGTGTGCGCATCACCCTGGCCAATGCCCATGGGCTGCACGCGCGGCCGGCGAAGATCCTCGCGCAATTGGCGAAAAGCTTCGAGGGCGATATCCGTGTGCGTATCGTCGATGGCCCGGTGGGCGCGGTGTCGGTAAAAAGCTTGAGTAAGCTGCTCAGCCTCGGTGCACGGCGTGGTCAGGTACTGGAGTTTGTCGCGGAACCTACCATCGCCGGCGATGCGCTGCCTGCGTTGTTGGCGGCGGTGGAGGAAGGGCTTGGCGAAGACGTCGAGCCATTGCCGACCGTGGTGGCCCAGGTTGAAATCCTCGATATCGAACCGCTGGCCAGCGCGCCGTTGGCCGGCAGCCAGCTCCAGGCCATCGCCGCCGCCCCCGGCATCGCCATCGGCCCGGCGCATATCCAGGTGCTGCAACCCTTCGACTACCCGCTGCGGGGTGAGTCTTCGGCCATTGAGCGCCAGCGCTTGCAGGCCGCACTCAACGACGTGCGTCGCGATATCCAGGGCTTGATCGAACGCAGCCAGGCCAAGGCGATCCGCGAGATTTTCATCACCCACCAGGAAATGCTCGACGACCCGGAACTGACCGATGAAGTCGACACCCGCCTCAAGCAGGGCGAAAGCGCCGAGGCGGCCTGGATGAGCGTGATCGAAGCCGCCGCCAAGCAGCAGGAGGCGTTGCAGGACGCCTTGCTGGCCGAGCGCGCCGCTGACCTGCGCGACATTGGTCGCCGCGTGCTGGCACAACTGTGCGGTATTGAAACGGCCCAGGAGCCGCACGACCCCTACATTCTGGTGATGGACGAGGTCGGCCCATCGGATGTGGCGCGGCTCGACCCGGCGCGGGTCGCGGGTATCCTCACTGCCCGTGGCGGGGCGACGGCCCACAGTGCCATCGTCGCCCGTGCCCTTGGCATCCCCGCGTTGGTGGGCGCCGGCCCGGGCGTGTTGCTGCTGGCCGCCGGCACCCTGTTATTGCTCGATGGCCAGCGAGGCCGCCTGCATGTCACCCCGGACACTGCCACCCTGCAACGCGCCACCGTTGAACGCGACACCCGCGAGCAACGCCTGCAAGCCGCCTCGGCGCAGCGCCACGAACCTGCGGTGACCCGCGACGGTCACGCCGTGGAAGTGTTCGCCAACATCGGCGAAAGCGCCGGCGTAGCGAGTGCGGTGGAGCAGGGCGCCGAAGGCATTGGCTTGCTGCGCACTGAACTGATTTTCATGGCCCACCCGCAAGCGCCGGACGAAGCCACCCAGGAAGCTGAATACCGGCGTGTACTGGACGGCCTCGACGGTCGCCCGCTGGTGGTGCGCACCCTCGATGTGGGGGGCGATAAACCGTTGCCGTATTGGCCGATCGCCGAGGAAGAAAACCCCTTCCTCGGGGTGCGCGGCATTCGCCTCACCTTGCAACGCCCGCAGATCATGGAGGCGCAATTGCGCGCGCTGCTGCGCTCGGCGGATAACCGGCCGCTGCGCATCATGTTCCCTATGGTGGGCAGCGTGGATGAGTGGCGCGCAGCGCGGGACATGACCGAGCGCCTGCGCCTGGAAATCCCGGTGGCCGATCTGCAACTGGGGATCATGATCGAGGTGCCGTCGGCTGCGTTGCTCGCACCGGTGCTGGCCAAGGAAGTGGATTTCTTCAGCGTTGGCACCAACGACCTGACCCAATACACCCTGGCCATCGACCGCGGCCACCCAACGCTGTCGGCCCAGGCCGATGGCTTGCACCCGGCCGTGTTGCAACTGATCGATATCACCGTGCGCGCGGCCCATGCCCATGGCAAATGGGTCGGTGTGTGCGGCGAGCTGGCCGCCGATCCGCTGGCGGTGCCGGTGCTGGTGGGCCTGGGCGTGGACGAGTTGAGCGTGTCGGCGCGCAGCATTCCCGAAGTGAAGGCGCGCGTGCGCGAATTCAGTCTGAGCGAGGCCCAGGGCCTGGCGCAAAAAGCACTTGCGGTGGGTTCGCCCGCCGAAGTGCGAGCCCTTGTGGAGGCCGTGTAGATGGCAAGGATTCTGACCCTGACGCTGAACCCGGCGTTGGACCTTACGGTGTGCTTGGCGCGCCTGGAGCCCGGTGAAGTCAACCGCAGCGAACCCCTGCAGACCCACGCGGCCGGCAAGGGCGTGAACGTGGCTCAGGTGTTGGCTGACCTGGGCCATCAAGTGACGGTCGGTGGTTTTCTGGGGGAAGACAACCCCCAAGCGTTCGAGGCGCTGATCGCTCGCCGTGGTTTTGTCGATGCGTTTATCCGCGTGCCGGGTGAAACCCGCAGCAACATCAAGATTGCCGAGCAGGATGGCCGCGTCACCGACATCAATGCGCCGGGCCCGCTGGTCAGCGAGCAGGCGCAGCAAGCGTTGCTCAACCAACTCATGCTGATCGCCCCCGGGCACGATGCGGTGGTGGTCGCCGGCAGTTTGCCGCGTGGCGTCAGCCCGCAGTGGTTCGAAGACCTGTTGGTGCAGTTGAAAGGCCTCGGTTTGAAGGTCGCTCTGGACACCAGCGGCGCCGCGTTGCGCGCCGGGTTGAACGCTGGCCCATGGCTGATCAAACCTAACACCGAAGAATTGGCTGACGCCCTGGATTGCCCCACGGATTCCGTCGCGCAACAAGCCGACGCGGCTGAGCATCTGCACGCGCGGGGCGTTGAGCATGTGGTGGTATCCCACGGTGCCGACGGCGTGAACTGGTTCAGCCCGGGCACGGCGCTGCAGGCCACGCCGCCCAAGGTCCGCGTCGCCAGCACCGTAGGCGCGGGGGATTCGTTGCTGGCCGGCATGCTCCACGGTTTGCTCAGCTTCGATGTACCCGAAACCACCTTGCGCCGCGCCACGGCGATTGCCGCCATGGCGGTGACGCAGATCGGCTTTGGCATCAGCGATGACGCGCAGTTGGCGCGCCTCGAAAGCGGCGTCCATGTGCGCCCGCTGACAGAACAATAAGAGGGTTTGTGATGAAGTTAGCCATTGTTACCGCCTGCCCGAACGGTATGGTCACCAGTGTGCTGTGCGCGCGCTTGCTGGACGCTGCCGCGCAGCGCCAGGGGTGGAGCACCAGCGTTGAAGTGGTCGACGTGCAGCGCCCGGAACGGCAGTTGTCCCAGGCGATCATCGACGACGCCGAATGGGTCTTGCTGGTCAGCAGCACCCCGGTGGACATGCAGCGGTTTGTCGGCAAGCGCGTGTTCCAGAGCACCCCGGCGCAGGCGTTGCAGGACGTTGACGCGGTACTGCGCCGTGGCGCAGAAGAAGCCCGGGAGTATGTCGTCAGCCAAGCCCCGGTGGCGACGAAGCAGGCCCCGCGTATCGTCGCGATTACCGCCTGCCCCACCGGTGTCGCGCACACCTTCATGGCCGCCGAAGCCTTGCAGCAGGCGGCCAAGCGACTGGGTTATGACTTGCAGGTGGAAACCCAGGGATCGGTCGGCGCGCGCACACCGCTGAGCCCGCAGGCGATTGCCGACGCCGACGTGGTACTGCTGGCGGCGGATATTGAAGTCGCCACCGAGCGCTTCGCCGGCAAGAAGATCTACCGCTGCGGCACCGGCATCGCCCTCAAGCAGGCCGAAGCGACTCTTAATAAGGCCCTCGCCGAAGGCGCCGTGGAAAGCGCGGCCAGCGGTGCGGTAGCCAAGTCGGAAAAAACCGGGGTGTACAAACACCTGTTGACCGGTGTGTCGTTCATGTTGCCGATGGTGGTGGCGGGCGGCTTGTTGATCGCCTTGTCATTTGTGTTCGGCATCCATGCCTTCGAAGAAAAAGGCACCCTGGCAGCGGCCCTCAAGACCGTTGGCGACCAGGCCTTTATGCTGATGGTGCCGCTGCTGGCGGGCTATATCGCCTACTCCATCGCCGACCGTCCGGGCCTGGCCCCCGGCATGATCGGCGGGCTGCTGGCCGGTACGCTGGGCGCCGGGTTTATCGGCGGGATTCTCGCCGGTTTCCTCGCCGGCTACTGCGTCAAGCTGATCACCCGCGCGATACGTTTGCCGCAGAGCCTGGAGGCACTCAAGCCGATCCTGATCATCCCGTTGCTGGCGAGTTTGTTCACCGGCCTGGCGATGATTTACCTGGTCGGCCCACCCGTGGCGCGTCTGCTCACGGGGCTGACGGATTTTCTCAGCACCATGGGCACCACCAACGCGGTGCTGCTGGGCATTCTGTTGGGCGGCATGATGTGTGTCGACCTCGGCGGGCCGATCAACAAGGCCGCGTACGCGTTCTCCGTCGGCTTGCTGGCGGCATCGAGCGGCGCACCGATGGCTGCGACCATGGCGGCGGGTATGGTGCCGCCGATCGGCATGGGCATCGCCACGTTCCTGGCGCGGCGCAAATTCGCCCAGACCGAGCGTGAAGCGGGCAAGGCCGCGATGATTCTGGGCTTGTGCTTTATCTCCGAAGGCGCGATCCCGTTCGCCGCCAAGGACCCACTGCGGGTGATCCCCTCCAGCATCGCTGGCGGTGCCCTGACGGGAGCGCTGTCGATGTACTTTGGCTGCAAGCTGGCGGCGCCCCATGGTGGGTTGTTTGTGTTGATCATCCCGAATGCGATGAACCATGCGCTGCTGTATCTGCTGGCGATCGTCGCCGGTAGCCTGCTGACCGGGCTGGTGTATGCACTGATCAAACGTCCGGAAGCGGTGGAACTGACGGCCGCGCCCGCCCAAGCCTGACGCCATGGACAATGTGGGTGGGGCGGTGTCACATCCACTTCATCCACGCGTGTTCAACTTGCCCTTTTCATACTCAAGAGGGCACCTGCATGAGCCACTTCGACCTTGGCCGTCGCCGCGTGATGCAAGTCGTCGGCGCCGGCCTGTTGCTGCCTGGCCTGGCGCCGGCGGTAATCGCGTCGGTCAAAGACCGTCCGCAACTGACCGATGGTGTGCAGTCCGGCGACCTGCTCGGTGATCGCGCGATGATCTGGAGCCGCAGCGACCGCCCGGCGCGGATGGTGGTGGAGTGGGACACCCGCAGTGTGTTCAGTAACCCGCGCCGATTCGTCTCGCCGCTGGCCGACAGCCGCAGCGACTTTACCGCGCGTGTCGAACTCACCGGCCTGCCCGCCGACCAGGCGATTTTCTACCGCGTGCACTTCGAAGATGCCCAGACCGGCGTCGCCAGCGAACCGTGGTTCGGCCACTTGCGCAGCGTGCCGCAACAGCGCCGCGATATTCGTTTTGTATGGAGCGGCGACACCGTCGGCCAAGGCTTCGGGATCAATCCGGACATTGGCGGCATGCGCATCTACGAAGCCATGCGCCTGCGCTTGCCGGACTTTTTTATCCACAGTGGCGACACCATCTACGCTGACGGCCCGGTCCCTGCGCAACTGACCACCGAGGGCGGGCGCATCTGGCGCAACATCACCACCGAAGCCAAGAGCAAAGTTGCTGAAAGCCTCGACGACTATCGTGGTAACTACCGTTACAACCTGCTGGATGAAAACGTGCGGCGTTTCAACGCCGAGGTGCCGCAGATCTGGCAGTGGGACGACCACGAGGTGGTGAACAACTGGTCGCCGAGCAAGCAGTTGGATGAGCGTTACCAGATCAAGGACATCAACACCCTGGTCGGCCGCGCGCGCCAGGCGTGGCTGGAATATTCGCCGATGCGCCGACAAAGCGCCGACGGTGGCGGGCGCATCTACCGCAAGCTCAGTTATGGCCCTTTGTTGGATGTCTTCGTGCTCGACATGCGCAGTTATCGCGGCCCCAACGACGACAACCTGGGCGGCGAAAAACCCTTCCTTGGCCGTGAGCAACTGGACTGGCTCAAGCGCGAACTCAAGGCCTCCCAGGCCCAGTGGAAGGTGATTGCCGCCGACATGCCTATCGGCCTCGGTGTGCCCGACGGTGAAGTCAGCCCCGGCGTGCCGCGCTGGGAAGCCATCGCCAACGGCGACCCAGGCCCGGCGCAAGGTCGAGAGTTGGAGATTGCCGAATTGTTGGGGTTTCTACGTGCCCAACAGGTACGCAACCACGTGTGGCTGACGGCCGATGTGCATTACTGCGCGGCGCACCATTACCACCCGGATCGTGCGGCGTTCCAGGATTTCGAGCCGTTCTGGGAGTTCGTCGCCGGGCCTTTGAATGCGGGCAGCTTCGGTCCGAATCCGCTGGATAAAACCTTTGGGCCCGAGGTGGTGTTCGAGAAGGCCCCACCGGCGCAGAACACCTCGCCGTTTGCCGGGTTCCAGTTTTTTGGCGAGGTGCAGATTGATGGGCAGACAGCAGAGTTGACGGTGATGCTGCGCGATCTGGATGGGGTTTCAGTGTTCGAGCAAAAGCTGCAACCGGTCTGACTTGGAATACAGTAAAAAACTGACTTGGAATACAGTCAAAAACTGTGGGAGGGGGCTTGCCCCCGATAGCGGCGGGTCAGTAACCCATGAATTGACTGATACACCGCTATCGGGGGCAAGCCCCCTCCCACATAGGTTCTTCAGTGGCTAGAGGATCTCAGTACACGTCGCGACGATAGCGGCCCTGTTCGATCAGGCGCTCCACCACCTCGCTGCCCAGCACCTCATGCAGTACTTGATCCACCCCGGTCGCCATCCCCTGCAAGCTTCCACACACATAAATCGCCGCACCGTCCGCGAGCCATTTACGCAGTGCATCGGCCGATTCGCGCAGGCGATCCTGCACGTAGATCTTCTCCTCCTGATCCCGGGAAAACGCCAGGTCCAGCAGGGCCAGGTCACCACTGGCCAGCCAGCCTTGCAGCTCGTCCTGGCACAGGTAGTCGTGGGCGATATTGCGCTCGCCGAACAATAGCCAGTTGCGCTGTTGGCCGTTGGCAATATTCGCCTTGAGCAAGCTGCGCAGACCGGCCAGGCCGGTGCCGTTGCCGAGCAGGATCAACGGTACCGGCACCTGCGGCAGGTGGAAGCCGCTGTTGCGGCGCAGGCGCAGGCTGATCGCGGTGCCAATGGCGGCATGTTCGGTGAGCCAGCCGGAGCCCAGGCCCAGGCTGCCGTCCGGGTGGCGCTCCTGGCGTACGATCAGTTCGAGTACGCCGTCGCTGGCAATCGAGGCGATGGAGTATTCGCGCATGCCCAGCGGCACCAACGCGTCCACCAGGGCCTGGGCGTGCAGGCCGACCAGGTGCGTGCGGTTGTCCGGCAGTTGGCGGGTTGCCAGGGCCTGGTCGAGGGTGTGCGGCAGGCCGTCGAGCAGGACTCCATCGCTGCCAGCCAGGCCCAGGCCCCCCAGGAAGCGTTCGATGGCCTGCGGGCCATTGCGTGGCAGGATTTCGACCAGGTCGCCGGCTTCCCAGGACTGTGGCGACGGGCTGGTGAGGCCGAGCAGGTAGACGGCCGAACCGGCACTGCCACGGTTGAGCAGGGTGCGTTGGCTCAAGGTCCAGTTTTCATATTGGGCGGTCGGCCAGGCCGCCGTCGGTGCGTGGCCGGTTAACTGCCCCAGCTGTTGTTGCCAGTGCAGCAGCGCAGCGCTGTCGCCGCTGTCGACTTCCACCGGGGCGAACAACGGGGTGCCGCCCTGGTGGGTCAGCCAGAAATGCAGGCGCCGGGCAAAGCCGCAGAAGTGTTCGTACTGGCGATCACCCAGGGCCAATACCGAGTAGTTCAAGCCTTTGAGGGGCAGGTTCTGGCCCAGCACGCTGCGTTCGAAAACCCGCGCGCTGTCCGGGGCTTCGCCGTCGCCGAAGGTGCTCACCACAAACAGCGCATGTGCCGACTGGCGCAGGTCTTCGGGGCTTACGCTGCCCAGGGACTGCACCTTCACTGGCAGCCCCGCGGCCTGCAATTGTCCGGCGGTCTGCCAGGCCAATTGCTCGGCAAAGCCGCTCTGGCTGGCAAAACCGATCAGCCAGGCCGCTGCATCGCTGGGGTTGGCTGCCAGGCCGTTGCGCGCATCACGCACCTGGCGTTTTTTGCGGCGACGGTCGAGGTACAACAGCCAGCCGGTGATAAAGAACAGCGGCATGAGCAGCGAACTGAAGGTGAGGACAATCCGTCCGACCAGGCCGAAGTAACTGCCGGTGTGCAGCGCATAGACACTGGTCAGCAACTGCGACTTGAGGCGCTTGCTGGCGTAGCGGTCATGGGATTTGACCTCGCCGGTGGCCGGGTCCAGGTTGAGCTGGTTGAGCGCGCGATCATGGGGGGAGTTTGCCAGCAGGTAATACACGATGGCCGGTTGCCCGGCGACCGCCGGCATGCGGATGTTGTAGGCGCTCAAGCCGGGGCCGGCGTTGCTGTAGATGCTGCTCCACATCGCGTCATAGTTGGCGACCGGCGCCGGCCCCTGAGGGGGTGGACCACGCTTGCGCATCCGCTCGTTCTGCGGGGCGTCGGACAACAGTTTGGTCACGCCTTGGTTGTACCAGTCGTAGGACCAGTACAGCCCGGTCAGCGCGGCCAACAGGTAAAACAACAGGCACCAGGTGCCGAATACCGAGTGCAGGTCCCAGTTGAAGCTGCGGCCTTTTTTGCGCCAGTCCAGGGTCAACCACGCGCGCCAGCTCGCCACTTGGCGCGGCCAGCGCAGGTACAGGCCGGACAGGCAGAAGAACAGCAGGATCAGGGTGCAGGCCCCGGTGATTTGGCGGCCGGTTTCGCCCATGGCGAGGAAACGGTGCAACTGCAGGATAAAACCGAACACGTCCTGGCCGACGGCATCGCCCATATAGTCGCCGGTGTAGGGGTCGAAGTAGCGCATCTGGCCACGGCGTTCGCCGGGTGGCGGGGTGAAGGACACGCGCGCGGCGTTGCCGCTGTCACTTTCCACCCACAGCATCGAAACGGTCTTGCCTTCGGTGGCTTCGAGCTTGCGCACCAGTTCGGCGGGTGGCAGTACGCCGGCTTCGCGCTTTTGCACGAACAATACGCTGGGGTTGAGCGCGCGCAGGATTTCATCCTGAAACGAGACCGCAGCCCCGGTGATCCCCATCAAGGCCAGCACCAGACCGGCAGTGATGCCGAAGAACCAGTGCAACTGGAACAGGGTTTTCTTCAACACGTCGGACCGCCTCGTCTATCTGGATATGTAGGGCACGGCGCGCATTATGCCGTGGCTGTTCGAGAAACATTCTTTTTTACACGCAAAAAGCCCCGCGCATCCGATGCGTGGGGCTTGGGCGAGCGGTTGGCCGCCTTAGAAGTGGAAGCTGGTGGTCAACAATGCCGTACGGCCGGCTGCCTGGTTGGCGAAGTGGGTCGAGAACGCCTTGTCGTAGTAGGTCTTGTCAGTCAGGTTTTGCACGTTCAGTTGCAGGTCGACGTTCTTGGTCAGCTTGTAGCTGGCCATGGCGTCGAAGCGGGTATAGGACGGCACGTAGACTGTGTTGCCTGCATCGCCGTAGACATCATCGACGTAGAACGCGCCGCCGCCGATGGTCAGTTTCGAGGTGATGTCGTAGGTGGTCCACAGGCTGAAGGTGTTCTTCGGCGTGTTCGGCATCTGGTTGCCTTTGTTCGAGCCCGTACTGACAACGCCGTTACGTCCATTGAGGCCGGCGCTGACCAGTTCGCTGTCGAGGTAGCTGTAGCCAGCGAACACTTGCCATTGTTCGGTGAGCTTGCCGCTGGCGGACAATTCCAGGCCGTCGACGCGGGATTCGCCGGCGTTCTGGTAAGTCAGGGCGTCGACCAGGATGCGGGTGTTTTTCTTCTCGGTGCGGAACACCGCAGCGGTCAGTGACAGACGATCGTGGAACAGGTCCCACTTGGTGCC
This sequence comes from Pseudomonas sp. MPR-R2A5, assembly GCF_058793055.1. Taxonomy (NCBI): domain Bacteria; kingdom Pseudomonadati; phylum Pseudomonadota; class Gammaproteobacteria; order Pseudomonadales; family Pseudomonadaceae; genus Pseudomonas; species Pseudomonas sp. MPR-R2A5. The sequence goes on from NZ_JBXAFK010000026.1 coordinate 64,670, forward strand.
CAGCTCGTAGTTGACGGTCTCTTCCGGTTGCAGGTCGCTGGTGGCGGCGCCCGCAGACAGTGGGTTGCCGTCGGCACCTTCACCCACCAAGCCACCGGCTGGCGTTGCCGAGGTGGCATAGGACGCATAGATACTGCCGTTCTCCACCGGCTTCCAGACCAGGCCGGCCTGCCAGTTGAAGAACTGGCTGTCGTCCTTGATCTTGGTGCGGCCGGTGGTGGCATTGGTGTTGGCTTCGGTGTCGAAGGTGTCGTAGCGCAGGCCGACATTCAGCAGCCATTGCGGGTCAAGTTCGATGGTGTCGAATACATAGGCGGCACGGCTGGTGGCCTTGGTGTTGGTGCCGTTGTAGTTGCGTGCGACGCTGCCGGTCCAGGCATCATCCGGGGTCGGGTTGCTCAGTGACGTACATTGGCCGCCCAGGCTGCCCTTGACCACGGTGCACGTCGGGTTGGCGTTGGGGCTGACCGTGTAGCCGCTGACGCGGGTTTCTTCGCCGGTGAACTCCAGGCCGGTGGAGTAAGTGTTCTTGAAGCCCAGCGCCTGGAAGCTGCCGAACAGATCGGTCTGGTTGGTGGTCGTGGTGGTGGTTGAGACACGGGTGTTGGCGCGGCGCCACACGGTGCCGTACTTGTTGACGTTGAGTTTGCTGTCGTCCGGTTGCGTGAGCACGTAGTCCTGGCCGGTGCTGCCATGGCGCAGGGTGTTTTTCAGCGTCATGGTGTCGTTCAAGTCGTGCTCGAAGGAAAACGTGCTGATGTCAGCGCGGGTCTTGCGGAAGTCGCGACTCTTGAGGCCATAGAAGTTATTGCTGTCGCCACCGTCGTTGGGTTTGTCATGCACGTGAGCGGTGGCGGTCGAGGAGCCGTAGCCGTAGGGGATTCCCGAGTCCGGCAGGTCGTCGCTTTCCATGTGGTAGTAGCTGACGTTGACGCGGGTCGGCGTACCCAGGCCGAAAGTCAGCGAGGGCGCTACGCCCCAGCGGTCGTAGTTCACGGCGTCGCGACCGGCCACGTTTTGTTCGTGGCTCATCAGGTTCAGGCGGAATGCGGCGGTGTCGAGGAACTGACGGTTGACGTCGAGCACATAGCGGCGCGTCTGGTCGGAACCATAGGTGAAGCCACCATTGGTGAAGTCCCGTGCTTGTGGCGTCTTGCTCACCAGGTTGAGGCTGCCACCGGCCGAGCCGCGCCCGCCGAACGAGGAATTCGGGCCCTTGCTGACTTCAATGGATTCAATGTCGAAGATCTCACGGCTCTGGCCGCCGGTGTCGCGTACGCCGTCCAGGTAGGTGTCGCCCTGGGCGTCAAAACCACGGATGAACGGGCGATCCCCCTGTGGGTTGCCACCTTCGCCGGCGCCGAATGTAATGCCCGGTACTGTGCGCAAGGCGTCCTGCAACGAGGTGGCGGCGGTGTCCTTGAGTACCTGTTGCGGCACCACGGTGACTGAGCGCGGCGTATCCACCAGCGGCGCGGTGTACTTTTGCGAAGAGGCTTTTTCGACCTGGTAGGAGGTGTTGTCCTGTTCTTCGCCGGTGATGCTGGTAGCCCCCAGGGAGATGCTGTTGCGCTGGCCTTTCTGCCCGGTGTCTTCGGCCGCTTGCGCCAGGTGGGCGACGGAGCTGGCACCGAGGGCGACGCCGATGGCCGAAGCCAGCAGGCGTGGTGAACTGGCAGGTGTTTTTAGAGTGGTGCGCGACATGACGTGTCCTTTCCCCAAGGATGTGAGGTCGCGAAATATAGGTGTAACAAGATTTTATATCAATTGAGATACATTGCTATTTGTACTGAATTTACATTCTTTACACTTTTGGCTTACGGTTTTTACACGCTCATCCGTCTAGGCGTTTTACAGAGAGGATAAGAATCAATACCATTGGCGCCTCTTCGTTCCCAGGTATCGTCCCATGCTGCTGCACATTCCCGGCCTGTTCTCTCGTGAGGAAGTGCTGCGCATCCGCCAAGCCCTGGAAACCGCCGATTGGGCCGACGGCAAAATCACCGCCGGGCACCAGTCCGCCAAAGCCAAGCACAACCTGCAATTGCCCGAAGGCCACCCCTTGGCCAAGGAAATCGGTGCGGCGATGCTCGAGCGCTTGTGGCAAAACCCGCTGTTTATGTCGGCAGCGTTACCGCACAAGGTCTTCCCGCCGTTGCTTAACTGCTACACCGCAGGAGGCAGTTTCGACTTCCATATCGACAACGCCGTGCGCCAGCCCAAGGGCAGCCATGAGCGGGTACGCACCGACCTGTCGTCGACGCTGTTCTTCAGCGACCCGGAGGACTACGACGGCGGCGAATTGGAGATCCAGGACACTTTCGGCCTGCAACGGGTCAAGTTGCCGGCCGGCGACATGGTGCTGTACCCCGGCTCCAGCCTGCACAAAGTCAACGCGGTAACTCGTGGCGCACGCTACGCCTCGTTCTTCTGGACCCAAAGCCTGGTGCGCGAAGACAGCCAGCGCACCTTGCTGTTCGAAATGGATGGCGCGATCCAGCAACTGACCGCCGCTGTCCCCGACCACCCAGCGTTGATCCAGCTCACCGGCACTTACCACAACCTGTTGCGCCGCTGGGTCGAGGTCTGAGCATGGGGTTTTTATTGCGGCGTGAAGAAGTGCTCAACGTCGAGCAATTGCAATCCATGCTCGATGACTCTCCCGTTCGAGCAGCCCAGGCGATCCTGATCGCGGCCAAGGAGGGTGTGGTCGACGCCCAGGCTTTACTCGGGCAAATCCTGCTGGAGGGCCGTGGTATCGAGTGCGATGAAGCGCTGGCACTGCGCTGGTTCCAGATCGCGGCCCAGGGCGGGCACCGGATGGCGCGCAATATGCTGGGACGTTGCCGGGAGCATGGCTGGGGGAGCGCCGTGGACGAAGCGGCGGCGGCCCGTGAATACCGGCTGGCGGCAGACGCCGGGTTGGATTGGGGGTTGTACAACTACGCCAATCTGCTGGCCACCGGGCGCGGTGTTGCCGAGGATCAACCCCATGCGTTGGCGTGTTATCGCCAGGCGGCAGAGCAAGGCCACGCCAAGTCGATGAACCTGCTGGGGCGCTATCTGGAAGAGGGGCAGTATTGCCCGAGGGATCTGGATGCTGCCGTGGCCTGGTATCGACGCTCAGCCGAAGCCGGCGATTTTCGTGGCCAGTTCAGTTATGCAGCGGTGCTGGCCGACAAGGGCCAGGTCGACGCGGCGCTGGAGTGGTTGCGCAAGGCGCTGGCCGGCGGGAACCTGAAGTTTTTGCGAGTGGCGCACAAGGCGCTGGCGGCGGCGAATGATCCGCAGATTCGGGCGATGGCTGATGCCTACCGACAACGGGCCGCGAGCCTTTCCTGAGCCCTAAAAAAAACCCATGACACGTCATGGGTTTTTTTCAGCGCAGCGGTCTTAAATGTAGTACGACTTCAACGGTGGAAAGCCATTGAACTCAACGGCGCTGTAGCTGGTGGTGTACGCACCGGTCGACAACCAGTACAAACGATCACCGATCGCCAGGTTCAGCGGCAGGCCGTACTTGTAGTTTTCGTACATGATGTCGGCGCTGTCGCAGGTCGGGCCGGCGATGACCACTTCTTCCATCTCGCCTTTCTTCTCGGTCCAGATCGGGAACTTGATGGCTTCGTCCATGGTTTCGATCAGGCCGGAGAACTTGCCCACATCCGTGTACACCCAACGCTCGACGGCGGTACGGGATTTACGTGCAACCAATACCACTTCACTGACCAGGATGCCGGCGTTGGCGATCAACGAACGGCCCGGCTCCAGGATGATTTCCGGCAGGTCGTCGCCGAAGTCTTCCTTGAGGAAACGGATGATTTCCTCGGCGTAGGTTTCCAGGCTGTTGGTACGGGTGATGTAGTTGGCCGGGAAGCCGCCGCCCATGTTGATCAGCTTGAGGTGGATGCCGTCTTCTTCCTTCAGGCGTTCGAAGATCACTTTGACCTTGGCGATTGCCGCGTCCCACACGCTGATGTCGCGTTGCTGCGAGCCCACGTGGAACGAAATGCCGTACGGCACCAGGCCCAGGTCACGGGCGAGGATCAGCAGGTCCATGGCCATGTCGGTCTGGCAGCCGAACTTGCGCGACAGAGGCCAGTCAGCCGTGGTCGAACCTTCGGTGAGGATACGCACATACACTTTCGAGCCCGGCGCGGCCTTGGCGATGTTGCGCAGGTCGGCTTCGGAGTCGGTGGAGAACAGGCGTACGCCCTTCTCGTAGAAGTAGCGGATGTCCTTGGATTTCTTGATGGTGTTGCCGTAGCTGATACGGTCGGCGCTGACGCCGCGGTCCATGACCTTGTCCAGCTCGTAGATCGAGGCGATGTCGAAGCTCGAACCCTTGTCTTTCAACAGGTCGATGATCTCGACGGCAGGGTTGGCCTTGACCGCGTAATACACCTTGGCGAATTCGAAACCGGCGCGCAGGTCATCGTAGGCCTGGCTGATCATCGCGGTGTCGATCACCACGAACGGGGTTTCTTGCTTGTCGGCGAACGCCTTCATTTTGTCAAAAGTGGCGCGCGCGAAATAATCTTCGACGTTGATCGACATGCTGGGAACTCCTAAGGGCAAACTGATTTGATCAATGGGTGCAACTGAACGTCCTCCGTATCCCCACTTTGGTTCGCCTACTTCCCAAGGCATGTCGCCGAAAGCAAAAAGGCCATGGGGCTATCGCTACCCTTGGCCTTGCTGTCTCGTCGTCAGTACTTGAGCCGGATGGATCGTTTCCAGCATGGACGTTCGGCGCGAACTTTAGGACGTGAGGGGCCATAGATCAACTAAAAATGTCGCGTTTTTGCACGCGTTCGTCGCGGGACCGCGTGCAGCTACTTATGTAACCGACAGGTGTGACGGATTGATGTTCCCCGCAGGCGGATAATTAGGAGGATTTCCCTGACACACCACAGGCCAAATGTGGGAGGGGGCTTGCCCCCGATGGCAGTGTGTCAGTCATGAATATATTGACTGATACACCGCCATCGGGGGCAAGCCCCCTCCCACAGTTTTAAGCGTGTTGTGTCAGATCAGGCCAGGGCAGTCTCTGCAGGCGAAACAATACTGGTCTTGCCCCCACGCGACTTACCGGAACTCAGGTACTCGGCAATCGACTCCTGGGTCACCTCACCCAGGAACACCCGCTCCGCATCCATCACCGGCAGCCACGAGCGATTGAACTCGTACATGCGTGACAACAGGATGCGCAAATGCTCGTCGTACGCCGCCGTGGCGTTGAACTCACGCAGGTACTGGCCGCAGGTGCCGGTCTGACGGTGCAGGTCGCGACGACGTACATAGCCGAGTGCCTTGTTCTCGGTGCACGTGACTACCACATAACGGCGGTCAGTTTCGTCCATCAGCTCCAGGGCCTCGGCCACCGGGGTTTTCGGGCTCACCGACGGGGCGTTGTCGGCCGCATCTTCAGCCTTCACCAGCAGCAGGCGCTTGAGGGTGCTGTCCTGGCCCACGAAGTTGCTGACGAACTCATCGGCCGGATGCGCCAGCAGGGTGTCCGGATGGTCGATCTGCAGCAGCTTGCCGGCGCGGAAGATGGCGATCTTGTCACCCAGCTTGATGGCTTCGTCGATGTCGTGGCTGACCATGATCACGGTCTTGTTCAGCGCGCGTTGCATCTCGAAGAACTCGTTCTGGATCATCTCGCGGTTGATCGGGTCGACTGCGCCGAACGGCTCATCCATCAGCAGCAGCGGGGCATCGGCCGCCAGTGCGCGAATCACGCCGATCCGCTGTTGCTGGCCGCCGGACAGTTCACGCGGATAGCGATGCAAATACTGCTTGGGCTCGAGCTTGATCATGCTCATCAACTCGCGGGCGCGGTCGTGGCATTTTTGTTTGTCCCAGCCGAGCAATTTCGGCACGACCACGATGTTTTCCTCGATGGTCATGTTCGGGAACAGGCCGATTTGCTGGATCACATAGCCGATGTTGCGGCGCAGGGTCACTTCATCCAGGTCGGTGGTGTCTTCGCCGTTGATCAGGATCTTGCCCGAGGTGGGCTTGATCAGGCGGTTGATCATTTTCAGCGTGGTGCTCTTGCCGCAGCCCGAAGGGCCGAGGAATACGCAAATCTCGCCTTCGTTGACGGTCAGGCTTACGTCGTTAACGGCGGAGACAGTTTTGCCGTTGCTTTGAAAAGTCTTGGTCAGGTTTTGAAGTTCGATCATTTGAGCAGTCCTTTTGGAGTCAGCGAGCGTTGCAGCCATTGCAGAAGCAGGTCGGCGAAGATGGCCAGGAGACTGACCAACACGGCGCCAACGATCAGCATCGACATGTCGCTGCGGCTGATGGAAGCCAGAATAAGTACACCCAGGCCGCCGGCGCCGATGGTGGCGGCGATGGTCATCACACCGATGTTCATCACCACGGCGGTGCGTACCCCGGCGAGGATCACCGGCACGGCGATGGGCAGTTCGACCATGCGCAGGCGCTGGCCGAAGGTCATGCCGATGCCTTTGGCGGCCTCGCGAATGCCCGGATCCACGCTTGTCAGGGCCAGGTAGGTGTTACGCATGATCGGCAACAGGGAATAGAGGAATACCGCGGTGATCGCCGGCATCGGCCCCAGGCCCTGGCCGAATTTGGAGTAGAACGGCAGCAGCAGGCCGAACAGCGCGATGGACGGTACGGTCAGCAGCACCGTGGCGCTGGCTTGCAGGGGGCCGGCGAGGGTTGGGAAGCGGGTCATCAGCACGCCGAGGGGCACGCCGACGACAATCGCGAGGATGACCGCGATGCCGACCAGGGTGATGTGCTGCCAGGTCAGGTGCAGGACTTGGGCCCAATCAAGATGGGAAAAGGCGTTCAGGAATTCCATGTCTTCTCCTTCTTAGTTGATCGGATGTTGGCGCAGGAAATCGGCGGCAACAGCGGATGGGCTTTCATGGTCGACGTCGACCCGCGCGTTCAACTCGCGCATGGTCTTGTCGTCGAACAGCGCGGCCAGGGGCTTGAGGTCAGCCTCCAGTTGCGGATGCGCGTCCAGGTAAACCTGGCGCACCACGGGGGCGGCGGTGTAGTCCGGGAAGTAGTGCTTGTCGTCTTCCAGCAGCTTCAATTTGAACGCGTTCAGGCGACCGTCAGTGGTGTAGACCAGGCCGGCAAATACCTGGCCATTACGCAGCGCGGTATAGACCAGGCCGGCGTCCATCTGCCGGGTATTTTTGCGCGTGAGGTTCATGTCATACAGCTTGACCATGCCGCCCATGCCGTCGGAACGGTTGGCGAATTCGGTGTCTAGGGCGACCAGGCGCGTGCCTTTGGTTTTCTCGGCCAAGGCTTGGGTCAGGTCACTGATGCTGTTGATCTGCGGGAATTCCTTGGCGACGTTCTCGGGCAGGGCCAACGCGTAGGTGTTGCTGAATTTCGACGGCGACAGCCAGACCAGGCCTTTTTTCGCGTCGAGTTCTTTCACCCTGGCGTAGGACTGTGCGCTGTCGAGCTTCTCATCGACGTGGTTGTAGGCCACCAGCGACACGCCGGTGTATTCCCAGATCAGGTCCAGTTGCCCGCTTTCCTGGGCACTGCGTGCCAGGTTGCTGCCCAGGCCACCGGTCACACGGGCGTCGTAACCCTTGGTGCGCAGGTACTGGGAGGTGATTTCGGCGAGCAGGGTCTGTTCGGTGAACACCCGGGCGCCGATGCGGATCACGGGTTTTTCAGCGGCGTGCGCAAAACCTGCAAACAGCAGGACGCAGCTCAATATCAGAGTCAGTTTTTTCATGTGATTTCCTTTGCCGAGCCTTAAGACGGACGCAACCCGCGTTCCAGCCAGAGGCGGCTGGCCATGGTCACCAGGCCGTCGAGCAGCAACGCCAGCAACGCGGTGCACGCGGCGCCGAGCAGCAGTTGCGGCTGATTGTTCAGGGCGATGCCGGGGAAAATCAGGCTACCCAGGCTGTTGGCGCCAATCAGGAACGCCAGCGGCGCGGTACCGACGTTGATCGCCAGGGCCACGCGCGCACCGCCGATGATGATCGGCACGGCGTTGGGCAATTCGACGCGAAACAGCACCTGGCGCGGGGTCATGCCGATGCCGGTGGCGGCTTCTTTCAACGAGCCTTGAACGTTTTTGAGGCCTTCGTAGGTGTTGCGCACGATGGGCAGCAAGGAGGCGAGGAACAGCGCGAAGATGGCCGGGCCGCTGCCGATGCCGAGGACGCCGAGGGCGATGGCCAGTACGGCCAGGGGAGGGACGGTGTTGCCGATGTTGAAAATCTGCATGAAGCGTTCTGCGCGCCCGACCATGTTCGGTCGGCTGAGCAGGATACCGGCGGGGATGCCCACAATCAGGGCGGCCAGCATGGAGACCAGGACGAGAATCAGATGAGCTTGCAGGTAAAACAATAAATCGTCGCGGTACAGTTCGATCGTGTTGATGCCGATCCAGTGGACCAGCAGGGCCAGGAGAGCGACGACAACCGCTCCTCCTATCAGCCCTTTGCCATAGCGAATAGCCACAGGCGGACTCCTTTTTTCTTCTGTCGGCGAACACATTCCTTCGTGGCATGCCATTCCTGGCTGTCTTCGAATGTGGTCGCGAAAAGCAGCTTGCCAATGCCGGCAAAAGCGGCATGAGGTCAAGCCATGAGCGCAGCCTCGTCAGGCTAACTTGCTGATTTTTCAGCCCCTGTTCCGAGTGCGGTAGCAGGGGAGTGGACGTCTCTACCTTTTAAAAGGTTCCACACTTGGCAGTATTTAGCCACCCCCAATGGGGTGAACGGTGGTCCGCCAGCCTGGGTTTGCGCTATACTCGCCGCCCTTTTTTGACTCACCTGCCAGGCGATTTCCCATGACCCACCAGGCCGCCGAAGTCGCGAAACGCCGCACTTTCGCCATTATTTCCCACCCCGATGCCGGTAAAACCACCATCACCGAGAAGCTCTTGCTGATGGGCAAGGCAATCGCAGTGGCCGGCACGGTGAAATCCCGCAAATCTGACCGCCATGCCACCTCCGACTGGATGGAAATGGAAAAACAACGGGGTATTTCCATTACCACGTCGGTCATGCAGTTTCCGTATCGCGATCACATGATCAACCTGCTCGACACCCCGGGCCACGAAGACTTCTCCGAAGACACCTACCGCACCCTGACCGCGGTGGACTCGGCCTTGATGGTCCTCGACGGCGGTAAGGGCGTCGAGCCACGTACCATCGCCTTGATGGATGTGTGCCGCCTGCGTGATACGCCGATCGTCAGCTTTATCAACAAACTCGACCGCGATATCCGCGACCCGATCGAACTGCTCGATGAAATCGAAGCGGTCCTGAAGATCAAGGCTGCGCCGATCACCTGGCCGATTGGTTGCTACCGCGACTTCAAGGGCGTGTACCACCTGGCCGACGACTACATCATTGTCTACACCGCCGGCCACGGTCATGAACGTACGGATGTGAAAATCATCGAGAAGCTCGACTCCGACGAGGCCCGCGCCCACCTGGGTGACGAGTACGACCGTTTTGTCGACCAGTTGGAACTGGTGCAGGGTGCCTGCCATGAGTTCAACCAGCAGGAATTCCTCGACGGCCAGTTGACCCCGGTATTCTTCGGTACGGCCCTGGGCAACTTCGGGGTCGACCACGTGCTCGACGCCGTGGTGGACTGGGCGCCGCGCCCACTGCCACGCGTGGCCAACGAGCGCACCGTGGAACCGGTGGAAGAGAAGTTTTCAGGTTTCGTGTTCAAGATCCAGGCGAACATGGACCCCAAGCACCGCGACCGTATCGCCTTTATGCGCATCTGTTCCGGCCGATACGAAAAAGGCATGAAGATGCGCCACGTGCGTACCGGCAAGGACGTGCGTATCGGCGACGCCTTGACGTTCTTCTCCTCCGAGCGTGAGCAGCTTGAAGAAGCCTACGCTGGCGACATCATTGGCTTGCACAACCACGGCACTATCCAGATCGGCGACACCTTCACCGAAGGCGAAACGCTGGGCTTCACCGGCATTCCGCACTTCGCCCCGGAACTGTTCCGCCGTGTGCGCCTGCGCGACCCGCTGAAATCCAAGCAGTTGCGCCAAGGCTTGCAGCAATTGGCGGAAGAGGGCGCGACCCAAGTGTTCTTCCCCGAGCGCAGCAACGACATCATCCTCGGCGCTGTGGGCGTGCTGCAGTTCGATGTGGTCGCCAGCCGCTTGAAAGAGGAATACAAGGTTGAGTGCTCCTACGAGCCAATCACCGTGTATTCGGCGCGTTGGATCGACTGCAGCGATAAGAAGAAGCTGGAAGAGTTCTCCAACAAGGCTGTGGAAAACCTTGCGGTCGACGGCGGCGGTCACTTGACCTACCTGGCGCCGACACGGGTCAACCTGGCGCTGATGGAAGAGCGTTGGCCGGATGTGAAATTCCGGGCTACTCGCGAGCACCATTAATTCCTGAGCGTCGCCAAACAGAATGTGGGAGGGGGGCTTGCCCCCGATAGCAGTGTGTCAGCCCGTACATTGGGGGCTGGCACTCCGCCATCGGGGGCAAGCCCCCTTTCACATTTTTGCTTTCGACCAGGCAGGGGATTGGCAAGAATCCGGCATCGGGACTAGCGTCAACGCTGGCGGTACTAAACGGCCGCCGTGCGCGATTCACCTACTGACCGGACGGAATCAACCATGAATATTGTTCAACGCTTAGTGTTGTTGCTGAAGGTACTGGTGCTGTTGTCGTTGGGAATGTCGACGGCCTGGGCACATAACCCGGTGCAGAGTGGGGCGGCAGTGTCTGCGGCGCAGAGTGGGCATGGCAAGGTCCTGCAATTGGCCAAGTCCGAAGCGGAGCCAGGCGACGAGGGCCAAGGTGGCAGCAAGGACGATGACGACTCCACCACCGACGAGCCGGACGATGACAACCCGGATGATGAAGGCGATAGCCAGACGTAGACCTGGCAAAAAAAAGCCCCTCCCGCCCGGTTGATGCGCAACCTGACGGGAGGGGCTGTAGAACGCGTTAACCCCCAACCTCTGTAGGAGCGAGCTTGCTCGCGAAAAAACGGAGAGCGCCACGATAAACCTGAAAAGGCTGCGTTATCGTTGACGATCTTCGCGAGCAAGCTCGCTCCTACAAGAGGGTGGGGCTGCTTCAGGCCACGAATTGCTCCGCGTAGTGGCATGCCACCTGACGGTTATCCAACGGCCGCAACAGCGGCTCCTCACTGCTGCAACGCTCGGTCGCGTACGGGCAGCGCTTGTGGAAAGCGCAGCCAGGCGGCGGATTCAGCGGGTTAGGCAGCTCGCCAACGATCTTGATCTTCGGCTTGTTCGGGTCCGGGTGGATGGTTGGGGTGGCCGACAGGAGTGCCTGGGTGTAAGGGTGCAGAGGCCTGGCGTAGATGTCTTCCTTGGGGCCCACTTCCACCGGGCGGCCGAGGTACATCACCATCACGTCATCGGCCACGTGCTGCACCACCGCCAGGTTGTGGGAGATGAACACATAGGCGGTGTTGAATTCCTGCTGCAAATCCATGAACAGGTTGAGCACCTGGGCCTGGATCGATACGTCCAGTGCGGAGGTCGGCTCATCCGCCACCAGCACTTTGGGTTGCAGCATCATGGCGCGGGCCAGGGCGATGCGCTGGCGCTGGCCACCGGAGAACATGTGCGGGTAGCGCTGGTAATGCTCAGGGCGCAGGCCCACCTGCTTCATCATCGCCTGGACCTTTTCGCGACGTTCGGCGGCGGACAGGTGGGTGTTGATCAGCAGCGGCTCGCCCAGTTGATCACCGACCTTCTGGCGGGGGTTCAACGAGGCATACGGGCTCTGGAACACCATCTGCACGTCTTTGCGCAATTGCTTGCGTTGGGCCTTGTCGGCGCCGGCGACTTCCTGGCCGGCGATTTTCAGGGACCCCGAGGACGGTTCTTCAATCAGCGTCAGCGCGCGGGCCAGGGTGGATTTGCCGCAACCGGATTCGCCCACGACCGCAAGGGTCTTGCCGGCTTCCAGCTCGAACGACACACCATTGAGCGCGCGTACCAGTGCGTGGCCCTTGAACAGGCCACGGGACACTTCGTAGTGACGGGTCAGGTCGCGGGCGGTAAGAACGACGGCCATTACGCCACCTCCTGGTTCAAGGGGTAGAAGCAGCGCGCTAGGCTGTTTGATTTAGGGTCAAGACCTGGGCGGGTCTGGCGGCAGCTTTCCTGCACGTACGGGCAGCGCGGCGACAGCAGGCAACCCTGCGGGCGGTCATAGCGGCCGGGCACGATACCCGGCAGCGTGGCCAGGCGCGTGGCGCCGAGGCTGTGCTCGGGGATCGCCTTGAGCAGCGCTTCGCTGTAGGGGTGTGCCGGGATGTCGAACAGTTGCGGTACCTGGCCGACTTCCACCGCCTGGCCGGCGTACATCACACACACGCGCTGGGCGGTTTCCGCCACGACGGCGAGGTCGTGGGTGATCAGCACCAGGCCCATGTTCTGCTCTTTCTGCAACGCCAGCAGCAGGTCCATGATCTGCGCCTGGATGGTCACGTCCAATGCGGTGGTCGGTTCGTCGGCGATCAGCAACTTGGGCTCGCCGGCAATCGCCATGGCGATGGCCACACGCTGGCTCATACCGCCGGACAGTTGGTGCGGGTAGGCGTCCATCCGGCTGGCAGCGCCTGGGATCTCAACCTTTTCCAACAGCTCAATAGCGCGCTTGCGTGCTTGCTTGCCGGACATTTTCAAGTGCAGGCGCAGCACTTCTTCAATCTGGAAACCCACGGTGTAGCTGGGGTTCAGCGCGGTCATCGGGTCCTGGAATACCATTGCCAGGTCTTTGCCGACGATTTGGCGGCGCTGGCGGTTGCTCAGCTTGAGCATGTCCTTGCCGTCGAAGTTCAGGGCGTCGGCAGTGACGATGCCGGGGTGCTCGATCAGGCCCATCAGCGCCATCATGGTCACGGATTTACCCGAGCCAGACTCACCAACGATTGCCAGTACTTCGCCTTTGTCGACACTGATGTCGAGGCCATCGACCACCGGCACGGCGGTCTTGTCGCCGAAGCGCACGTTGAGATTCTTGATTTCTAACAGTGACATGGGAATCTCCTCAGGCGGCGTTCTTGAGTTTCGGGTCCAGCGCATCGCGCAGGCCGTCACCCATCAAGTTGATTGCCAGCACGCTGAGCAAAATGGTCAAGCCAGGCAGGCTCACCACCCACCAGGCGCGTTCGATGTAGTCACGGGCCGAAGCCAGCATGGTGCCCCACTCCGGGGTTGGCGGTTGTACGCCAAGGCCGAGGAAGCCCAGGGCCGCGGCATCGAGGATCGCCGAGGAGAAACTCAGGGTGGCCTGTACGATCAGCGGTGCCATGCAGTTAGGCAGCACGGTGATGAACATCAGGCGTGGCAGGCCGGCACCGGCCAGGCGTGCGGCGGTCACGTAGTCGCGGTTCAGTTCGCCCATCACCGCAGCACGGGTCAGGCGGACATAGGACGGCAAGGACACGATCGCAATGGCGATCACGGTGTTGATCAGGCCAGGGCCGAGGATCGCGACAATGGCAACCGCCAGCAGCAGGGACGGCAGGGCCAGCATGATGTCCATCAGGCGCATGATGGTCGGGCCCAGCAGGCGCGGGAAGAACCCGGCGAACAGACCCAGCAGGATGCCCGGGATCAGCGACATCACCACCGACGACAAGCCGATCAGCAGCGACAGGCGCGAACCCTGGATCAGGCGCGAGAGCAAGTCACGGCCCAGTTCGTCGGTGCCGAGCAGGAACTGGATCTGCCCGCCTTCCAGCCATGACGGCGGGGTCAGCAGGAAGTCGCGGTACTGCTCGCTCGGGTTATGCGGCGCCACCCAAGGGGCGAAGAGCGCGCAGAACACGATCAGCAACATGAACAGCAGGCCGGCGACCGCGCCTTTGTTCTTGGAGAAGGCTTGCCAGAATTCTTTGTACGGGGACGGATACAGCAGGCTTTGATCGACTGCTGACACGGGAGTAGGTGTGGTCATGGTCATGATCTCAGCGCTGGTGACGGATGCGTGGGTTGGCGAAGCCGTAGAGGATATCCACCACGAAGTTCACCAGGATCACCAGGCAGGCGATCAGCAGGATGCCGTTTTGCACCACCGGGTAGTCCCGCGCGCCAATGGCTTCGATCAGCCATTTGCCGATGCCGGGCCACGAGAAGATGGTTTCGGTCAAAACCGCACCGGCCAGCAGGGTGCCGACTTGCAGGCCAACCACGGTCAGCACCGGGATCAGCGCGTTACGCAGGCCGTGGACGAACACCACGCGTGCAGGCGACAGGCCTTTGGCCTTGGCGGTACGGATGTAGTCTTCGCGCAGCACTTCGAGCATCGACGAACGGGTCATCCGCGCGATCACCGCCAAAGGGATGGTGCCGAGCACGATGGCCGGCAGGATCAGGTGGTGCAGCGCATCCCAGAAGGCGTCCGGCTCGTCAGCCAGCAGGGTGTCGATCAGCATGAAGCCGGTGCGCGGCTCGATGTCGTAGAGCAGGTCGATACGCCCGGAAACCGGGGTCCAGCCCAGGCTTACCGAGAAGAACATGATCAGGATCAGGCCCCACCAGAAGATCGGCATCGAATATCCCGCCAGGGAGATGCCCATCACCCCATGGTCGAACAGGGATCCTCGCTTCAGGGCCGCGATCACCCCGGCCAACAGGCCCAGGATGCCGGCGAACAACAGGGCGGCCATGGACAGTTCCAGGGTCGCCGGGAAGAGGGCGGTGAACTCGGTCCACACGCTGGTCCGCGTGCGCAGCGATTCGCCAAGGTCGCCATGGGCGAGCTTGCCCACATAGTCCAGGTATTGCGCATACAGCGGCTTGTTAAGGCCGAGGCGTTCCATTGCCTGTGCGTGCATCTCGGGGTCGACGCGTCGCTCGCCCATCATGACTTCGACGGGGTCGCCGGGGATCATGCGAATCAACGCAAATGTCAGCAACGTGATGCCGAAAAACGTGGGGATCAATAACCCCAATCGGCGGGCAATAAAACTAAACATCTTGTGGTGTACCTCAATCAGCCGGTTAGGCAAGTCCAGCACCGTCAAGGTCGACGGTGCCGAGCGTTTTTCTTATTTACTTCACCTGGGTGGTGGCGAAGTTATTGGTACCTAGAGGGCTTTGGGTAAAGCCTTCTACGTTTTTGCGCATGGCGGTGAACAGTTTCGGGTAAGCCATGGGAAGCCATGGTTGGTCCTTGTCGAAAACGTCCTGTGCCTGTTCATAGAGTGCAGCGCGCTGGGCGGGTTCAGTGAGGGCACGCGCCTTGTCGATCAGGTCCTGAAATTCTTTATTGCACCAACGGGCGTAGTTTTCGCCGTTCTTGGCCGCATCGCAACTCAGGTTGGGCGTAAGGAAGTTATCCGGGTCGCCGTTATCACCTACCCAGCCTGCGGAAACCATGTCGTGCTCACCGGCTTTGGCGCGCTTGAGCATTTCGCCCCACTCCATGACCTTGATGTTGACCTTCAGGCCAACCTGGGCCAGATCCGCCTGCATACGCTGGGCGCCCATCATTGGGTTGGGGTTGGTCGGGCCGCCGTTGGCGCGAGTGAACAGGGTGAACTCGGTACCCTCCGGCACGCCGGCTTCCTTGAGCAGGGCACGAGCCTTGTCCAGGTCACGTGGCGGGTTTTTCAACTTGTCGCTGAAGCCCAGCAGTGTTGGCGGATACGGGCCGGTGCCCACGACTGCGTTACCTTCGCCAAACAGTGCTTTCGTATAGCCGGCCTTGTCGAACGCGATGTTGATCGCGTGGCGTACCCGCGCGTCGCTCATGTATTTGTGGGTGGTGTTCAAGGCAGTGTAGCTGGTGGTCATCGCTGCCAGACCATCGATCTTCAGGTTCGGGTCTTTCTTGATGCTTGGGATGTCATCCGGCTTCGGATACAGCGCGATCTGGCATTCGTTGGCCTTGAGCTTCTGCAGGCGCACGTTGTTGTCGGTGGTGATCGCCAGGATCAGCGGGTCGGCCGGCGGCTTGCCACGGAAGTAGTCCGGGTTGGCCTTGAAACGCACCTGGGCGTCCTTGGCGTAGCGGGTGAAGATGAACGGGCCGGTGCCGATGGGCTTGGCATTGAGGTCATCGGTCTTGCCGGACTTGAGCAACTGGTCGGCGTATTCGGCAGAGTGAATCGAGGAAAACGCCATGGCCAGGTCGGCCAGGAACGGTGCTTCAGGGCGGGTCAGGGTGAAGACCACGGTGTGGTCGTCAGTCTTCTCGACGCTCTTGAGCAGTTCCTTGAAGCCCATGCTTTCGAAGTAGGGGTAGCCCACGTTGGACTTGGTGTGCCACGGGTGTTTCGGGTCCAGTTGGCGCTGGAAGCTCCAAAGCACGTCGTCGGCGTTCAGGTTGCGCGTGGGTTTGAAGTAGTCTGTGGTGTGGAACTTGATGTCGTCACGCAGGTGGAAGGTGTAGGTCAGGCCATCGGCGCTGATCTCCGGCAGGGCCTTGGCCAGTGCGGGAATCACTTCGGTGGTGCCGGGCTTGAAGTCCACCAGGCGGTTGAACATGGTTTCAGCGGCGGCGTCAGCTGTGACGGCGGTGGTGTACAGGACCGGGTCGAAACCTTCCGGGCTGGCTTCGGTGCAGACCACCAGCGGTTTGGCCGAAACGCCGATCGCAACGCTCAACAGCGCAGCGGCAATAGCGGCTTGTAGCGGGAGCATTTTCATTCGGAGCCCTCTGCAATCGATGGGACCAGACAAGCGTAGACGGCGGGCTCGGATTGAGCCCGCCGTCTACCTGGCGCTAATTAAAGGATGTTGAACGGGATGGTGGTGACCAGGCGGAACTCTTTGATGTTGCCATCCGCTTGTTGCGCGCTGGCGCGGTGAGTCACGTAGGTGCCACGGATGGTGGTGGCCTTGAGTGGGCCGCTCTGAATCGCGTAGGACGTGCCAACGCCGTATTCCTGGTGTTTCTCGCCGTCCATCAGGCGCAGGTCGCTACGCGAAGCGCCGGCTTCACCGTAGGCGGTACCGTTGTAGTGAGTACCGTCGATGCCCCAGCCGCGCGCCGAGTAGACGTTGAACTTCAGGCCTGGCACGCCGTATTCGGCCATGTTGATGGCGTAGGCGACCTGGAAGGACTTCTCGTTCGGGCTGTTGAAGTCCGAGGTCAGGGAGTTGGCCAGGTAGATGCCGTTGGTTTCGTGCAGGTAGTCGAAGTACTCGTCACCGTTAACTTCCTGGTACGAGAAGGTCAGGCTGTGAGCCTGGTGGGTCAGCCCCAGGGACAACGAGTAAGTGTCGTTGTCGATGTTGCCCATCTTCTTGCTGCCGGTGTCGGTGGTTTTGTAGTAGTTCAGGCCGGTGGTCAGTGCCAGGGTCTGTGCATCACCCAGTTCGTGGGTAGCGCCGAAGTAGTACTGGTTCCAGAAGTCTTCAACGTTGGCGGCGAACACGCTGGTTTTCAGGCTTTTGAACGGCTGGTAGTTGAAGCCCAGGGTTTTGACCTTGTCGGTTTCCTGGCCATTGCCGTACTCGGAACGGAATTTCGACAGGCTTTGTTCGGTACGCGGCGAAACGCGATCGAAGATGCCGCCCTGGAACGACAGGTTGCTGAACTCTTCACTGTTGAAACTCACACCTTCGAAGCTCGAAGGCAGGGCACGGTTGCCGATAGTGTCGACGATTCCGCTGCTGAAGTTCTGGCGACCGGCGGTCAAGGTGGTGTTCGACACGCGGAACTTGACGTTAGCCAAGCCCAGTTTGCTCCATTGGCCTACTGCATCACCGTCGGAGTCAGCCAGGGTACGGTTGGAACCGCCCTTGATATCACGCTTGCTACGGTCCAGGACCACAGCGTTGTAGGCCGCCACTTCGGTGGCCACGCCCACGGTGCCTTGGGTGAAGCCCGAGGAGTAGTTGAGAATGGTGCCTTGCACCCAGTTCGTGCGGTTGGCGTCAGTGCGTGCCTGACCGTGCTTCTCATAGGTAAAGCGCTGGCCGCGGAATTTCTTCTCGCTGGAGAACCAGTTGCGAGTGGTACCGCCCAGGCTTTGACCGTCGATAAAGCCTTTGGCTTCGCTTTGCGCGCTGGTGCCGGCCAGGGTGGTAGGCACGAAGTCCTGGCTCTGAGTGTCCGCATAGGCGGTGGCCGTGATGCTGCTGATGGCCAAGGCCAGAAGCGCTTTGCTGCTCAGTTTCATGGGTGAAGCTCCTTTGGTTCTCTTTTTTATGCCGGTCTTTTTAGGTGAACCGGCTATTGGGTGTGTAACTCGATCAAGCTATTGCAAACGTTTGCTGTAGGAAAATTCCCAAAACAAGGCTGCACGTTTGCGAGAGAGCCAACTTCGCTCTCTGCAAATCCGGTTATTTTTTTAGGGGGTGATACTGACGCCTGAGAACACGTTGCGGCCGAAGGGGCTCACTTTGAAACCTTCGACTTTGGCGCTTAACGGCTGGTTGACCGTCGAGTGGGCGACGGGCGTGATAGGCACCTGCGCTTTAAGCAGTTGCTGCGCCTGTTTGTACAGAACAGTCCTTTGTTCGCGGTCGGTGACGACCTTGGCTTGCTTGATCAGCTTGTCGTACGCCGGGTCACACCACATGGAGTAGTTGTTCCCGCCGATGGCGTCGCAGCTGTAGAGAGTGCCCAGCCAGTTGTCCGGGTCACCGTTGTCGCCGGTCCAGCCGATCAGGCTGATATCGTGCTCACCGTTCTTGGTGCGCTTGATGTATTCGCCCCACTCGTAGCTGACGATCTTGACCTTGAGGCCGATCTTCGCCCAGTCGCTTTGCAGCATCTCGGCCATCAGCTTGGCGTTGGGATTGTACGGCCGCTGCACCGGCATCGCCCACAGGGTGATCTCGGTGCCTTCCTTCACGCCGGCGGCCTTGAGCAGTTCCTTGGCTTTTTCCGGGTTGTAGGCGGCGTCCTTGATGCTGTCGTCGTAGGACCACTGGGTCGGCGGCATGGCGTTGACTGCCAATTGCCCCGCGCCCTGGTACACGGCATTGAGGATGCTCTGCTTGTTCACTGCCATGTCCAGCGCCTGGCGCACTTCAAGCTGGTCGAACGGCTTGTGGCGCACGTTGTAGGCGATGTAGCCGAGGTTGAAACCGGGCTTGGTCAGCAGTTTCAGGTTCGGGTCGGCCTTTAGGGCGTCGACATCGGCCGGACGCGGATGCAGGGTGACCTGGCATTCCCCGGCCTTGAGCTTTTGCACGCGCACCGAGGCGTCGGTGTTGATGGCGAAAATCAGTTGGTCCAGCTTGACCTTGCTCGGGTCCCAGTACTGTTTGTTGGCCACAAAGCGGATCTGCGAGTCTTTCTGGTAGCGCTGGAATACAAAGGGCCCAGTGCCGATCGGCTTCTGGTTGATGTCGCTGGGCTTACCGTCCTTGAGCAACTGCTCGGCGTATTCGGCCGACAGGATGGCGGCAAAGCTCATGGCGATGTTCTGCACGAACGCGGCGTCGATCGTGTTGAGCGTCATCACCACGGTGTGTGGGCCGGTCTTCTCGACCTTGGCGATGTTCTTGTTCAGGCTCATCCCGTTGAAGTACGGAAACTCGGTGGGGTAGGCCTTGCGAAACGGATGGTCGGGGTCAAGCATGCGGTTGAAGGTGAACAGCACGTCGTCGGCGTTGAAGTCTCGCGTTGGCTTGAATTCCTTGTTGCTGTGGAATTTCACCCCTTCGCGCAGATGGAAGGTGTAGGTCAGGCCGTCTTCGGAAACCTCCCACTTGGTCGCCAGGCCAGGCACCACGTTGGTCTCGCCCTTTTCAAACTCGACCAGCCGGTTGTACAGCGGCTCGGCGGCATCGTTGTCGGTGGCGGCGGTGTATTGCGCGGTGTCGAACCCTGCCGGGCTGCCTTCGGAGCAGAACACCAGGCTCTTCTTGTCGGCGGCTTGGCCCATCGTGGCCACAGCCAGCAGGCTGGTGCCAAAAATTGCGGATAGAACGGTGGTATGGCGCATGACGATCCCGATCCTTGTTTGTAGTTGTCATCAGCGAGCAATCCCCCGGGCTTTCGGCCAGGGAGACATCACTGATCCCACTCGCAGCAAGTGCCTTTCCGAATTAGATGCCTCTGCTGTCCTACGACGTTATGGGTCGCGGACTTCGCAGTAAATGCGTCAAATCTGACTGACCTTGTAGGCAACGGAGTCGCAAATCGCAGTTCGTTACCGTAGGACGGCAGCGATTGCGAATGTGGTCTGTTTCCTACGGTCCAGGCGGATGTAATAACGGCGACGTTCTGAAACGCCGCCGCCAGTGATCCTTACTTGCCGCTTACGCTCACGCCGTAGAAGGAGTTCAAGCCAAACGGGCTGATCTTGAAGTCCTGCACGGAGTTGCGCATGGGTTGATACACCGTCGAGTGCGCGATAGGTGTCATCGGGACTGCATCTTTGAGGATATGTTGCGCCTGCTTGTACAGCTCGGTGCGTTTGGCGACATCCGATGTGGCCTTGGCTTCTTTGACAATGCCATCGAATTTCTTGTCGCACCATTTGGAGAAGTTGTTACCGGCCAGCGAATCACAGCCGAACAGCACGTTCAGCCAGTTGTCCGGGTCACCATTGTCGCCGCTCCAGCCAATGATCATGGCCTGGTTCTCGCCGCCTTTGGAGCGCTTGATGTACTCGCCCCATTCGTAGCTGGTGATCTTGACCTTCAGGCCGATCTTGGACCAGTCGTTCTGCAGCATTTCAGCCATCAGCTTGGCATTCGGGTTGTACGGACGCTGGACCGGCATGGCCCACAGGACGATCTCGGTACCTTCCTTGACGCCGGCTTCCTTGAGCAGTGCTTTGGCTTTCTCCGGATCGTACTTGGCATCCTTGATGGTGGTGTCGTAGGACCATTGAGTCGGTGGCATGGCGTTGACGGCCAGTTGACCGGCGCCCTGGTAGACGGAGTCGATGATCTGCTGCTTGTTCACCGACATGTCCAGCGCCTGGCGCACGCGCAGGTCTGCCAGCGGGTTAGGCTGGTCGCTGCCCTTGATCTTGTCCATGACGTTGTAAGCAACGTAACCCAGGTTGAAACCGGCCTGGTGTGGCAGTTTCAGGTCCTTGTCTTCGCCCAGCGCCTTGAGGTCGGCCGGACGTGGGAACAAGGTGATCTGGCATTCGTTTTTCTTGAGCTTCTGGATGCGTACCGATGGGTCGGTGGTGATGGCGAAGATCAGGTTGTCGATCTTGACGTCCTCAGGCTTCCAGTAGTCCTTGTTGCCGGTGTAACGGATGTTCGAGTCTTTCTGGTAGCTCTTGAACACGAACGGGCCAGTGCCGATCGGCTTCTGGTTGATGTCCGGGGCTTTGCCTTCCTTCAACAGTTGGGCGGCGTATTCAGCCGACTGGATCGACGCGAAGCTCATCGCCAGGTTTTGGATAAAGGCGGCGTCCACGGTGCCAAGGGTGAACTTGACGGTGTGGTCATCGATTTTCTCGATGTTCTTGATGTTGGTGTCCATCCCCATGTCCGTGAAGTACGGGAACTCGGTGGGGTAGGCTTTACGGAATGGATCGTCTTTATTGATCATCCGGTTGAAGGTGAACAGTACGTCGTCAGCCGAGAATTCACGAGTGGGCTTGAAGTACGGGGTGGTGTGGAACTTGACGCCTTCGCGCAAATGGAAGGTATACGTCAGGCCATCTGGGGACACGTCCCAGCTGGTGGCCAGGCCAGGAATCACAGCGGTGCCGCCGCGTTCGAACTGGCTCAGGCGGTTGAACATGGTTTCGGCCGAAGCATCGAAGTCTGTTCCGGTGGTGTACTGGCCTGGATCGAAACCGGCCGGGCTCCCTTCGGAGCAGAACACCAGGTTAGTTGCCGCATGGGCAAAGGGGGCGGCGGCCATAAGGCCAGCGCTCACTAATAACGGAAGGACTGCGTGTTTAAGCATGTTGGCCTCATGATTTGTTGTCATTTTTGGTGGTGAGGGCGACCTCGTGAGTCGGCCTGCGGATACTTATGCAGGGGCCATACCCATTGCAAGATGCTGAACGGTTGCAAGCGGCAAAGAGTGGTACGAACGTACACGAATGTCGCAATTATGAAAGTTTTGACACAAATGGGCATGTTTAGAGGGTTTTTTCGGTGCGCAAGGCGCACCAAAAAGACCCATATGGCGCGCCTGGCGCACCCGGTTGGGGCGCGGCTGTTACTTATCTAGACTCACGCCGTAGAAAGGCGTCAATCCAAACGGGCTGATCTTGAAGTCTCGCACTTCTTTTCGCAGGGGTTGGAAAACCGTCGAGTTTGCAATAGGCGTTATAGGTACTTGTTCCTTAAGGATTTTTTGTGCCTGCTGATACCACTTTATGCGCTGCTCGCGATCGCTGCTGAGTTTGGCTTGCTGGACCAGTTTGTCGTAGGCCGGGTTACACCATTTGGCGTAGTTGCTGCCCTTGACCGCAGCACAACTGTAGAGCACGCCGAGCCAGTTATCCGGGTCGCCGTTGTCGCCGGTCCAGCCGTAAATCATCGCATCGTGCTCACCATTCTTGGCGCGCTTGATGTATTCGCCCCATTCATAACTGACGATGTTGGCCTTGATGCCGATCTTGTCCCAGTCCTGCTGGATCATTTGCGCCGACATGCGCGCATTCGGGTTGGAAGCCCGTTGCACGGTCATGGCCCACAGGTTGATGGTCGTACCTGGTGCAACCCCTGCTTCTTTTAGTAGCGCCCGAGCCTTGGTCGGATCGTAGGGGGCGTCCTTGATGGTCGGGTCATAAGACCACTGCGCCGGTGGCAAGGCGTTCTGCGCCAATTGTCCGGCGCTTTGGTAAACGGCCTTGATGATCGCAGGTTTGTCGATAGCCATGTCCAGGGCCTGGCGCACCTTGAGCTGGTCCAGCGGCGGGTGGGTCACGTTGTAGGCCAGGAAGCCCAGGTTGAAACCGGCTTGCTGCAGCACGCGCAGGTTGGGGTCCTGTTTCATCACCTCGATGTCGGCGGGGCGCGGATAGCCACTGACCTGGCATTCGCCGGCCTTGAGTTTCTGCAGGCGTGACGCGGCATCCGGGGTGATGGCGAATACCAGGTTGTCGAGCTTCACATCCTCGGGCTTCCAATAGTGCTTGTTGGCCACATAGCGAATCTGCGAGTCCTTCTGGTAGCGCTTGAACACAAACGGCCCGGTGCCTACCGGCTTCTGGTTGATGTCTTCGGCCTTGCCTTCCTTCAGCAATTGAGCCGCGTACTCGGCGGACTGCACCGAGGCGAAACTCATCGCCAGGTTTTGTACGAAGGCGGCGTCGACATTGTTCAGGTTGAAGCGCACGGTGTGCTCGTCGAGTTTGTCGACGCTCTTGATCGTGGTGTTCAGGCCCATGTCGGTGAAGTACGGTGACTCGGAGGGGTAAGCCTTGCGAAACGGGCTGTTGGCGTCCAGCAAGCGGTTGAAGGTGAACAGCACGTCATCGGCGTTGAAGTCGCGGGAAGGTGTGAAGAAATCGGTGGTGTGGAACTTGACGCCATCGCGCAGGTGGAAGGTGTAGGTCAGGCCGTCTTTGGACACCTCCCAACGGGTCGCCAGGCCGGGCTCGACTTCGGTGCCGCCGCGCTTGAACTGGGTCAGGCGGTTGAACACGGTTTCCGCCGAGGCATCAAAATCGGTGCCGCTGGTGTACTGGCTGGGATCGAAACCGGCGGGGCTGGCTTCGGAGCAGTAGACCAACGTGCTGGCGGCCTGGGCCAGCGGCATAAAGGCCAGCAGGCCAGCGGCGAGGAGCAGTGGTTTTAAGGTGATTCTTTCCATGGAGACTCCTGAAGTGGCAGGCATACAAAGTTGCCCAGACAAAAAACGGCGGTCACCGAGGTTACCGCCGTTCAGGCTTTTCAGGTCAGTCGAGAACGTTCTATCGTTATTACCCTACCGACAGTTGCAGGCGGGAATTCGAGGGACCTTCAATTTTGAATCGATCACCTTCTGCCCCGCTGCTCTTGCGGATCTTGAAAGTGCGCGTCGATGAGATGTCCATATCCTTGATGGGCTCGAGCTCAGCGGAGTCTGTATCAGTCAGCTTCCACTTGGCAGAGATCGTGACGTCGGCGTCTCCGGCCGCCGGGTTGTAGTCGATGAGAAAGTGACGGTCACCCGCACTGGTCAAGTAGTTGTCCTTGAGCAGGGGGGGACCCAGCTCCTGCCACGTGGACGCTGCTGCTCCCTGGTGGGCAACTTCGGAAATCCGCGCGCGCAGTTCTGGATCGGGCACTGCTTGTTCAAATTTGGCGAGGTTGTCTCGCAGGAAGCTGTCCTCCAGGTTTGCAGGTGGATTTTCAAAGCTGGCCTTGAGTTTGTTGAAGTCCATTTCAATTTCGTTTGCGCCAACGCGCAGCGTGTAGGGGCTACGGTGCAGGTCTTTGATGAAGTTCGGCGCGTACTCGCCGGCCCCGAACTCTGACGGGATTGCCCTTTCGGAGTCTGACACCGAATACACGCCGTCATTGGCCGCCCAATCGATCTTCAGCCTACGCTTGATCTCGCTACCTTGTTCATAGTGCTCACTGGAAAAAGTGAAGTTGGTTTTTGTGTCGGCATTGACGTACTTGTCAAAGATTTTTGCCCCTGCCATCTGGGTGCCATCTACTTCAACAAACTGACTCGAAACGCTGGGGACTTTGTTCAGGACTTCATCCTGGGTCGGTGCTGGGATCTTTTTTTTCCATGGCCACTCGCGGGCACCTCCTGGGCCGATACCCGGTGCCCACTCACCATCGCCGGTGGAATGCACGGTCATCACCGGCTTGCGGGTTTGTGGGTCGATGATCTGAACGTAGTCGTCGCGCAGTTTGAAGTCGCTTCTGATCTCGTAGACCTTGGGCATACCCGTAGCGTCGGTGTAGCGGATGAACCACCGGTCTACGCCGGAAGCATCTTTAAGCTGATGCATGCCTTTTGCATTTGCCTGCAAGCCTTCAATAACGCGTTCGCCATCCGGGATTGCATAGGCGCTGATATCGGCGGCCTGGGACGGGCGGAGACGGTTGGCAACGTTTTCCTCGGCGCGGGGCTTGATGTCGACGGGCTTTTCCGGGATTTCGCGTGAGGGTGGCGATAGTTCTTCTGCGGCATTCGCTGCGACGACTTCGCCCTCGGCGGCACCGGTGACCAGTTTGCTGGCGCCATGGACGACGCTAGGCAGTGCATTCAGCACACCGAACACAATATGGTCTGCACCACCTTGCTTGCCATGCTTGAGGTCGTCGGCGCCAACCCCGGCCTCCACTGCGCCGGCGGCAGCGTAAAACACCTCCAGCCCTATCGCCACTTCTGGCATGACCATGGCCAGCGGGGTCATCATCAAGGCGATTTTACTGGTGTTCTCCAGCACTTCCAGGAGGGTGGCTTTGGTGACGTCGCCGTCCGTGGTGATCTCGGTTTCGGCGTCGGCGTATGAGCGTTCTTTCTGTCGCTGGGTCATGACCACGAACGGGTCGCCGGACAGTGGTTCGGTGGTGATGAATTGTTGCGGATCGAATTCGTTCAGCCGTTCGAGAGGCCCGGCATCGGGTGCATTTTTTTTGGTCCAGCCGCTGACACCGACCAACGTTTGATTGACGCCTTCGGAGAAGAAACGATCAGCCTGGTCGCGCAAGCGGAAGTGCATCGATAGCGCTTCACGCTTGACCGGGTCGACAGCCTGTTCAGCCAGCCATGTCTTCATCCGGGCGTGGCTGTCGAACGTATGAATCGGCGAGGAGTTTCCCGGGATGTACAGCAACGTACGGTTGATGGGGGTGCCGTCGTCACCCAATTGGGGCTTCTTGTCGGTGATGTAAAGCAAGTCCGTGGACTTGAAGCCGTTGATACTCAACAGCCCTACTTCCACATCGGGGTCTTTGCGGGTGGCGGGGGCCAGATCGTCCAGTTTCAGACGCTCCCACGTGGTATTCGACGGCAGGCCGGCGGCGCGCATGACCAGGTCGGTATCACTTGCCTTCAAACTGTTGTTCTCAAATTGCCGCAGGGCAGCCCCCACCAGGGATGCTTTGCTCATTTGTTCGTATTTGCTTTGATGGGCAGGCCAAAAGCTATTCAGGAAGTCGGTGTAGGGTTTGCTCCGTTCGGTGTTCCACACGATCTCCCGGAAGGCGGCTGGGGTCTCGTGCAGCAGGTTTGTAGCGCCATAAACCTCCCTCTGGCCCGGGGCCGCCCCGACAAAGATGCCCTCGTAGGTCTTCTGCGGCTGCGCCAGCGGGTCAATCTTATTCTCCAGCACCGACAAAGGGTTCAACGGCGCCATCCGGTTGAGCCAGGTGTGCAGGGTCGACCGCTGTTTTTCGGACTCCGTCTGGTGTTCGTCTTTCTTGTTAGCGCGCTGTACGTTATGTAACGCGGCTTTGGTCAGCGATATCTTGTTTAAGACTTTGCCACCCCTGGGTTTTGGCTGCTTGGGGTCGTAGTTCAACGTGACAATAAACGTGTTATCAGGATCAATGTCCTTGCCCCACCGTGTTTTCAACTCGGCCTTGATAATTTCAGCGGTACTTTGGCTCGGCGTTTTAAAACCTTCAGTGGCTTTAGCGATGTATTTATCCACCCCTGGGTTATACGGTAGGCCGGGGATCAGTGTTTGGTGATGGTGTTTTCTCTTTGGGCTTTTTTGCCGGGGTGCATGTTCTGTGTTATTGCGGGAAGGCTGGGTGGCAAGCTCTGGTGAGGTGCGAGGCCCATTTGGCATAGATGTCGGAAGAGTGTTTGAGGCAGATGTAATCATTCGGTATCGATCTCCGTAAATTGGCCTCCCTGGCGATTATGTGTTCGATACTTGCGTGGAAAATGATCGTACTGACGTTCCTGCTTTTGGCTTTGTTCTCGTTACACATGGTTGCGGCTGACATCTGCTGAAAAAGACCTGGCGGCTGATTGCATGACTTCCCGGGATAAAGGCGCGTATTCAGCGTGCGGTAGGGGGGGGAGAATGAAGAGGCGTGTAATGCGCCATGTGTTCTGATTTATGAAGTTACGGCTGCACCGATAAAAAAGGCGCGTCCTCAAGGCCGCGCCAGATGCCAATCTGTCAGAGAACGGGTTCGCTACTCAGTGAGTTTTCAGGAACCCGTTTGCTTCCGTCAGTACTTTATTGTTGCAGCACTTCGATCACGCCATCGGCGGTCATGCTGACCTGGCTGGTGCCGGCTTCCACTTCAGGGGTAGGGGCCGAATCGGCCAGGGCACCTTTCATCATCATCCCGGCACGGGCGTAAGGCATGGGGTAACCATTGGTGTTGAGGTTCAGGTTGACGATCTTGTAGCCCTTGCCGCCCAGTGCATCGGTGGCCAACTGTGCGCGTGCCTTGAATGCGGTGACCGCTTCCTTGAGCAGCGCATCTTCACTGGACTTGCGCGTGGCGTCGGCGATGGTGAAATCCATGTTTTCCATCTTCAAGGTGTTCAGCAGTTCGCCGGTGAGCTTGGACAGCGCCGGGAAGTCCGCGCTCTCCAAGCGCAACGCGGCGCGTTCACGCCAGCCGGTGATCTTCTGGTTCTTGTTGTCGTAGATCGGGTAGCTGTTGCGGCTGCCCTGGCGCAGGGTCACGCCTTTGACTTCGCGGGCCTGGTCGAGGGCCTTGTTCAGGGTGGTAGTGATTTCGGCAGCGAGCTTGGCCGGGTCGCTGTTCTGGGATTCGGTGTACAGCGTGACGATCATCTTGTCGCGGGCCACCTCCTGGCTGACCTCGGCGCGCAGGGCAATCTGGTTGTAATGCAGCTCATCGGCGGCCATGGCCTGAAGGCTGGCGAGGCTGCCGACGCTGAGGGTGACGATGGCTGCACTGCGAATGAAACGAGACATGGAAGCTCCTTAGGGGGGGTCGTATCGGTATGACTGTAGACGGTCACGTTGGGTTCTTCGGGTTTACACATTAGCTACAGGTTGGGGCGCTGCCGACGAACGGTCATTTGCCCGCCCTGCGTCAAAGAGCCACATACGCCGTGTCGGCGGTGCTGCTTCGTTTATACTCCTGCCGATCCGCCTGCAGCGCTCATCGGGAGAGCTCATGCTCGCCGCCGTAAAACTGACTTCCGCCACTCGCCAGAACCTCTGGCGCCTGACGTTCATTCGTACCCTGGTGCTGGCCGCGCAGGCCGGCTCCGTCGGGCTCGCCTATTGGTTCGACCTGCTGCCTCTGCCGTGGCTGCAATTGGGCGTGACCCTGTGCTTTTCCACCGTGCTGTGTGTGTTCACCGCGATCCGGCTGCGCACCACCTGGCCGGTGACCGAACTCGAATACGCGCTGCAACTGGCCTGCGACCTGTTTATCCACAGTGTGTTGCTTTATTTCTCGGGCGGTTCCACCAACCCGTTCGTTTCGTATTACCTGGTGCCACTGACCATCGCCGCCGTGACCTTGCCGTGGCGCTATTCGGTGGTGCTGTCGGGCATCGCGCTGACCCTGTACACGCTGTTGCTGGCGCAGTTCTACCCCTTGCAGACCTTCCCCATTGCACGGGAAAACCTGCAGATCTACGGGATGTGGCTGAGCTTCGCGTTGTCCGCTGCGGTCATCACCTTCTTCGCTGCGCGCATGGCCGAAGAGCTGCGCCGTCAGGAAGAGTTGCGCGCCATCCGCCGCGAAGAGGGCCTGCGCGACCAGCAACTGCTGGCCGTCGCCACCCAGGCCGCGGGTGCCGCCCATGAGCTGGGCACGCCGCTGGCGACCATGAGCGTGCTGCTCAACGAAATGACCCAGGACCATCACGACCCGGCGCTGCAAGAGGATCTCGGCGTACTGCGCGAACAGGTCAAGCAGTGCAAGCAGACCTTGCAGCAACTGGTGCGTGCTGCCGAAGCCAATCGCCGCCTGGCGGTGGAGATGCAGGACGTGACCCAGTGGCTCGACGAAGCCCTGAACCGCTGGCACCTGATGCGCCCCGAAGCCAGTTACCGTTTCCACCTGTTGGGCCAGGGCAGTGTGCCGCGCATGGCGCCGCCGCCGGACTTGACCCAGGCCTTGCTCAACTTGTTGAACAACGCTGCCGATGCCTGCCCCGAGGGCCTGGAAGTGCAACTGGATTGGGATGTGGACGACCTTACGATCAGTATTCGCGACCACGGCGCCGGTGTGCCGCTGGCTATTGCCGAGCAGATCGGCAAACCTTTCTTTACCACCAAGGGCAAAGGCTTCGGCCTCGGCCTGTTTTTGAGCAAGGCCAGCGTGACCCGCGCGGGCGGCTCAGTGAAGCTCTATAGTCATGAGGAAGGTGGCACGCTCACCGAGCTGCGCCTGCCCCGTGTCGCACGAGGAGATATCGATGAGTGACGAGATCCAAGTCGAAGGCGAAGAACTGCCGCATCTGTTGCTGGTAGATGACGACGCCACGTTTACCCGCGTGATGGCACGCGCCATGAGCCGTCGCGGCTTCCGTGTCAGCACCGCAGGCTCCGCCGAAGAAGGCCTGGCCATCGCCCAGGCCGACTTGCCGGACTACGCCGCGCTCGACCTGAAGATGGACGGCGACTCGGGCCTGGTGCTGCTGCCCAAGCTGCTGGAGCTCGACCCGGAAATGCGCGTGGTGATCCTCACCGGTTACTCCAGCATCGCCACCGCCGTCGAGGCGATCAAGCGCGGCGCTTGCAACTACCTGTGCAAACCCGCCGACGCCGACGACGTGCTGGCCGCCTTGCTCTCCGAGCATGCCGACCTCGATACCCTGGTGCCGGAAAACCCCATGTCGGTGGATCGCCTGCAATGGGAGCACATCCAGCGTGTGCTGACCGAGCACGAAGGCAACATCTCCGCCACCGCTCGCGCCCTTGGCATGCACCGCCGCACCCTGCAACGCAAGCTGCAGAAACGTCCGGTACGGCGCTGAACGAAGTCTGAACAATCTGCTTCAGGCTGCACGGCGCCCTGAACCGATCGTCTATGATCGGTTCAAACGCCTGTCATGTTTTTCCTACCGAGCCTGAACAATGAATCAGAACGCTGAGTACTCCGCGGTCAATGACGCGGTGCGTGGGCAGTTTTTCCGCCGAACCTGGGCGATGATCACGCCCTATTGGCGCAGTGAAGAGAAGGGCAAGGCCTGGTTGTTGCTGGCGGTGGTGATTGGCCTGTCGTTGTTCAGCGTGGCGATATCGGTATGGCTCAACCACTGGTACAAAGACTTCTACAACGCCCTGGAAAATAAGGATACCGCCGCCTTCTGGCAACAGATCATCTATTTCTGCGGTATCGCCACGGTGGCGATTCTCGGCGCGGTCTACCGCCTGTACCTGACCCAGATGTTGACCATTCGCTGGCGTGCCTGGCTCACCGAAAAGTATTTCGCGCGTTGGCTCAGCCACAAGAACTACTACCAGTTGGAGCAGGGCGGCTATACCGATAACCCGGACCAGCGGATTTCCGAAGACCTCAACAGCTTCACCTCCAATACCTTGAACCTGGGCCTGGGGCTGCTACGCAATGTGGTCAGCCTGGTGTCGTTCTCCATCATCTTGTGGGGCGTGTCGGGCAGCATTGAAGTGTTCGGTATCACCATCCCCGGCTACATGTTCTGGTGCGCGTTGGTCTACGCCGGTGTCGGCAGTTGGTTGACCCACTTGATCGGTCGACGCTTGATCGGCCTGAGCAACCAGCAACAACGGTTTGAGGCGGACTTGCGTTTCTCCATGGTGCGGGTGCGGGAGAATGCCGAGAGTATCGCCTTGTACAACGGCGAGCCTAACGAAAACCAGCGCTTGAGTGCGCGGTTCGGCAAGGTCTGGCATAACTTCTGGGACATTATGAAAGTGTCCAAGCGCCTGACGTTCTTCACCGCCGGCTATGAGCAGATCGCCACCGTGTTTGCGTTCATTGTGGCTGCACCGCGCTACTTCTCCGGCAAGATCGAGTTGGGCGAGCTGATGCAAATCAACTCGGCGTTCGGCAACGTGCAGGGTAATTTCAGTTGGTTTATCACGGCCTACGCCGACCTGGCCAGCTGGCGTGCGACCAGTGATCGTCTGCTGAGCTTCCAGCAGGCCATGAGCGAGAACGAGCAACGCCCTGCGGCCATCGATGTGCAGCCCCAAGGCGAACGCCTGGTGGTGCAGGGCCTGGGGATGGACCTGGCCGACGGACGTCATTTGCTCACCGACGCCGACATGACCGTGGAACCGGGCGAGCGGGTGATGCTCAGCGGGCGATCGGGCAGTGGTAAAAGTACCTTGCTGCGTGCGATGGGCCACTTGTGGCCAGCCGGCCATGGCAGCATTCGCCTGCCGGCCAAGCGCTACCTGTTCCTGCCGCAGAAGCCCTACCTGCCGATTGGTACGCTCAAGGATGTGTTGAGTTATCCACAGGACGACAGCGTGTACCCGGCAGAACGTTATGCACAGGTCCTGGAAACCTGCCGCCTGCCGCACCTGGTCGCTCGCCTCGATGAAGCCAACCACTGGCAACGGATGCTCTCGCCGGGCGAGCAACAGCGCCTGGCCTTTGCCCGCGCGTTGTTGTTCGCGCCGCAATGGCTGTACATGGATGAAGCGACTTCGGCCATGGATGAAGAGGATGAAGCCACGTTGTATCAGGCGGTGATCGATGAGCTGCCTGGATTGAGCATCGTCAGCGTTGGCCATCGCAGTAGCCTCAAGCGCTTCCATGGGCGGCGTGTGCGGATCGAAGGCGGGTTGTTGCAGGAGCAGCCCGTGTCCTGAGGCAGGGCGCGATCACTGCAGAGCGAGGCCCAACAAAAATCTATGGTCCCCCCCATTTTTGCAATACTGATTAACGGGCGATGTGGTTGGCTTGCTTAAATCTATCCGGCG